>PCCK01000080.1 GCA_002731695.1 Porticoccaceae bacterium
AGCATCTTGGCTGGTAGAACCAAGGCTTTTGAAGAGCGTAGGAAAAAAAGTGAAGAAGAGGACGCCGCGAGGAAAGCACGTCTTAAACAATATGAGGAACCCTCTGAATCCGTAGGAGAAGCAAGTCTTGAGCAAGACGATAAACCCCTTGACCCCTATGAGTCGGGCGAAGCTCAGTTAGACGCAGCTTTTGACGCTGACGAGCGTGACAGGCTAGGTAAAAAAAGAGGTATCGCCTCTGATCTTAAAGACTTATCGAAACGAGGTGCTTTGACTGCTGACCTCCTAAAACAGGCTCGTCAAAGAGCAACAGAGGCTGGAGTTTCTGAATCTCAGTTTGATACGTTTTTAGAAGGGAATAGAATCCGCGAGCGTGGTTCCCCTTTTTCTTTTAAGAAGGCTAAGACCGGAACAGGATTATTTGACCAACCAGCACCAGACCCCACAGCAGCCGCAGCCGCAGCTCAAAACGTCATATATCAAAGAGAGTTTGGGACTGAACCTAACGCTGCGTTAAAAGCGATGCAAGACCCCAATTACGTGTTAGGGAGTGGGTCCGCCCTCCGCCAGCCCTCTCGACCTATCGGACCTGCTAGTGGAAGGTTTCGTAGTGCGGCTCGTCGCCTGACCGGACCTGCCGCGCAAAGAATGGCTTTATTAGGTGAGGTGGCCCGTATGAACGAGCCTTCTATCGACACACGCGCTTTACGAAAAAGTAGGATGGATTCACGAATGTTAGCCGCTGAAGAAGCTAATAAGCAAAACAGAATCGCGTCAGGTTCTAAAAATATGTTTAACGCAATGGGCATGGAAGAACCAAAGTCAAACGACTTGATACAGCAGCCTAAAAAGGCAGAGCAATCTGAGATCCAGAAAGAGGAACAGGCTCGACTTAAAAGAATAGCCGATTTCGGAAAGTCCTACTAATTAACGTAATATGGCCATCGATTATAATCAAGACATCGCACCACTCCACCAACAGTATTTTCCAATGCTGATGGGGGAGAGAGATTTTGACCAAGCGATGAAGTATCATCAGGAAGTCATCATGCCGATGCAAGCGCAAACAATGAAGATGGAGCAACACGCTATGTCTATGCAGGCGCAGGATCTTGCCAACAAAAAGCTGAATTCTACTCTAATGCAGTCTATGCAGAAGGCTAAGAATGAAGCCGAAGCCCATCAAATGATTCCTGATTTCGTTGACGCTCAACTAGGCATGGCGAATGATCCTTCTAAAGATGCGTTTGAAAAAACACAAGGTATCGCTGCAATCTACGCGCAGCTACCGCCTTCCGCTCTTACTAATCCCGCAATTACTGCGGTGTTTGGAGCAGCTAATAGCATGGCCCAAGCTCAGTTTAATTCTGAGAAATACAAGCAGGAGCAGCGTGAGAAGCAGCAGAGACTCCAACTGGCTCAAGATAACAAGCGCGAGGCAGAAAACCAGAAAATCATGGAGGCTTACGCTAAGTCTGGTAACGTCAAAGCTCTTGAAGAGATGGTGGCTAGCTCCCCATCCGATTTAGGTAACGCTTACCTCAGCATAGCGGGGGACGCTCAGAAGAGGGCGCAACTAGCACAAGCTGAAAAGACCGCAGAGCAACGCGAGAAAGAGGAGAAAGCGCGCTTTGATATGAATATTGCTAATTTAAAAGAAGTAAGTGCTATGTCTTTCGGTGATTTTGGAGAGGGTGAATTAGAACAAGCCGACCGCCAACGAATCAACACTATGTTGATTACACAGTATGGTAAGATGGAAGCACCACAACTATCAGACGAAGCAGCTCGTCGAGCTTTATTATTCGCTGCTCAAGAAGAAATGGGAGGAACCTCAGCTGTCACAGAAAGCGCAGCAAGCAAAATTTCAGGCTCTATGGGCCGTTAAACACAACACTACATCACCCTAAAATAACTCAGCTATGACTGAATTCCAAGATTACTCAGATTGGGTAAAGCAAAGACCTGTCTCTTCAGACAGCACCCAAAACAAGGTAGACTACTCAAACTACCTCCGTAAAACCCACCTCGACTCCGACGACTATTCTCTAGAAGTCGAGAACTCAATCCAGAACGAGCTTTATGGTAGCTTAGTTTCGTCAGGAGATATTGAAGAAGGCGATGTAGACGCATTCAGTTCTCTCACTACTCCTCAAGCGATATCATCAGAGGCTAAAATGGATATTATCCAGTCCCGCATCGACCCTAAAAGCTCTAGCTGGCAGGCTATCACTGCTTATAAGACTGCGGAAGCAGACGGCCTACCACCAGAAGAAGTTCAAAGATTGAAAACCAACGCAGGGTTTATTGCTGATCGGGAGTATGACTCCATGAAGAGGCAGATGGTCCGTAACGGCGAGCTAGCTTTTGCTGCTTTCACTAACCTTGACGGAAGTCGTGAGATTATTGCTGGTGATGCTGCTATTGGAGCTAACCTTAGCGATGCTTTGAAAGCTTCTAAGATGGGAGAGGTCACTTTATCTGACGCGCTTGCTGCTCAACAGCAGATGACTCCTGCATTTGGAACTAAGGTTCCCGCCTTCAAGGCTTCTCGCTATAACCAAGCTTCAGCTATTATGTCTGAGTTGATTAGGGGCGATGAAAAAACCAACACCCTCTTACAAGCACATGCAGAACTCCGTGCAGGCGAAGAGGATGAAGGCTTCATGGACCAAGCAGCCAATGTAGTTAATGCGTTCGGTGATGCGTTTGTTGGTATCTTCTCTTCTGATAAGAGAGAGCAGAACACTGCGATGTTTAGGGCGAAAGATGTGACACGCGCCGAAGCGGTCGCAGACATTATGCTCCGTATCAACAGCTCAAACGCTTTACCGGAAGGTGAAGAGTTTACTGCCCAAGAGGTTGGAGCAGCATTTGACCACGCGGTCCTTGCACGCGCTACAGCACAAAACATGTTTGACCAGTATACTGGTGAAGAAGCTGGACGTAACCTCCGCATCTCTTCGACGGGTATGCCAATCATGGCGAGCGACGTTCTCGCAAACGAAGACCTTTTCAATGATACTGTTAAAGGATCTACACTAGATGATAACCAGAAAGATTTCCTCAGGCAGACTCGCACGTCAGTCCTTACTGAACGCTTTGAAGATTACTCTGAGATGTTTAAGCGTAGTGCTGTTGAAGACCAATGGAGCCAAGCCTTAATCGAAGGAGCCAACCAAGGTAAGAAGAATCATGAGATCTTGAATGACTTCTTGAAGGATGAGGATAACTACGACCTTGTTACCCAGCGGTCAAAGGGAATCGCGTGGTCCCTTGTAAATTCTCTTGGGACTCTTGCAGCAGCCATTCCGGCAGCAGCAGGTAATAAGATGGCTACTGATTACTTAGCTGACGTTGCACAGAAGAATTCTGACAGGCAGCAAATTGCTCGCCTCTTTGGGCAGGAATATGGATACGCTGGCGAGATTGGTGAGACTATCGCCCCTATGGTTACGGATATCTCGGCTACCGCCTTCCTTTCAGCCGGAACTTTCGGAACAGGAGGAGCTGCATACGTTGCAGCGAAGTCTGGTTCCGTTGCAGTGGCTAAGACAGTCACTAAATCTTACGTCAACCACGTAGTTAAGAGTGTTCCAAGGTCTGTATTCAGAATTAAAGGAGCTAAGTATCAAGGTAAACTCTCTGATGCGATTAACATCGCAGTTAAAAAAGGTCACAGCGACCTAACGATGGATGTCTTGAAGGAATTCAACAGCGAAGTTGTTCGTAAGGCGGGTATCGCAAGTGCTGCTGCTATTCCAGCGGCTACTCGATCAAGTGCTGCTACATACGGAGCCATCACCAATGCTCTTAGGTCTGATTCAGATATGTCAGACGAAGAGATTCGCGACAAAGCTTTAGGAGCAGGCATGATGAGTGGGGCTATCACCGGAATTCTTACTGGTGGATTCTCAGCACTCGGTAGGGGTGGTCTTGATGACGCTCTGCTTCGCGGAATGACTTTCCGTGACATGACTAAGGTGGTTAGCAAGATGACGAACGTCACGAACAAAACTAACCTTGATGCAAATGTTAAAGCGGCTCTTCGTAAGAGCATCGCAGAGTCTGCTAAGAAAGCAGGACTCGCTTCAGCGGCGTTAACGAAGAAAGCTAGTAGGATTAGATCCAGAGCGGGAGAGATTGCTGGAGCAGTAGGACGTAACTTCGGGGATGAAGCTGTTGAAGAAGGTTTAGATGAGTTCTTCAACTCGTTCGTCGAAGATGCCGCATTGGATCAAGACACTCCAATGTTTGAACGACTCAGCCAGTCATACCACGCTGCTGTATTAGGTGGTATCATGGGTGCTGGTGCGCCTGCCGTACAGAAAGCTGGGGCAGCTCTACGCCGCCAGAGAGGCATCACCTTTTCACAGGTTGATAAGATGGCTTCTGACGTTGCCCAGAGTGCGTCGGAAAACCTCAAGGCTAATGGTAGCCCTGTTGCAGCAGCAGTCCTTGAACGGCTTTTCCAGACTCCTTTACGTGAGATGGTAGCTGCGCCTGAAGTTACAACTGACACACCGGCTCCAGATGACACACCGCCTCCAGCTGACACAACAGTTACAACTGACACACCGCCTCCAGCTGACACAACAGTTCCAGTAACAGAAGATGTTACATCAGATGAGGTGGTAGAAGAGCCAACAGAAGTTGAAGGCGATCCTGCTTCGGTGGATGAAGCCTTTGAAAATAATCCAGATGAAGCCAAGGCTCTGAGTCTTGACGAGATTAATAAAAGGGAAGCCAACGAGGAACCTGATAAGAGTAAGCCTCGTAAGAAGGCTAAGAATAAAGTCGGCAAGAAGAAAGTAGCTAAGGAGAAAGTAGCTAAGAAGAAAGTAGCTAAGAAGATAGAGGAAGAGGAAGAGATAGTTTACGACCTCGATGAAGAAACGATGGCTGATCTTCAGGCAGAGCTTGAAGAAGAAACAGGACAAAAAGAGGCTGAACCCACTCCCGCTGAGGAGACCGCCGCTAGAAAGGCTGTAGCTAAGAAGGCTGTAGCTAAGAAAGCTGCTGCTAAGAAGGCTGCTGCTAAGAAGGCTGCTGCTAAGAAAGCTGCTGCTAAGAAGGCTGCTAAGAAGACTGTAGCTAAGAAAGTAGTAAAGAAGTCTAAGCTAAAGAAAAGAATAGAACGGAAAGAAAAAGATCCATTCTATATTGTCCCTGATCCTAAACAAGCCAAGAACTTCTACAACGAAAAAGACTTCCTATCGTCTGGAGTTAACCCTGAAGAAGTTACTGATGAGAATGGGGAGATAGTCCTATCCACAGAAGAGCGTGAAATTGCTGATAAAGTATTCGCCTTATCTAAAAAAGGATTCCCTGTAAACTTTACGAAACAGGCTAGGTATGGTGTAGACCTATCTAAACACCAAGAAAATGATGGGCGGGATAGGATCTCTACCGTCCTAGCTAGAGAGGTGTATAATCGTTTCCCTGTCTTACAACCTACTGAAAGCACCGCGAAAGGATTAGATAAGTTTTCTACAGGTGCCGCTAAATACGGGGCAAAGAAAGTAACGCACTACGATCCTGTTACAGGGAAAAGAAAAACTTTATCTGTTAAAGGATACCTTGATATGAATGGGAATGGCGTCTTCAATAATGACCCTATTACCATGACGGAGATGTTGGCTAGAGACATACCTGTCTTTATCCCTAAAGAGTTTAGGGACAGCCCCCTTCTCAATCCTTCTTTCGTCAATCATTTTGATCCTCAATCAGGCCAGCTGTTGGGGCTACAGAAGCCTCATAAAGAAGACCCGAACAGAATTGAGCTAGTCCGTAAGGAGATTAGGAGAACAGAGGAGCCATATGATTTTAGTGCGTTCCTCTCACTAGCGAATCTTAAATTCATCAGACCCGATGATAAGCCAGCCTACAAGCAGATACGCTCGTGGAAATTCCTTATTGGTGAAGCGAAAGGTAAGACCCCCGCTCGTGGGAACTATCTTGAGGGTTCATTCATTAAGAAGACAGGCGATAGTATTCTTATAAGGAGAAAGGCTGAAGATAAAGATACTGTAAAAATTAACGCTCTACGTAAAGAGCTTAGAGTTCTAGAAAACACGCCTTTCAAAGACCCTGAAGCAAAAGCTGCGGCTAGGAGAAAGATACAGGACAAGCTAGCTCTAGCTAGAAGTAGGACCATCACTATCCCTATTAGCAAACTCAGCGATTATGATCGGAACTGGTTGGAGAATGTCCCTACGGATAAAGAACTTAGTGCGCCCGACCCAACACTACCTCTTGGAGTTAGCCTGACAAACCCAAGGACAGGTATGCCAATCGAGGCGTCTAATAAGACTAGGCACAAGATGAGTGATGTCCTTCGCTCAGTAGGTGATTTCGCTACCTTAGCATTGCCTCTGGCCTCAGAGGCAAAGGTTACTTTATCTGACGGGTCTACTGCTTCCTCTAGAGGTATGAGGGCCGTCACAAACTTATTGGCTCCGGCTTCAAGAGAATCTTTTAGAAGGTTGGGGTCGGCGATGGGCTTCAGTGTAGAGAATATCGTCACTGAGATTGAGATTGAGTATGAGATTTTACTTAACTTCTTTAATATCCGTCAAGAAATTCTCACTGATCAGCAGAAACTAGCTAAAAAAACTACCCACAAATTAAGTCCTTTGCAATTTAATAAGGGAGTGGATCTACTTCTTAGACATATGTCTCTGGACGTAGATGAAAGTTCTCTAAGGACTCAGAAAGGTATAATCAGTCCGCAAAAAATAAAGAAGGCGCGTATGCAAGCAGCGTCTGACTTGATATCTCGATACAGCGGTAACTCTGGTGGGTCACCCATAGAAAACGTGAGGAACTTCCTCCTCAAAGATGTAGTCAACAATGAAAGATTCAGGAAAACCGGAAGGATGCCGGACCTCATGGGTCTTGTAAGGTTGTCTGCTGATAAGTATGTTAAACAGAGCATTACGAGAGGTAGCGTAGAGAAGGAGCGTGATACCGAGTCTTTAGATGATCTTTCCTTTGAAGGTTCTATCGGAATGTCTGACGCTCAGGCAGTAGTAGGTAGCCTTGATATGTTGGATGTCGATTTGGGTTCGCTCCCTGACAGTTTTGCTAGTATCGTTGACCGTGCTATCCTAGAAGTAAATGAGAATGAAGAATTGAGGAGCGAGTTAGAGGCTCTTTACATTGATTCTATCCTCATCAACAGCCCTACCTCATCTATCGACGAGGTTCCTAACCTCGACCCCCGTGACTTAATAGCGGGGATCGCTGATATCATAAGCATGGCGGGTTATGATTCACCATCATCCAAGAATGCTTTAGCATTTAAGAGGGCGGTTGAGCAAAGCGAATACTTCACACCACAATCTAGTCTTCGCATAGCTTTAGAGTCTATCTACTACGGGGACGGAGACCCTGTCAGGATTGGTAATTACCTAGCTAAGTTGAAACGTCGTCAGGATAGATACAGACCTGACCTGTCTATCTCTGAGTATCGTGCCTATACAGAATCTTATGAAGAAGGTGAACGTATGGCACTTGAAGAAGAGCGGGGAGAACCTATCACTCTCACAGAGAAAGGCATGGAGATTGCCGCCGAAGGGGGAGCTACCCCAACTCGTTACGCACGGAGACTGGTTCGTGAAAAGCAGGAGGAAGAATCTGTTCCCGCCATTGAAGGCTTATCTACTGTAAAAGAGCAGATGGATATAGTCCAAGGTAAGGCTGTCTTTGACGCACTTAGTGAGCAAGATAAGAACATAATCAAAGGCATTCAGGCTACCGTCTTAAAAGGAGACCTGAGTCTCGAAGAGAAGGAGAACCTCAGAGATATTACTTCTAGGATCATCAGCCCTACAACTTCCGAAACTGAATTGGAAGAGATACGGGATGAGGTGAAAAGGATTATCGGTAGAGCGAACAACAACGCTTCACAGAACTCAGCATCGCAAGCAGCGACTCCGATGGAGCGTAAGCTGATGCGAGCAGATAACATAGCTGAGATCGGAAGGCTCGGCCTTGAGCATGACAGCCCTGACACAGTCATTGAGGCACTCAAGACTATCTCCACTGAGTCAGACAACCCATCGCACAAGTTAGTGGCCGATCTTCTTTTGGAAGACGAGAGCTTCCTAAGTTCAGTTGACTTCCACATTGTGGATAGTCCAGCAAACTTCGCTGGTCAGTATGTCTACCGGACAGACGGAACTCATCGGGTGTCAATCAACATCGACACAGGTAACAAGCTCGGACTTGAGAACGTCCTGCTTGAGGAATACGTCCACGCATTCTTGTCTGATGTAACTAAATCAAATGCCGATCAGAGGTCTGACCAGCAGAACGAGGCTGTTGAAAGACTCAACCGGATCTACAAGCTAGCAGAGAAACAGTATCGTGCCAAGGGTATTAAAGATCCTATGCTGGAGGATGCCTTTGTGGATTTCGACGAGTTCTTAGCTAAGTTCTTATTGTCGCCTAAGCTACAAGCTAGCATCAAGTCACTGGAAGCTCCTGCTGACCAGCGTGGTTTCTTCAAGAGGATCATTGATTCTATCTTGTCCATGTTCCGCAAGCGTAAGGTATCGAAGACTGAAGCTGTTGAATACGGTAAGGCTCTACAGGATGTCATCGACCTAGCGAAGTCACCTACCTTAGCACAGCTTCCTCCTCTGACACAAGACGCAGCGCGAGTTGCGAAAGAAACTAGTTCCATCCTGAGCCGTGTCCAAGAGGAGACAATCAAGCACGAGGAGCGGAAAGAGAACCGCATGACATCTGAGGGGGTCAGTCTAATGGCTGTAGAAGATACCGTCTCTGATGAGCCAGTCACTTTCGAGTCTGAGAAGAGTCGTAAGATCATGGAGGTTGAGGCTTACTTGCGGAGTAGGATTCCAAGAGGGCTATCTCTACAGGAAGCAGCCCTTCTAGACATAGGAAGTATTGCTCGGTTAGACCAAGGCAATTTCAATTCAGATGGGATACAGATAGTTGAATTTGACTTTAAAGCTTTTGAGGTTGCAACCAGAGGAATGGATATGGTTGGAGCTAAGGTCTACGCGGAGAAGACTCTACTGCATGAGACGATTCACTCTGCTTCCTATAACGTCCTTACTGTTGAAGAGATCACTACGCTAGAGGAGTCCCTCTCAGATGAGGACTACGCTTCTATTGCTGAGACATACTTCAGAACCGATGAGGCTATTGCAGAGGCAAAGGCAAAACTCGATAGTGAGAATGTAGAGGAAGCCGCTCTCATCAGGAGGCAACTCGCTGAGGAACATCTTCGTATGAACTCAGAGCGTATCCTCTCTGGAACAACTACTGAAGAGGACGCTGAGTTCTGGTCGTCTGACCCATCACTACTGAGCATCATCGCCCGATACGTCAGGTCTATGTTTGCTCGCCTCGCGGCCATCAGACGTGCTCAAGGTGGATCGGGTGTTCTAGACGCGATGCTCATCAGCATACATAATGAAGTCACGCTCATCCAGAACGGTTATGTTAGCTATGACCCTTCGATGGAGTTCAACACTGACGACCCTGAAGAATCTTTAAACAAGTTCAATGAGATATTGAGGCGAGACATCGGTTCAGGACAGCCAGAAGGAGTAGCTCTTCAAGCTCAAGTCGGGGCATCCTCCGCAAGTGACGTAGACTTCTCTAATATTCCAAAGCTGCTTGAGCTTTCGATGGTGGAGTTCAAGACTTACAAATCTCCAAAGACTTGGTTCGCTAGGAACTTCAAAGGTGACGTTGACCTACCTGTCAAACGGATCATGGAGCAGCGCGCTGAGTTTGAGAGAGCATCAACTCGTGTCTTGAAAACATTCCACACGGAATTCAATAAGATCATCGAAAGAGATTTCGGTGAGATGACTCAGGAGTTGAGTGATAAGATTAATCTAGCTCAAGGTTATTCTCCCACCAGCCTCGTCAAAGAAGAATTCTACAGAGAGGTAGAGGAAGAACATCGCCTTACAGTAAGGCAGATAAATAAAGATGACTCACTCACTGACGTTCAAAAGAAAGAACAGAAAGCAGAGTCTCGGAAAATTAAGGAGAAGAAGATTGAAGAGTTAGAGAACGTCAAGATCGCAGAACATCAACAGGCCGTCGATAAAGCACTGGATGATATCAGGCAAACGTCTCCAGACCTCGCGGCTAAGATCACTCTGATGCGTGAGGAACTCATCCGACCTATTCAGAAGATCATGACTGAAGACGGTTCCGGTCTATCGAAAGAGCTTAGGGCTAGGATTGATAGAACTGGTGGGATCTATCTTACGAGACAGTATAAGATCTTCAACGATCCGACATACGCTCAGAAGGTTCTGGAAGATCCTGACTTCCAGACCGCTCGTGAGTTCGCTATCGAATACTTCACGAATCAGATGGGACTCTCGGAGGCTGACGCTACTGAAGCCATGAGGGTGTTCGTGCAACAGTATGACACTGGACTCCAAGGAAGTGGGACTCCCCTCACTAAGTCTTATAAGAAGATCATGAAGAACCTTTCACGCCGGAAGGATCTACCGATTGCACTTAGAAATCTTATGGGTGAGTATGGTTTGGAAGAGTCTACTAAAGGAGAGCCAGCCACCAACCTCCTGCTTAGAACCTTTGCTACTGTGTCTTCACTAGCTGCACAACAGAAGTTCAGAAGTAACATTGTAAAGTGGGGAGACGAGAGCAAATCAATCATCAGCAAAGCAGACAGAGATGCAGACACAGAAAAGTTCGGGGACTACGTTCTCTTGATTGATCCTAAGACAGCAGTCAAAGGTGATCCACTGGCTGGGAAATATGCCGCAGCTGATACAGTAAAAGACCTAAGAGAAGTCCTCACGGCATCCCCAATAGGAATTGATTCCTCATCTGCTGGTAAGACCGTAGAGGGTATGGCTAAAGTGATGCAGAACCTAACGGGTAAGTCGATGCTGTTCAAGACACTCGGCTCCGTTGGTTTCTACCTCCGTAACATCTTAGGAAACGTATTGTTCTTCGGACCTGCTCAAGGTGTGTCGCTCTCAACAATGGGCGGGACTATGACGGATTCTTATAATTCTATTAAAGGAATCCTGAATCCTGACCAGATAGATGCAGAGCTTACTGAGATGGTAGGTCTTGGAGTATTTGGTGACGAGCTTCGTGCTGGTATGATCAAGGAGTTACTCGACGGTAAGAATGAAACCTTCCTTGATAAGCTCAACAACATCCTCGACAAGGTTCCTGATGATAAAGCATCAGGAGTTAAAGGAGTCACTACAAAGACTAGAGAGAAGGTGAAGTCACTAGAGGAAGCACTCATGAGACTGTCCTCTAACGTAGATGGGGTATACAAAATCCAATACTACAAGCACGAGTTGGGTGTCCTGATGGAGGCTAGAGAGAAGTATCCCGACACGAGAATATTTGGTAAAGGGTCGAAGAAATTTAAAGATGCAACAGACGAGCAACTCAAGCGCACGGCAGCTGACAAGGTTAAGCGGACTGCCCAGTCATTGAGCCAAGCCCCACCGATCATTAGCAAGCTATCAAAGTCTAGCTACGGTATGCTCTTCGCTCCGTTCATCCGATTCAAAACGGAAGTGCCACGTATCGTGTTCAATACATACGAGCTGGCGAAGGAAGAAATGGCTAGCGATAACCCATTGATAAAAGCTAGAGGTAAGCGGAGACGCGCCGCTATGACTGCTATGGTCGGCGGGTTCTCGTTAGGACTACCCGCAGCAGCGGCACTGCTCATGGCAGGGATTGGTAACGACGAAGACGAAGCACTTAGAAAGTCTATGCCGTCCTACTTGAGGGGGCATTCGTTCTTCTTCTTTAGGGTGGGCGGCGACCTTCAGTCAATCGACCTGACTTACGTCAACCCATTCAGCATCATGGCTGATCCAGTTGCGCGTAGTTTCCAAGAACTAACAAGAGGCAACGCCGATGGCGCAGTTGGTTCATTCCTGAAAGGGTTCTTCTTCGACCAGTATCTCGACGAACAGATCCTTGCAGGTGCTGTTCAAGACGCAATGGATAACCGAGATGCCAAGACAGACAGACCGATCTCCATCGACAAAGTAGATGGGTTCTCTGTCGCATTCGCTAAGAGGTTCGCCTATGTCATGGACACAGCTTACACTCCCCGCCTATTGAGTGACGCATGGGACGCCTACAAAGCTATGGGGACAGACTTTGAAGAATTCAGCGACTCACCTGTCGGTGAGTTCTTCAGTGGCACACTACCATTCAGAATCCACGATGTGGATGAGGAAGCTCAGTTCCGTAGGTTCATCCGAGACCACAAGGATCGGGTGAATGAAGTGAAGTCTAAGAAGTATCGCATGTATAGCGACCAGCCCATCAGTGAAGATGAGATCCGTGACATCTACAACGATGAAGCAGATGATCTAATCACATTGAACAAGGAAATGTATACCGTGATGCAAGGATTCAAAGGTCTAGGCATCGAGGACAGGGAACAGTTCAACATGATGAAGGGTGCGGGAATCGGGAAGGATAAATCGAGACTCCTTAGAGTCGGCGTATCAGATAGACTAACCCCCAATGTCGGTTTCCTTGAAGGACTCAAACAAAGGGGGCTAGCTGATCGTATCTCTCCTATGCTAGAAGAGAAGAACAAGAGGGCTAGGTATCATAGACTAGATGACTGATCCTCTTCTACCTCAACCTGTATCTCATGGACACATTCTAGTATGTTACGAACCGTCCGACACAAGGCAGGACCAGCTTCCATCTCCGCCCTTACAAGTTTGTAAGCGTGGAGGGGAGCTGTATGGTCTTTGAATCCGAAGAGGGAGGCTATGCCCGTGAAGGGTAACCCGACTAAGTCCCTGACTAAGGTCAACGCAACTCGACGAGGTTTGACATACGTCATCTCTCGTGTGTTCGTGAACAGTTCGATAGGGTGCGTTAGGTTATACTCTTTCGCTGTCTCATTTAGGACGACCCTTACGTGATCACGAACGTAAGTCGGCTGACCTTTGAGCCTCTTGATCTTACCCTCGAAGAGATCATCAAGGTACTTTTTGGAGTACTTCTTCTCGCTCATCTGTTTAGTTTAGCTTTCTTATCTGCACGTTCCTTCATCTTACGGAAGTGGCGGTCTTCAGTCTTGATTGCATTCAAGGAGACGACCACAACGGTTAAGGGCAGCAACAATATGATGCCAATGATTTGTAGGTAGTCCATGTTACTGCGAGTCTACGTATTCTTTAATCCCCTTCTTGAGGTTGTCGATGTCTTCCTTACCGAACCATTCAAGGAACTGCATTGCCTTCAGATCGATAGATAGTTTCTTCCTAGCAGCCCACCCATCATCGACTTCAAAGGTGAGCATCATTGTCCCATCTACTTTAGAGACTCCAGTTCGACTACAGATCTCACCATCGAAATAATCGTTGGGGTCTTCAGCTACTGCATAAGGATCTACCTCGACGACCTCACCCTCGTTCAGGGCGGCGATCAACTCATTGTCTTGCGACGACACAGGCTCCCGCCAGTCAGGCGATGACGTAAAGTCACCACCGCCTTCGCAGAACTCATCACGTTTCGCCTTACGCGGAAACGAGTAGTAGGTTACGCCATACCGTTTACCAGTATTAGCACTCACGTTGTGGCCAAGTGACCATTCCATTGCATAGTAATGTCTATTTCTTCTCATTGTTTTATTTGGTTTTAGTTTCTGTTTGGTCTTTGATTACCTTCCGCCGACGACCAGCCGGAAGAAGAGATACGAATTCACCGGACCACCCACCTCTCGGTGAGTCGTTACCGGTCTCGAAATGCTTGCCTTCCACGAAGCCAAGGCGAAGGAGGAGGTTCTTCAGGAAGAGCGCATGGTCTGCACTCTTCTTTGAGAACCTTCCGGTCCCGCTGTAGTAGTTAGGATACAGGCGATCCTTCACTCGGGCTAGTGAGGCGAGGGCTTCACCCTCACGATGGGTTAATTTCTTCATTAGTCAGTGTAGTTGTGTCCGATAAATACGGACATATGTTCTTCGAGGTCGGCGACCTCATTCAGGACTTCCACAATCGGGCCATACTTCGCGGAGTCTAGGTAGACGACACGGCTTAGGGTCCGGTTTGAGAGCCAGCATGTGTCGCTCTCCTTGTGGTAGTTCAGGCTCTCCCATCCGGCCATCAGGCCGAGGGACTTTTGTAGTTGAGTCAGCTCAAGGCTGGCTACTTCTATTGGCATTATTGTCATTGGTTTATTTGTTAGAGGTTAACGGTTATTTGTTTAAGTCTAAGGGTGAAGCCTAGCTCTTTAAGAGCTAGGATATCACCATCAGTTAAGGACTTGCGTCCTGTCAGCTTCTGTATGGATCGTTGCACTGCGGCATCGACCACGTATGTCAACGTGTTTCCATACACTTCTCTTTGGGTTACTTCTATTATCATTGGTTTATTTTTTTCTTTGGTTAGATGTTTACTCGCTTGCTCGATGGCAGGAGGTGCATAAAAAGACAACGTCTAGTTGATGCTCCTTAGCGTATCCTTTGTGGTGGTGTGCTTCGATTCTCATCTGAGAGTTACCGCACTTGGTGCAAGATGTAGGTCTCGTAAGAACACCCTTCTTGATCGCCCGCCTCACG
>PCCK01000081.1 GCA_002731695.1 Porticoccaceae bacterium
ATTTATTCTAGGCGTTGAGACTACTGGCTTCAAAATATCTGCTAAGTAAAGGCTGCGTGAAGGCGATTTAGACTGCCTCGCTATACTTTTTGTCGTGCGCAAAGACGCAGCGCAATCCGTACAGCGCGATCATCACGAAGCAGCCAGCAGGTAGCCAAAATGACGTACGCACCCCGTAGTCAGTGATCAATCCGCCCTGCGCCTTGGTCAGAATGGCGCCCCCGACAATTGACATAATTAAGAAAGCAGAGCCCAGCTTTGCCTCCTCTATTTTGAGCCCCTTCAGAGCGATGCCGTAAATCGTGGGGAACATTAGAGACATGCAGGCTGAAACCATGACCAGCGAAATGAGGCCCTGTTTTGCAGGCAGATAGATAGCGCCGAGAGTGCAGGCAAATCCAGCTAGCGCGAAAGCAAATAGCATCAAGCTAGGGCGCAGGTAGCGCATGAGGAAAGTGCAGATAAACCGGCTGCATAAAAAGATTACCATGGCTACGATATTATAGCTCTGAGCCGCTGATAAGCTCAATCCGACTTGCTCCATGCCGTAGTGAATAATGAATGTCCAGCACATGATCTGCGCACCGACATAAAATAGCTGCGCTAGCACACCTTCGACGAAATGAGCCCGTTTACGCAAGCGGCCCAGAATTTCAGAGAAGGGCGGGTCTTTTGCCTCGTTCTTAAAGCTTGGCAGTTTGTTGTACGCAAACAGAAGCAGAAAAATAGAAACTACGATGGCGATCACCATGTAGGGCCCGCGCACATTGCTTAGATCCGTCTGTTGCAAGAGGTTGAACGCCTCTGGCTCATTGGCTCGCATAGCTTTGAGTACGTTGGGTACTGCAGCGTCAAGCGAGCCAGAGACTGCACTAAAATCAGGTAGGCCATCTGCGTACACGCTGACAGTGTTGCCATCCACTAGGGTTGCTTGATCGCTGCCAGTTGTGTAGCTTGCCTCCATGGGCAAGGCGGATGCATCAGTAATTAAATAGCTGAGGGTCGTTGGGTCGTTGGCTTCGATCTGCGCACGCACTTTCGTAACTTCCAAGTTAGGGGCTAACACTAGCGATGCGACTGCCATGCCTGCCAAGGATCCAATCGGATTAAAGGATTGAGCTAAGTTCAGTCGCTGTGTGCCTGTTTCTGCCGGACCCATAGCAATGATGTATGGATTACAGGCAGTTTCTAAAAACGCTAAGCCATAAGTGATAATATAAGAGGCGAGGCAAAATAGCGCGAATTGCGCTGTCAGGCTGGCCGGAATTGTTATTAATGCACCAAGTGCATACAGCGACAAACCAAGCATAATCGCCGCTTTATAAGTATAACGACGGATAAAAAAGACTGCTGGGATGGCCATGCAGAAGTAACCTGTATAAAATGCAAATTGTAACCAAGATGCTTGGCTAGTTGTTATGATAAAGACCTGCTCGAATACTTTGACCAGCGGATTTGTAAAATCATTTGCAAATCCCCATAGAGAGAAGCAGCAGGTAGTTAATATAAATGGTAGCAGGTATTGCTTGGGTATGATGGGGGTTTTTGCGCTAGTTGACATAGATTGAGTAGTAAAGAAGAGAGGATGATAGCCTAGTAAAAAATAGCACTAGTTTGACTGTGCATCTGCAAATCCAATTTTAAGAGTATAGGCATATTCACAGGGTTTTCTATTTGGAAAGTAGACATGTAAACCGTCACCATGATTTTCCCATTTGAGCTCCCCATCATAACCTAATAAAGATACTTCTGTGATCGCACTGATACGCTGATTCATTGCCACTAAGTTAGGAAAAATCACTGGATTTCTATTTCCTTTTGGCCAATCAAGTACAAACGCATACAGCGTGTCACCTTTAGTGGTGTAGCGGAAGTCTTTAGCCGTCATTGAGGAGACTAAGTCTTTGTGGCCAATCTCATTATGGCCTTCTCCGTACATATACCAAGGGCGTGTGCCGTAGATGCCTTCGCCATTGACTGCAAACCACTTGCCGACGTCTTTAAGTAGGGCAGTTGCAGTCACATCGAGAGTTCCATCTGCTTTAATCGGAATGTTAAGTAACATATTCCCATTTTTTGAAACAATATCGATGAGTTTGTCCACGACTAGATCAGCAGTCATGTAGGGGGCTCCTGCTTTGTAGCCCCAAGAGCCTATCGAGTCATCGGTTTGCCAGGGCTCAGTCAAGATGCTAGACGCCTTACCACGTTCGTAATCAAGCGTAGTTATTCCGTCGGCATATAGCCCCTGCCAGGGTCTTTCCTTAATGCACATGACCCCTTCTGGGCGCTGATTGTAAAAGTGTGCGATTACATCCATACCAGTTTGACCAGCGTCGCTTCCTCGAAAAGGGACAGCGCAGTCAAAGTAAAGGTGGTCAGGCTCATAGTCATCTATTAGCTGCTTTACACGCTTTGCCCAATGCTCACGCCACTGTTCTGGCGCTTCGAAAGGAGCTCTTGGATGGGTACTTTGACCGTCGTTTGGTGGATATAGACCCACGCCTGCACCAGCCGCACCATCATACGGGACGCCTGCTTTTTCTCCATATTTGTCCGCTTGGTTAGCGGTGTTAAGCCAACTGTAGCTGCGTGATAAATGTGTGGTAACACCAAAGCGAAGTCCTGCCTTGTGAGTGGCAGCTTTCCAAAGACCGATCAGGTCCTTGCGTGGGCCCATGTTAACAGTATTCCATTTATGATGCTTTGAATTCCAAAGGTCAAAATTGTCATGATGCACTGCGCAAGGAGTAAAATACTTAGCACCAGCTTCTTTAAACAAATTTAGCAGATCATCTGGATCAAAATTTTCTGCTTTCCACATTGGAATAAAATCCTGATAGCCAAACTCAGATGGATGTCCGTAGGTGGCCAAGTGATGTTTGTATTCGGGACGCCCTTCTATGTATAAATTTCGCGCGTACCACTCGCCTTGCTCAGCGACTGAGTAGGCCCCCCAGTGTAAATAAATGCCAAATTTTGCATCTCGAAACCACTGCGGGCAGGAGTAATTTTGCAAGGATTCTACAGAGGCTTCAAATTCTACTGCAGTAGCAGTAGCATTGATAGTTAAGGAGTGAACTAGTATAAAAGCGCCTAGTAAAAAATGGAGTAGGTAATAGAGCATAGTTTATAGTATCAATTTGTGTGCGTGTTTAAAATATTTATAATAGCATAGTTAATGGATATTCTTATCCCTAATTAATTATAGTAAATTTTTTTAGCGTAGAAAAATTACTATTATGATGGAACCTACAAGTAATGCTGCTCCCAAGAGTCTCCATTTAAAGAAAGTTGCGACTGCTTCACCGCGCCCGTACAAGCGATCCACCACTACAGTCCATATGGCTCTAGAGGCATAAATAATATTTATAAGTACTGCTTGTCCAGTAAGGCCAATAAGCAAAATAATTAAAGAGGTCTGAAAGCCCATTATTCCAGCACCTAGAAAGATCGGTTTTTGCGCCTTTACGGGGCCCTTCGTCGTGCGACCAAGGCAAGGCACTAAAACAGCTAAAGTTATAAATAGGGTGGGAGATAACCAACCGATACCTAACTGGCTGCGTGCCTCGACTACGAGAATATCACAAGTTGCAAAAAGCACGCTGGCAGCGGCTGCATAATAGGCGGCTTTTCGGCGGTATTTACTTTGTTTTTGCGGACCACGCTGAATGAGGATAACCCCTATTGTAGCAGTGATCGCAGCGACCCATAACCAAGCTGTTAATTCAGCCTGCCCAGTTGCAAAAGAAAAAACTGCAACCAGTAGGGTCTTCATTCCAAGCAATGGACCGACGATTGAGAGGTCACCTACTTCTAGTGATTTAACCGAAAAAATTCGGCCAATAAATAATGCGACCCCAGCGCACACGGCGGTCAGCCATGAAATCCACTCAAATTCTCCGCGTGCTACAAAAAATAGAGGCAAAGACCATAAGGCCATAGCGATATTTGTTACTGCAATCGCGCGGCGATTTTCAGCCCCATAGCTTAATGCGCGTTTAATTTGTAAGGAACCAGATGCATAGAGAATTGCAGCCGAAGCAGTACAAGCTAGTACGATCGTGCCCATCGATAAAAACTAAGTTCTCGCACTCCTACAGATGACCTAAAGCGAAGTGCATGACTTAATTGGAAAACTTAGAACTGTTTCTAAAAATCAAGCTTACTACTAGACCGACTGCAACCAGTAGAAGCACTCCACTAATTGGCGCAGCACTTGAGCTCACTGGAGAAGCAACATGATGAGCACTCGTAGAGTTTGCTAGGATTAAAATAGTAAGAGAACAATAAAGAATAGTGAATCGCATTTGTAGTTAAGGCATTTTATGTGAGAAATTAAGCAAGCGTAATTTTTTATATGTCTGCACTATCAACAATATTTTTACCGCAGAAGGGATCTAATGCCTTATTATTATAGCAAAAATAAATAATTCTTCCCTTCCTTTATTAATATGGTCTGTTATCTACGTTTGTTAGCATGTCACCCCAAAATACCTAATTATAATGGCTGGAAGCATACAGGACCGAGTTGCGCACCGCCGCGCCACTATAAAAGTCACTTTATTTTTACTCTTACTATGGTTCCTTTTTAGCTTTGGCTGCGCCATACTTTTTCGCGATTGGCTCGATGCAAATATGCCGACAATTGGAAACGCGCCTTTTGGTTTTTGGATGGCCCAGCAAGGATCGATTATAAGCTTTGTCTGTATTTTAGTCGTGTATGCGGCATGGATGAATATTTTAGATTCTAAGTATGGTTTTAAGCAAGAAGGGTAGTAATTTAAAATGAATCAAGAAACTCTCAATTTCATTTTTATCGGTCTTTCGTTTGCTTTGTACATTGTTATAGCGCTTCGTTCGCGAGCAGGATCAACTAAGGAGTACTATACGGCAGGCGGCGGCGTTTCACCTTTTGCAAATGGTATGGCTACTGCAGCGGACTGGATGTCTGCGGCGACCTTTATATCTATGGCAGGCACAGTAGCTATTAGTGGGTATGACGCTTCGCGTTTTTTAATGGGTTGGACAGGTGGCTTCGTTTTATTGACTGTTTTAATGGTGCCTTATCTTCGTAAATTTAACAAGGCTACTGTACCCGACTTTATTGGTGACCGGTATTATTCGAAGCTAGCACGTGGTGTGGCTGTTGTATGTGCAATATTTATTTGTATGACATATATAATGGGTCAAATGCGTGGGGTAGGGGTCGTTTTTTCTCAGCTTTTCGGCATCGGTATTCCTGCTGGTGTACTAGCAGGAAGTGCAATAGTTTTTGTCTATGCAGGATTAGGTGGTATGAAAGGTATTACTTATACGCAGGTCGCACAGTACTGCGTAATGGCCTTCGCATACACAATCCCTGCAATCTTTATTGCGATGGCACTCACTGGCAATGTGATCCCGCAGTTGGGACTTATTGGTAACTATACAGTCGGCGAAGATGCTGTACCATTTTTACAAAAGCTAAATGCGATCAATACCGAGCTTGGTTTTGCAGAATATACTTCTGGTAAATTATCGACGATGAATATGTTTTGTATAACAGCCGCACTAATGTGTGGAACTGCTGGTTTGCCCCATGTTATAGTTCGTTTTTTTACAGTCAAAGACGTTCAGTCTGTGCGAAGATCTGCATGTTGGACTTTACTGTTTATAGCTGTCGTTTATTTGACCGCACCTACAATAGGAGCCTTTTCTCGTGTCAACTTAATCGATAAGTTACATGACACCGCTTACGCGGAGGTACCATCTTGGTTTAAGCAATTTGAGGTGACAGGACAAATGGCTTGGGTGGATAAGAATAACGATGGTAGAATTCAATATTTTGGGCCGGCAAAATCATCATCTGGAACATTCTCAGTTTTTATAGGTAAAGGTCCAATTTATCCAGATCAAGACACGCTGGAGGCGCAGCGAATTGGCATACATGGACAGCGCTTAATTGCGAATAAGGCGGATCGAAGCAATCCGAATGAGCTCTATTTTGGTAATGATATAATGGTGATGGCAAATCCTTACATGGCAGGCTTGCCGATGTGGGTTATCGCCTTACTAATGGCAGGCTGCATCGCGGCTGCCTTATCGACTGCTGCGGGACTCTTGCTTGTTCTTTCCACATCGATATCGCATGATTTGATGAAAAAAATTATAAAGCCCGACCTGACCGACAAAGAGGAAGTGACGTATGCGCGTATTGCTTCTTTTGTGGCGTTGGCAGCGGCAGCTTATTTTGGCATTAACCCACCATCTGCTTTTATCGCTAAAACTGTAGCCTTTGCCTTTGGTCTAGCAGCTTCGTCTTTTTTCCCAACTTTGTTAATGGGGATTTTTACAACTCGGATCAACCAAGCAGGCGGTATCGCAGGAATGGTTATGGGCATTACTTTTACTAGTAGCTACATCGTGTACTTCCAGTTTTTGGGAGGAAGCGCCGATCAGTATTTATTTGGAATTACTCCGGAGGGAATTGGTTTCGTAGGTATGCTAATTAACTTTGCGACAGCTTTCTGTGTGAGTGCATTGACTGCAAAAATTCCTGCAGAAGTTGCTGCGATGGTAGATGAAATTCACGTACCTACCGGTGCTGGTAAAGCGCAGGATCAGGAGCACTAGAGTATAGGTATAATTTTTGTTACTTGTTGCTGCTTAGATTTTGTACATGAACGTATGTAGGTCTCGATACTCTTTATTGTATTAACTATGATGTTGCGAGGCGGATCACTTATCTGGATAATTACGTACAATGAAAAATTCTATATCTGTATTTTTACTGTTTTCTTTGCTACCGACTATCATGGATGCACATAGAATTCACGCAGGATTAAATCCAGAAAAATGGGCATTAGTTTGGGCGGATGAATTTGATTATTCGGGCGAGCCAGATCCCGATGTTTGGGGCTATGACCTTGGATACCTGACCTATAATGAAGAATTACAAAAGTATACGCAGAGCCGCCGAAATTCTCGCGTTGAAAAGGGTTCTTTAATGATTGAGGCACATTTAGAGGCGACCACTGATAAAGAATTTCAAGAGATTGCGAAAACCTTGCGCAGCTTTAACGCAAAGCCAGAACTGCTCCAGCAGCAATCTGCGACTTCTGCTCGTCTCGTTACGCGCGGTAAAAGAGAGTTTGTGCATGCTCGCGTTGAAGTACGCGCGTGCTTCTCAACCGGCCTTGGTACCTGGCCTGCTATCTGGCTGTTGGGTGATGAGACCAAAAACCCATGGCCAGTTTGTGGTGAGATGGACATTATGGAGCACGTGGGGTTTCAGCCCAATATGGTCCATTCTGCCGTGCACACCAAAGTATCAAACTTCATGAATCACAAAGGCGCAAAGAAAACGTTGCCGGTTAAAGATGTTGCCGGTGATTTTCATGTGTACTCTGTGGAGTGG
>PCCK01000082.1 GCA_002731695.1 Porticoccaceae bacterium
CGCTCTACACTCATATTACGAAGCTTTACGCGACCGCCTCATTGGCTTTTTCGAAGGCCGTGGCATGACACACAAGCCCAAGCTCATCGGCTTAACAGGTATAGGTGTAACTCCTGGCACGACCACTATGGCTGCAGGTTTAGCCGGCACGCTATCGCAAACAGGCGAAGGCAACGTCCTTTTGGTTGACATGACCCTAGGCAGCGAATCCGCCCAACAGTTTTACCAAGGAAAAAACGTAACCAATCTCGACCAGCTACTATTAAACGGACCTCCGACTGAAAAGAAAAACGAAGGAAAACTAGTAGTCGCCGCCGAAGGCACAAATGGGTTCAAACTACCAAAGATATTGCCTAACCGCTTCAACGAGCTCGTGCCCAAACTCAAAACTAGCGAATTCGACTATGTCATTTTCGATATGCCCGCAGTTAGCCCAATTAGCGTAACGCCTCGACTCGCTAGCTTCATGGATGCTGTTTTTCTCGTCATAGAATCCGAGAAAGCTTCCAAAGACGTAGTAAAGCGTGCCACAGAACTCCTCCTGAAAACCAACGACAACATTGGAGCCATCCTCAACAAGACTAAAAGCTACGTACCCCAACGTCTCCAAGAAGAATATCTAGGCGACCTGTAGTCGAGGAGAATTGCTGATTACGAATTGATTTTGTGTGGCTCAGAACGCTGGGCGAGGATGGTCAATTCGCTTGGCATTGGCCGAGCTGAAGCGAAGGGCCCATGTGTTGAGTGTCCTCTGAGCGAAGACAACCGCAACGGATTGGAATATAGTTGGAAAAAATAATTTATCTACGTTTTCAAGGCTACACAAGAGTGCGCCGATGAAGTCCATGCCCAGCTTGTTCTTTTGAGTAAAATTGCATACATGTCAAAAAAGCGGCAATTAGTGCTCAAAGAAAAGCGAAGGAAGCTCTCTTCTCAGACAGCCGGATTCATCAAATACCTCGGAATCGAGTATAAATTTCGTTTCGAGATCAACAACCTACAATTATAAATCCACAATTGTCGCCCCGCGACTATGTTCCGGCTCAAACTCTACTACCACGCCAAGCCCTTCCTGCCTTGGAGCCTTCGAATGGCTGTTCGCCGTTTTTTCGCCTCGCGGAAACGCCAACAAAACAAAGCCACCTGGCCCATTGACCCATCCACAACCACTCCTCCTTCCGGCTGGTCAGGATGGCCCGATAAAAAACGCTTCGCATTTCTGCTTTCTCACGACGTTGAAACGCAAATTGGCTACGATAAAATAAGCGATTTAGTCGATCTCGAAGAAAGTCTTGGATTTCGATCCGTGATAAACTTCATCCCCGAAGGTCAGTATCGCGTAAGCGAGAACCTGGTACAAAACTTAAAAAATCGAGGCTTCGAAGTAGGCGTCCACGGACTCCACCATGACGGCAAGCTTTACAACAGCCAAGAGGGCTTCAATCACAGAGCAAAGAAGATCAATCAGTATCTAAAAATATGGGATGCTACCGGTTTTCGATCCCCCCTAATGCACCATAATCTCGATTGGCTGCATAAGCTCAATATCACCTACGACAGCTCAACCTTCGACACCGATCCCTTCGAGCCACAACCCGATGGCCTCGGAACCATTTTTCCAAAATGGATTCCAAGACCTAACGGAGAGCATAGCCCAGGTAGCGGAGAACAGAAGCCAGAGGCCAGAGAGCGGATCTCGGATTCCCGACCCCAGTCCTCAAACCTCGACGGCTACGTCGAACTCCCGTATACCCTCCCCCAAGACAGCACACTCTACCTTTTACTAAAAGAGCAAACAATAGACATCTGGAAAACGAAAATAGCCTGGCTCGCCCAACACGGCGGTATGGCCTTCCTCAATGTCCACCCAGACTACATCGATTTTGACGGCAAAGGCACTCGGAATCAATATCCAGCTCCATACTACGCCAATTTCCTAAAACACATCAAAGAGACCTACACCAACCAATACTGGCAAGCCACTCCCAATGGAGTAGCACAGTTTTTCGTTAACCGCAAAGAACGCCCCCAGTCACTTTAAGTCCTTAATTTCCTTTGCTGTTAAGTATCCCCCAATCAGCCCGATCTTCCCCATTGTAGACTCTTAAAATCTTTCAATTTTCTCAAATGATTAGATTAAGACACAAACTCTTGATCCACGGTCTTCGCATATTCGACCAGCTATCTTTAGCGATTAGTCTGTTTATTGTAGTCGCACTCGCCAAAGGCGTTAACTCATTACCGCATATCTACATTGTCTTCAATCGCGAATATAAACTATTCGAATCCGTCGGCCTCATTCTAATGCTCGTCGCCTGGACTTTCGTGTCCAATCGTTTCATCAAATACGACACAGGCCGCTTTGTTTCCTTCAATCAACAGGTCTACAGACTCTTCAAAGCCAGCACGACAACGGCTTTTATTCTCTTATTAGCTGGTGTCGTTTTCGACTTCGAAACCCTTGGGCTAAAATCCATCGCTATTTTTTGGTGTACAAATAATCTCTTTGGGCTCTTTGCCCGTTGTACAGTTCGTCTCCTCCTCCGCTTAACTCGTAGCGTCAAGTCTAATTTTCGCAATGTGATTATAGTCGGAACTAATCCCGACGCAAAAGCCTTCGCCAAAAAAGTCGCTGACAAAACAGAACTTGGGTATCAGATAATCGGATACATAACAGCCCCGTACGAAGCACCAGACGAAGCACCAAAAATGTTTCTCGGCCAAATCGAAAAATTACCTGAGATACTCGAAACCGAGAAAATAGACGAGGTCATCATCTGCATCCCTTTTCAAAGAAACATTAAAGCGATCACTCAAATTATTACCCTAGGTTACGACCTAGGGATAGTCGTTCGCTTTACACCTGAATCAAACTATACAGGTATCCTCAAAAGCCTAAACATCGAGACCTTCGACGGAAACACAATCATCACCTTCTTCCGTGAAAGCCACGTTCTCCAGCTCCTCATTAAACGCTTCATGGACATCGCAGGATCCGCACTGATGCTTCTCTTGCTTAGCCCTCTGCTTGCTCTCGTCGCCCTGCTCGTAAAACTCGACAGTAAGGGTCCCATCTTATTCGCCCAAGAACGAGTCGGCATGAACAAGCGTAGCTTCAAACTTCTCAAATTCCGCTCCATGGTCGCGAACGCCGAGGAGCTAAAAGCCAAACTCGTCGACCAAAACGAAGTCGACGGACCTGTATTCAAAATCAAAAAAGATCCCCGCATCACGCGAGTCGGTCGCTTTATTCGCAAGACCAGCATCGACGAGCTCCCCCAGCTCTGGAACGCCTTCATCGGAGATATTTCGCTAGTCGGCCCAAGGCCGCCTCTCTTCAGCGAGGTCGATCAGTATCAGTGGCTTTTCCGCCGCCGCATATCCGTTAAACCCGGCATCACTTGTCTGTGGCAAGTCAGCGGCCGCAACGAGCTCAGCTTCGACGAGTGGATGGAGCTGGACAAGCAATATATCGAGAACTGGTCCATCTGGCTCGACCTCAAGATACTCCTCAAGACAATCCCCGCGATACTCCTAGGCCGAGGCGCCTCCTGACGCAAAGCGTTAGGAATTGCTAATCACTGATCGAAGATGACTAATTGCTAATCGCTTATCACTGATTACGAATCAAACTACCAAACTGAATTTTCCACGTTCACAAAACAACCTATTGTCGCACAGCGACACTCGAAGAAACCGATAAGTCGGGTCTAATTAAGATGCAGCCTCAACCTGACAAAACAATCATACCAATGGTCAGGGTTCGCATATCGCGAACATAGATTGGCTTCGCTAAAAAAGGTTTTTCTTCAATTCGCAATTTGAAATCTGCAATTCACAATCAGCCGAAGGCCACCGATCAGTGATCACCGATCAGCGATTATCGACAAAACGTCCCCGTGTTTTAGCCCTCTCCTCCGGTGGCGGTCACTGGGTACAGCTGCTACGGCTACGTCCCGCCTTCGAAGGTTCCGACGTTACCTACGCTACTGTTAGTCGTGGTTATGAATCCGAAGTCGACGGGGCCAAGTTTCGTCCGATCATCGACTCCAATCGCGACACTAAGTTCAAACTCATCCTCTGCTTCCTCAGTATAGCCTGGAGCATCATTCGAATCTGGCCAAATACCATCATCACAACCGGGGCCGCGCCTGGGTTCTTCGCCATTTTCGTTGGCAAAATTCTCAGACGTAAAACCATCTGGGTCGACAGCATCGCCAACGCCGAAGAACTCTCCCTTTCCGGCCAAAAAACCGGCAAATACGTAGATCACTGGCTGACCCAATGGGAGCACCTCGCCAAGCCCGAAGGCCCCCATTATTACGGTGATGTCCTGGGAAACGATGCTTCTGGCGAGGCAATCGCCGATCGCAAATCGCTCATCACTGATCAAGGAACAAGCACGCAACAAACCTCCTCGTCTCGCTGTAGTATCACGGAGGCGGAAGATCTCAGTCCTCAGTCCTCTGACTTCAATACACAAAAATCCTTTCGGATTTTTGTGACCGTAGGAACCGACCAGCACTTCAACCGGATGGTGAAGATTGTCGATGATTGGGCAGCAAATCACCCTGAAATAGAAATATTCGTGCAAATCGGTGAGACCGACTATACTCCGAAAAACATCCCCTTTTCTAAGTTTTTAGAACCCAGCGAGTTTATCGCGAAGGTTCGATCGGCATCCCTTGTAGTCGGGCATGCGGGAATGGGAACCATTTTGACCGCACTCAGGCATCAGAAACCCATTTTAGTTATGCCAAAACTGGCCAGGCTAGGTGAACACCGCAACGAGCACCAAACGGCCACCGCTAAGCACCTTTCTCTAAAAAAGCGCGTAAAAGTCGCATTCAATGAGCACGAACTGCATTCGATACTCGAAAACCTCGATGATCTATCAACCTCGGGTAAAATTGGGGCCCGCGCTAGCGAATCGCTCACACACTATCTAAAGGCGTCGATTCAAAAATAGAGCGTTAATTCCTCCAGGAGCATGTGAAATTAACGCTTCTCCGCATGTTAACCAGTCGAATAGATTCTCCTATCTCCAGTATGGACTCAGGCAACCCTATCAGAAAACGATCCGAACGAAGGTCAGAGGTTGGCGATTACCGATCAGTGATTCGTGATCAGAGATCCTTGCAACGCGAGGCCTACGTACTCGTAACCCCCATCTACAATGAAGAGGCGTACATCACTCAGACGATAGCATCGGTGCTTTCGCAAACAATCCTTCCTGCGGAATGGGTTATCGTCAGCGATAGACCGACCGCACAGATGGGATCGTAAAAGAGGTGGCTCGGAAGCACCCCTGGATCAAGCTCATTCGAGTAGAGGACAACAATGGAGTCGGGTTCGAGCGGGTTGTCTCGAACACGGAGAAAGGCATCACGTCAGTTTCGGCTCAAAACTATTCCTACTTGGGGTTACTCGATGCTGACGTAGCCTTTCAAGAGGACTATTTCCAGCGTCTCATGGGAGAGTTTTCCAAAGATCCTCAACTCGGCCTCGCTGGTGGCGTCGCTATCGATGTCGGCCGCCCCAAGGACCAATTTCCTCGCAACCGTCAAGACGTCCCCGGTGCGTTGCAGTTTTTCAGAAGGGGATGTTTCGAATCGATAGGAAAATTTTTCCCCATCCCAGAAGGAGGCTGGGACAGTATCACTTGCATGAGTGCCAGAATGAGGGTGTACACAACATGATTGATTACGCACTTAGTTGTCGATCACCTTAAACCAAGAAAAACAATGTACGGCGGTGCCTTAAAACGAAAATAGCAACTAGGGATACGTGACTATGCCCTAGGCTAACATCCCTTGTTCGGGCTAGCATAGTGCGTTGGGCACTGGTTTCGCGAACGCCCTTACATCCTCGCTAGCACCGCGCGGTTTCTTGGCTGTATTTTTGCAACCATAGCTGGTCGTGAGCGAATAATATCAAAAGGCTTCATTCGGCACGCTCGCGAAGAGCAACTTGGACGACTGAAAGGTAAATAAGCAAGCTCTCAAACAAGATGGTCATTCTGAATTTCCATGGTATAGGTCCAATCACCCGTGATATAGACGCTGGCGAGAAAGATTGTTGGATAAACCTACGATTTCTAGAAGAAATCCTGGATTATGTTGCCCCTCGAAAAGACATCAAACTCACCGTCGACGACGGAAACGAGTCTGATGTAACGTTCCTTCTTCCTGCCCTGAAAGAGCGGAACTTAAAGTGCACATTCTTTCTCTGTTCGGATCGGACAGACAAACCAACGTTTTTAGACAAAGACCAAATCCTCGAAATCCGCTCTGCTGGAATGTCAATCGGCAATCACGGCAAGTACCACAAGTCCTGGAAAGGACTGACTGGAGAGTCATTGCTTGAGGAGATATTGGAAAGCAAAGAATCCCTAGAATTATTAATTGCGGACTCCATCACCGCCGCTGCGTGCCCTTTCGGGGGGTATGATAGGTTTAGCCTAAAACAACTCAAAAAGCTTGAATACGATAAAGTATACACAAGCGATGCTGGACGATGCTCTCCTTCGGACTGGCTAACTAGGAGAAATACAATACGGCGATCCATGTCCATTGGCGATGTCAAATCGATAATCAACCGAAAGCCCAGCGTAATCCAGGAAGTGAAGATGCGGACAAAAACCCTAATAAAACGACTTCGATAGAATACACATTCACAATTCAATGAAACCAGATGTATCAATAGTCATTGTTTCGTACAACACACGCGATTTAACAGTCGCTTGCATTGATTCTATAATAAAAGAGACAAAAAAGTTCAGCTACGAAATCATCGTCCTAGACAACAACTCTACTGATGGGTCTGCAGAGGCAATAAAGGAAAAATTCGAAAACGTTACACTGTTTGACAGAAATGAAAACCTGGGTTTTGCCGGAGGAAACAACGAAGCGGCACGTCACGCAACCAGTAAGAGACTTCTTATCCTAAATCCTGACACTATTATATTAAACGGTGCGATTGACAACCTATTGCAATATGCCGACAAGAATCCTGATGCACGTCTTTGGGGAGGTCGGGCTATTTTCGAGGACGGCTCAACCAATGCCTCTTGTTGGATGGACATGACCTTGTGGAGCACAGTTTGCAGAGCCTTCGGGTTAACCTGGATGTTTCCAAAGTCGAAACTCTTCAATCCTGAGAGTATACATATATGGGGCGATCTGAGAAACGAGAGAGCTGTAGATATTGTGGTCGGTTGTTTCCTAATGCTAGACCGCGACTTATGGGTTAAACTCGATGGTTTCAACCCACTGTTCTATATGTATGGCGACGAAGTGGATTTATGTATCAGGGCTCGCAAGCTAGGAGCAGCCCCTCGCATCACCCCTGATGCGGAGATCATCCACTATGGTGGCGGCTCGGAGCCATCAAGCGAAGACAAGCTAGTAAAAGTATTCAAAGGTCGTATAACAGTGATGAACGAACACTGGTCCTGGATAGCAGCAAAAACGGGAAGTCTGATTATGATTAGCGCCGTCGCTTTGCGTGCCCTCGCTAGCAAATTCATGAAGCCACCTGAAAGAAAAGGTGCGGGTCAAGACGGTGCCACCCATATCTGGAGCAAAGTTCTTCGCCGAAGAGAAGAATGGGCCAGCGGATGGAGCCGATAACCACCTAGTTCCAACCCAACGCAATCATGAAAGCTGAATACGGACTTGTCCCACACAAGCGCCCCCATTTTCACCTCAAGGAAAGCGCTCTTTACTTTCTTATTTCGCGCAGAGCCTATCTAAACCTCGAACCAGATGAAGAAAAGGTGTGGACGGCTATTGACGGGAACAAAAGCGTTAAAGAGATCGAGGACGAAGAGCCGCAGGCAAAAGAGATTCTGACAAAGTTCTGGAAGAAGGAGGCGATCGAGTACGCCCCTAATTCCCCCCCCGCTGGTCGACGAAAGATCCTTATTGTCGAACCCCACATGGACGACGCGATCCTTTCCCTCGGAGCAACCATGTGGAATCTAAGAAACGATTACGAATTCGATGTCGTTTCCGTAACAGGGCGATCTAACTTCACCAGCTACTACCGCCTCGAGAGAGACTATTTGGATACGGATAAGGTTACTCGCCTCAGACGGGACGAATCCGAACTAGCGATGCGTGTACTCGGCGGAACGCATCGCGTCCTAGACCAGCACGACGCCCCGCTCCGCTACCAGCCCGACGGGTGGACGCTCGAATGGTACCGCCAGCATCGACGTTCCATATCTGGATACGTCAACCATTCCATCACTTCAGCAGAGCTTGAATCCTGGGTCGCGTCAGTCTCCCCTATTTTGCAAGACAGCACGGCAGAAGAAATATGGATTCCTATCGGCATAGGTAGCAGTGCCGACCACGAAGCGACCCGAAACGCTTGCATGCTCGCTGCCACGCGAAACCGGGATCATTTCAAAGATCAGAAGTTTTTGTTCTATCACGAAGTACCCTACGCGATGAACTTCCCTTGGCACATACGAGAGCACCATCAGCACTACCGAGAGATCGGCGTAGGACTCACGCGAGAAGATATTTCGATAGACGACGCCCTGAAGATGAAGCAACGCCTCGTCTCAATCTTTGCCTCGCAGTTTAAAATGTCCTATATAGGACCTAAGGTGGAGGCTACCGCAAAGCAGCTCGCCCCAAGAGGAAAAGAGCTCGGAGAACCACTCCTCTATCTCGACAAGCTTCCGAACCGATTCGAACCTGACTCCTTTTTCTCAGGGCGCCGCTTCGTTGAAAAAACACTTAAACGCCTCCCGAGCTGGCTCAAGGCCGTTCGTAAGGCTAAAAAGCTGACGCTCGTTTGTCCCGGGGGCTTCGGTCGCTGGCAAGAAGATATAGAACCACTCATTTCAATCATGCCAGACCTCAGAATCGAAGTTCATTTGAGTGCTGACGCCCTAGCTGAAACGGAGCGATTCAAATCGGACTTGATCGAGCTAAAACCTGTCCCTCCCAGCCCGAGGGCATGGGTAACAAGACTCATTTCGCTCGTGAGGAAACAGCCCAGACCCATTGCTATATTAACGGGAAGGCAGTTGGAAATGGCCTCTCCCGCCTTAAGACTACTCTTTTTTTTATCCAAGCCGTTGATAACAGCAAAACCCGCCCATCTCGCTCGCGCACTAGCGCAGAGTGAGACTAGTAGAGAAAATAGTCGAAACTCTCAGCCCCAATCCATCAATTAAAAATCAGCAACCAGCAATCGGTTTAGTCTACGTTCTCGTAACTCCTGTCTTTAATGAAGAGGCGTATATCAGCCAGACGATAGCATCCGTGCTCTCTCAAACGATTCTACCCAGAGAATGGGCTATCGTCAGCGATAGATCAACCGACCGCACAGATGAAATCATAAAAGAAGCGGCACGGGAGAATCCATGGATCAAGCTCATTCGCGTAGAAGAGAACAATGGGGTCGCGTTCGAGCGAGTTGTCTTGAATACGGAGAAAGGCATTTCGACAATTACCGCACAAGACTATTCCTACTTAGGGTTGCTCGACGCTGACGTTGCCTTCCAAGAGGACTATTTCGAACGCCTTATGGAGGAGTTTTCTCAAAATCCTCAACTAGGCCTCGCTGGTGGGGTCGCTATCGATATTGGACGACGTAAAGACCAGTTTCCTCGCAATCGACATGACGTTCCCGGCGCCCTTCAGTTCTTTCGTCGAGAATGTTTTGAAAGCCTAGGGGGTCTACTAGCTATACCCGAAGGCGGATGGGATTGTATCACCTGCGCTGCGGCCCGCATGAACGGTTACAAGACCAAGCTTGTTACAGATCTCGTAGTCGACCATCTCAAGCCACGCAATGTCTCACAAGGCGGGATGTTGAGGCGGCGATGGCAAATGGGTGTGCGCGATTACGCCCTCGGCTACCATCCTCTGTTCGAGCTCGTTAAATGTCTCAGTCGGTTCCGCGATCCCCCGTTCTTCATAAGTTCCCTGACTTGGTTGCTTGGATATCTAGTATCTGGATTGAAGCGATGTCCGATCCGAACGCCGAACAAGATTTTTGTCTATATTCGCTCCGAGCAAAAGCAAAGACTCGCGAGAGCCTTAAGATGGAAAGGATGAATTGAGCGAGTAAAGTTGAAGAAGACTTTCCCTCCTTATCAGTCGTCATCGTTAATTGGAACTCGAAAAACTATGTGCGCAAGTGCCTGAAATCGATCGAGGAGCACGGCAAAGGACTGGCCACACAAATAATCGATGGCGATGGCGCTTCTTTCGACGGCTGCGGCGAGATGCTAGCAACTGATTTCCCTTATGTTTAATTTATTCAATCACAGAAAAATCTCGGTTTTGGGCGATGCAACAACCTTGGAGCCGCCAAAGCTACGAGCGATTACTTCCTGCTTCTCAATCCAGACACCGAATTACAACCACGGGCTTTGAGCGACCTTTTACAAGCCCTTCAAACACTGCCAAAAGCTGGTGCCATTGGAGCACGTTTATTAAATACAGATGGATCCTTGCAGACGAGCTCCGTCAACGCACTTCCCACTCCACTGAATCAATTGCTCGACTCCAACTTCCTCAGAAGGCTTTTCCCAAAGTCGAAACTGTGGAATACCTACCAAGCCAATAGACCTCAGGAAGTTGAAGCCATCAGCGGAGCCTGCATGCTCGTGAAATCTTCCATTTCCAAAGAAATTGGTGGCTTTCGATCTGAATACTTCATGTACACCGAAGACATGGATCTTTACCGAAAAATTCATCAAGCTGGGTACAAGATCTACCACGCCCCCAGTTCCAGAGTTACTCACCATGGAGGAGGCAGTTCAAGTGGTCACCCAAGCCGTTTTTCGACTGTAATGATGTGCCAAGCACTGAAAACCTACATGCGCCTCAACCATGGCCAATTCGCGGCTTGTCGTTACCAACTTTTAATGTTGGCATCCATTTTTTCCCGTTCTCTCCCCTTAGGCTTCGCGTGGATCGTTGCCCCATCAGCCAAGCGTAAGAATCGCCTGGACTCGCTTCCAAAATGGCTTTACATTACTAGATGGTCGACTAGCAATCATCGACTGCATTCCAGCTCCCCGCAGTAAAAAAGCTACAAAGAGTGTCCGAAACTGAATTCAGGTTTCTCAAAGACGACTCTCAATGAAAATCTGATCTTACCGATTCCTTTGAAAATCATATCGACACTTGTTACAATGTTAGTTCTGAGCGGCTCCACAACCGCCTTGGCCGCTACTTCGGTCAGTCAATACGGAATCACATGGACTTTCAACGAAGACTACCAAATTGGGCAGTTTGTAAGCGGCGACTACTGGGTCGTCGAAAACGTTTCAGGTGACGGGGTTACGATTACAAACATGTCCCCTGGAACAAAAACTATCAGTGGACGCGATATTAATGGCAGCATGATTAACCCAATGGCAGGTAGTGCACCAAGCCAAGGATTCGATTCAAGTTTGGGCAACTATGAACCCTCGCTCAACATCGGCGTCTCTCTGCCAAAAATTGTACCAGCAGGCTCTTCAATTGTTTCCGTCATAAGTCACGACGATTCGAAAAACCGCCCTCGCTTAACCGATGCAGCCATTCTAACCGTATTGAGCAGAGTGCCCGCCGAGGGAGACTTTCGTCCACCGTATATCGGATCAGACAAAACGCTTCGTTGGAGCGTTAGAGATATTGACTATTCCTGGCTGAGAAGCTTGCCAAAACCAGCTACCTCACCTCCGCTCTCCGCCGTCGCAGCACTCGTTGAACGACCATACATAGAGATTCACACCTCAGTTGGCGGGAGAGAATGGCACCCTCTGAACAATCAGCAGTTCTACGGGCGCGAAATTGTCTACGATCTCTCCGAATGTCTTCTTAGTTTACAGCTTGACTATTCCAACGAGCAAAAAGAGCACCTTCTCTTTTCAATGCTTCAGCTCGGCATCGATATTTATGGAGCTGCAATTAATGGCGGTTATTGGGAAGATAAAGGAGGACACAATCATGGACGCAAGATGACCATGGTGTTGGCAGGAGTCATGTTCAATGACCCAAACATCCTTGAATACGCCGACGCACAGCACCACATGATTTTCCAAGAAGATCTTCAAACTTTCTACGTGACACAAGCGGATATCGACGACTGCCCGAAATTTTCAGGAGACGGGCGACTCCGAGAATGCTATACCTCGGAAATGCTCGGTATGCCCGAATGGGGAGCTCAACACGCTTCCCAACCTAGCCGAGACGGGAGCAATTGGGACGTTTTATACAGAACCACCGTAGGTAATTCTCAATTTGGCCACGTTTTAGCCGCTAGATTAATGAACGTCGAGGGCTATTGGAACCACCCAGCTCTCTTTGAATACATGGATCGTCTTTGGGAAGTGGAAAAAAATGAGGCAAAAGACTCCAAGAATAAAATACATTGGTTCGAGCACGACATGTGGAAGGCATACAGATACATGAATCCACCTGAGGATCCTTCGCAGCTCAGTATATCGCCGAACTAGAAATTTTCGCGGCCAATCAAGGAACAACCCTTGTCTAAATGCCAAAAACAAAGGGCCTATCGAATTATAGCAATCCAAATTCATTTGGATCAAAGATGCGCTCAAAGCGCATGAGATTCCTCAAGCCACTGATCGAACACGAATTTAATAAGAAGGGCGGAGTTAGGATGCTTGGTGTTGGTGGGCGAAAGACTTGCTGGAATCTGTTAGGAAATGACTACCTTGCTTCGAGAAACGCGAGTCTAACCATCTCAAGCCTACCCTCAGATCATAATGGAGAGGACGACGCGATCTCTCACCATGTCATCGGCGACGCCTGCGACCTCTCTCAATATGCAGACAACCATTTCAACCTGACAAACAGCAACTCCGTCATTGAGCACGTAGGAATATGGAATAACGTAAAGAAATTCGCTAGCGATGCATCACGCGTGGGAAAGAGTCTTTAAATACAGACACCCTACTTTTAATTCCCGATAGTACCGCATTACATTACTCCATTATTCCATTGGGCTCCAAGACCGATTCGGGTCGCCGTCGTTCAAAGATTCTCATTAGTCAATCGCGGTAAAACAATCAGCTACGAAAATGCGATTGAAAACGCTGAAAGTGACCCTTTTCTCTTAAACGAGAAGTAATTTCGTTAGCTTTTCCCAAATAGCAAACTCATCACGGAGCGCTTTTTCCTCCTAGTCAAATCACTGATCGCGACTACGTTCAGCTTCACGAAAACCACGCCCCGTAGCAATAATAGTAGCACAAACATTCCATATCTATTCCATCTCGATCACAGGTTACGTTACTTTTCCATGAAACCTAAGAGCCCTTCTCCTCAAATTCTCCGTGTCTATCCATGAACGGGTTTTCAACAATATTTCTAATAGTCAACTCGTCGCTTCTTCTCGGCTTGCCTAGAAAGTGGGCTCCACTTCCCCTCCTCATTGGGTCGTGCTACATGACGGTAGGGCAGGGTTTCGACATAGGCCCCTTTAGTTTCACCGTCATTCGAGTTCTCGTTTTGGTGGGCTTCATTCGAATAGTTGTTCGCGGCGAGCGACTCTCCGGCGGAATTAACCTAATCGACTCAATCGTTATTCTTTGGGGTCTCTGGGGTCTATTTGCCAACTTACTACACCCGCACCCAAGCGAATTCACTCTGGTATATCGGATTGGTATGGTGTATAATGTTTGGGGAATCTATTTCCTTATTCGTATATTATGCGGCACTGCAGAAGAAGTAATCGGAATAATAAAACTAACAGCAATACTCCTAGTGCCACTTGCACTCGAGATGCTTAATCAAAAGATGACGGGGAGCAATTCGTTCTCATTGCTAGGCGGCGTCTCGCCCCATGTCACCATACGCGATGGTGTGTTGCGCGCCCAAGGACCATTTCGCCACGCAATTCTCGCGGGTACGGTTGGAGCAACATGCTTTCCTCTCATGATCGGAATCTGGTCTAAAGCACGCCGATTCGCCCTTCTTGGCGCGATATCTTGTGCGATCATGGTATTCACCTCTGCCTCCAGCGGACCGATAGCCAGCTTGATGGCAGCTATTTTTGCACTTGTTCTTTGGAAATATCGTCACCTTACTTCTACTTTGTGCTGGGCCGCAGTTTTCGGTTACGTTTTTCTGGAAATAGTCATGAACCGCCCCGCGTATTACATTATTACCTACGCAGATCTAACGGGTAGTAGCACTGGCTGGCACCGAGCACGGCTCATCGAATCCGCAATGAGTAGACTTGATGAATGGTGGTTAGCCGGCACCAATTACACTCGTCACTGGATGCCAACCGGAGTTTCCTGGAGCTCGAACCACGCGGACATTACTAACTACTATCTGAGCTGGGGAGTGAAAGGAGGGCTGCTTTGGATGGGCCTTTTCATCGCAATACTCATACTTTCTTTTATTCGTGTGGGTAGAACGATTCGCATGTACAATGAAAATGGGCTGGCGGAGTGCTTCCTCGTATGGTGCTTCGGGGCATCACTCTTCGCGCACGCGGCAACTTCTATCTCAGTTTCCTACTTCGATCAGTCCTTTCTATTCATCTTCCTGACAATCGGAGTGATTAGCTCACTCTATTCGACTACATTACAGGCGAACATTGTGACGTCGTCCAAAGAGCAAGAAAATGCTGCCATAACAAACGCTTCCTCAGCGCATACTTTTCCTCGATGAGATCAAACGCTCCCATTCTAGTAACAGGCAGCCACCGATCCGGCACAACATGGATCGGGCGCATGCTGTCTGACAGTTCATCTATAGCCTATCTTCATGAGCCGTTCAACGTCCCATATGGAATTATTCGTAATCAGTTCGTAAACTGGTTTCAATATGTCTGCGCCGAAAACGAACACGAGCACATCCACAAGATCGAGAGGCTGATAAAGTACGACTACCCCCTTGTCGATCAGCTAACTAAAGCCGATTCCATGCGACGGAGAGCTGCTGTATTTAGGGATTTTGGATATTTCCTGACGTGTCGTTTCCAAAACAAAAGGCCACTCATAAAAGACCCACTCGCATTGCTTTCCACCGAATGGCTTCATCAAAGATTCGAAATGATTCCCGTCATTACGATTCGTCACCCAGCAGCATTCTGTTCGAGCTTAATCCTCAAGGATTGGAGGTTCGATTTCAGAAACTTCCAACGCCAGAAGATAGCAATGAAAACTATCTTAAACCCCTTTCAAAAAGAGATCAACCGGTGCGTATTGACACAACCGAGCCTGATAGATCAAGGAATAATCCTTTGGAACATAACGCACACTCTAATCATGGGTTGGCAGTCACGATATAACGATTGGATTTTCGTTCGTCATGAAGACTTATCGAGAGACCCAACCAGTGAATTCGAAGTTTTGTATAACCAACTTTCAATTCCCTTCTCAACGAAAGAACAGGATACCATCAAAAAAAACAGTGGTGCCCACAATCCTAGCGAGCAGACTCCAGGTCAAGAATTCGTGCGTGACAGCAAAGCGAATATAAAAAATTGGAAAAGACGCCTAACCGACTCAGAAATAGAGCATATAAGAATTGGAACACAAAATGTTTCGGCTTACTTTTACAACGATAACGACTGGTAAACTTCTGGCGGGACACTTTGTGGTCGAGGTGAGCTATACTGTGCCGCTTGAAAAGTTAGTCTGGGCCACTAGAAAGGACCCAGACGATAAAGGGTAAGAGATACGCGACAGAGCAAAAGATCCTAATTCTTCGCTAGTCGGAGCGGGCGGACAAGGCCAAGCGTCTCATGGAGCTGGAGAAAAAGAACGCACGATCGAAGCGACTTCTGGCCGACGAGATCCTTGGCAAGGAGCTGCTCAAGGAGGCTATAGGCCAGAACGGGGCGCCCGAGTAAATCTGCTCGGACAACGGGCCGGAGCTCATCGCCAGAGCCTTCAAGCGCTGGCTCTCCGAAAACGGCGTGAGGACTCTCGATATCGATCCAAGCTGCCCTGAGTCTCGCCGCTGCGGGAGATATGCCAAAAGCTTCAACAGCCGCTTACGGGAGGAGTGCCTCGATCGGGAGCTGATATCCACGCTAAGCGAGTCGCGGGTGGTCTACTCGGACTAGCGCGAGTGCTAAAACGACCAGCGGCCGCACAGATCCCAGAGCTCGCTAACACCCAGCGAATTTGACAGAAAGCAAAACGAAGTTCCCCCCGCTCCGGTCACCGGGAGGAAGCATAACCAACATCAACCCTAAACAACCAACAGAGAATCTCTCATTGGAACTGGGCTAGAAAGCGGGGTCCAAGCATCCTGCGGCATTCGCGGCAATCAAACGAACAAGACATACTGTCACAAAAGCCCAATCTCGTCCTTGTCGGCTGTCATAGCACCGATCCGCTCGACAATGTCCGTTCGAATCTTTTCCGACTGGAAGAGAAGCATCAACCTATACACACAAAGACAGTCCCAGCGACTGTTCGGAAGAATTGACTTTAGCACCGCTCGACCGCATGCAAAGTGTCTTCGAAAAAGCAGGTGCTGTCTTCGCGATCATGGACATCCCGGATCGCACTGCGGAAAACACCGCGGTTTCCCGTTGCTCGCTTTCGACCGAAAACGCAGCCAGCCGCTATTCCTATTTCTCTCCTCCCGACGAGCTCAGCCAGTACGCAGACAGGGATCTCTATTACGTCGACTACCATTGACACTTCACGCCTTTCGCCTCAGACGTCGTCGCTCGCTCGCTTTGTCCACGGCGGGCTTCTCGCCTCAAACAACGCAACAGAACACAAATCGGTCTCAACTCAATGAAATCTCCTAACATCGGAATTATGGGCACGCCTGTAAGCTCTGGAAACCGTGGCGTCTTAGCCCTCGGGTCCTCCCTTGCAAGCCTATGTCTCTCTCATTGCGGAGCCGACAAGGTGACCATTCTAGTTGGAAACAGAAAGCCCGCCACTTTTCGGATTCGCCACCAAGAACGATCAATCAATGTTGAAGTGGTCAACTTCAGGCTTTCCCCAAAGTCCAAACCCAACGAACACTTGGCTTGGATTGTCTTTGCCTCCATTCTCTATAGGACGCTCCCTCTTCTCCGCAACTGGCTCGAGCAAAACACCCCTTGGATCAAGGCAGTAGCGCAGATGGATTTCGTGGGCGATGTACGGGGCGGCGATTCCTTTTCAGATATCTATGGATTAAAGCGTTTCCTAATCTCCTTTTTCCCGGTTTGGAGTGTTATCTTAGTAAAAGGATCCATCGTTCATTTTCCACAAACCTACGGGCCCTACAAGAGCACCATTTCTCGCCGTCTCGCCGCATTTCTGCTATGCCGATCCTCTACGATAGTCGCTCGCGACACAATAAGCCAATCCATTGCGCAATCCCTTGCTCATCGCGATCAGCAAGTCCACCTTTCTCCCGATGTCGCCTTTTCCCTTACCTCCATTCCGCCCAATAGCATTGAAAGCTACCCACAGAACGCAGGTTTTCCTTCTGCCTCTTGTATTGGCATCAACGTAAATGGTCTAATGTACAACGGCGGCTACACGCACTCTAATATGTTCGGGCTCAAGCTCAACTATCCGACCTTCCTCAAGCAGCTCGTCCTTCGCTTACTAGAAGAGCAGGCAGGTGACCTTTGGCTAATTCCGCACACCTACGCACCCCTTGGCGATGTCGAAAGCGACAACGAAGCTTCCCTCCGACTGCGCGAGCAAATCCCCTACGAGCAGCGTCATCGCGTTAAGATCTTAACCTCTGAATTAGATCAGTACGAGGTTAAAGGTCTCATCGGGATGTGCGGCTTTTTCATCGGCTCACGTATGCACGCCTGCATAGCAGCACTCTCCCAAGGCGTCCCATGCGTGGGCGTAGCGTATAGCATGAAGTTCCAAGGGGTTTTTGAGAGCGTCGGATTGGAAGACCACGTTGTTGACGCCCGTCGATCGGACAACCACAATGCCCTTGTGACAACTCTGGATCTCTTCGCTCGTAGGGAAGAGATCCGTGACCCTCTGAGAGAGGCGAGTGATAAAGCCCGACAGGATCTCAACCGAATCTTTAGCGAACTTCTAGGTGTCAGCGACCGGACGCGACTGAAACGAGTTGGAGATTAACAATCATTTTTAAATAAACAGTTCTACTGGGTTTTTAGTGGGAACATATCGAACTCACCACAATAAAACAGTATCGCCGCTCTGAGGTTTTCAAAGTTTCGGTAGCCTCTGGCATTGCTGATGAGAGACTGTCTCTTGGAGTTATATTCTTAGCTAACTGCATTGGATATTGGATACAGGGCGTGGCTGAGCAGTCCTTTGAGGTGCTTCCTAGGCATGTTCGATACCTCCGTCTCATTATTGAAAAAAGCTCTGCCCTTCCCGGGCAACGGAACTCCGAGAACTGAGTAAAAGCCTCATTTGAGGCCCACTCAAAGGTTCAAACAATACATGGTGGCGACAATCGCTAATTTATTCAACTATACACCTTTTCTTAAGAAATCTAAGCTTTCGGATAAACAGTAAACGGGAGGCTAAGTCGGAACGCTAAATTAAAGACCTAAAATCATGCGATCGGGTTGAGAGTTTTCGATTCGAATCGACATCCAATCTTCCGTCTACGCCCCAGCGAGCTCCGCACGGTGAGCTATGCTCCTGAATCCGATATCGCGACGCCTATGCAACATAAGAAAAAATCGCTAATTCAATCAGTCAAATGGGCCTATCTCATGAACTGGTGCCAACAAGGCGGTTCTGCGGCGTTCTCGATCCTACTGGCAGCCATACTTGGTCCGGAGGCATTTGGAACCGTGGTCATAGCCACTGTGTTCACAATGTTCGTGGACATGTTTCTAGACCAAGGCTTTGTTGCCGCCATCATTCAGCGCAAGGAATTGCGGCGCGACCACTTAGATTCGGTTTTTTGGACGCTTCTCGCAGCGAGCCTTCTTCTTTTTGGCGGCAGCATCGCTGCAAGTGGTTGGTGGGCGCGCGTGAACGACTTGCCCATCCTTGAGTCGCTTATTTGCGTCCTTGCCTTGCGCTTACCTTTGGGAGCGCTTTCCCGCGTGCAGCAGGCAAAGATGTTCCGAGATTCCGAGTTCAAGCAACTTTCGATTCGAAACACGTTATCGATCCTAATTGGCGGAGGCATCGGTCTCTATATGGCTGCCGCGGGCTACGGTGTATGGGCTTTGGTTGGACAACAGCTTGGCAGCGACCTGGTCTCCCTGATTCTGCTCTGGATATTTTGCGACTGGAAACCGGGGTTCAGGTTTTCAGTCCGAGGAGTTAAGGATCTGTTTGGCTTTTCGTCGGCCAACTTTCTGGCCAAACTGGGCGTTTTCGCCAACCAGCAAGCCGACACCGTGATCATCGGCTTTTTCTTCGGTCCGATGGCAGTGGGATTATACCGATTCGCAGGTCGTGCTGCCTCGCTGGTAAAACAAGTTCTGACAAGCTCGTTGCAAACCGCCTCACTGCCAGAACTTTCACGTTTGCAGGACGAACCAAAGGCCTTCAGCACAGCGTCTATCAAGTTCCTTCGACTTAGCACCCTGCTCGCCATCCCAACTTTTGTCTGCCTGGGAGTTCTATCACAAGAGGTCTTCTCGATTGTTGGAGATGAGTGGCTCCCAGCAGCGAAGGTTTTCACGATCCTCTGTATCTGCGGAGCAATATCTTCAATAAATCAATTTACGGGCCCTATCTTGCAGGCTCTCGGTAGGCCGATGATTATGGCTAAGATCACTTGGGCCCTAGCCCCCTTCTCCGTTGCTATCTTAGTAGTGGTAGCAACGCTAATTCAAGACTACCCGATCGAGACCCAAACAGTAGGGTTGGCCTGGGTAAAAGTTGCTCTTGGACTACTCCTCTCTCTCCCAATTTTTGTTATCGTTTCCCGCAAGTATGCCCACTTGTCTGGGGCTGAAATCCTCGCTGCTCATGGTCCGGCTACTTCTGCTGCTCTTGCTGGTGGGATCGTCGCCTTCGTATTCCAACAAGGGCTGCATTATTACGCATTGGAATCGCTTGTGATTCTTGTCATTGCAGGGGTTGCCTCCGCATTGACTGCTGCAAGTGTCGCCTTCGCTACTGAACCATTGGCTCGACACTCAATGCAAGCCCGGTTCCTAGCAACCCGCAAAGCCTTCCAACGCTTCTATCGATAATCGGCTCGACACTCAATACATTGATCTCAGGCTTTTCCGTGCCTCGAATCGGCTAGGATAATATCTTAATTCCTGTTTGTGAAAATCCTAACCTAACTATATGAATAATTACTGTTTATGATCTCAAAAGCAAAATTTCCATTTCGTAATACGCTTAGAAAATTTTACATTCATTATTCTATCAGGCGTTGTTGGGGACCGGATTATATCGATCTCAAAAGCGACGAAGCCGCGGTCACATGTCTATTCAAAAACGGGGAACATTATCTAGAGAGTGTCGTACGCCACCATACGGAAATGGGCTTCAAACACATCTTTCTGCTAGACAACCATTCGACTGATGATTCGGAAAAAATCGCTAAGAAATATTCGAATGTAAGTTATTTCAAGACCGGTTTGCCTATTAACAAATATCAGCATCAAATTGTTAATGATTTCGCCAATCGCACTGTAAGAAATGGGTGGTGTCTAAATATCGATTTCGATGAATTATTTGATTACCCGTATTCGGAGAGAATGGGTCTCGATCGTTTTATCGCGTACTTAAACTCGCACAACTATACTGCTGTTGTTACACAAATGCTTGACATGTTTGCCTGTGAGAGCCTCGCGAACCTGGCGAGCAATTCGAGGGAGGACATCACGACTAAATACACTAGCTACGACACATCTGCAATTACGCGGGTAGCTTATTCCAGATCAAAACTTTATAAGAAGTTTTCCAATAAATCAACTATATCAAATAATGATATTCCGCTTCTGTTTGGAGGTATTCGTAAAAAGCTCTACAATTTGGATTGCTTGCTGACTAAAAATTCCTTTTTCCGAGTTGAAGGCAATAAAAGTGCCCTCTCCCATTGCCATTTTGCCCAAAACGTTAATCTTGCCGACATCAGTTGCATTTTGCTGCACTATAAATTTACAAGCAGTAGCATGCAAATTGCTATCCATATGAGCAAAACGTTTGGTAATTTAAGCGGATACCAAGACTTTATTAAGTTGATAGAAGAAAATCCCGATTTGAAGATATCGAAGTGCCCTAAAAAGTATATGGGTGCGATAAAACTAGTTGAAGAAGATTTTTTAACCGTTACAAAACAGTTTACAGATTACGTAAACGCGATCGATTCGTCCAAACCAGCTTCCCCGATTTTAAAGACCAGCTAAAGGACGAGCCCGTATGCTACGCCGACTGGCCCGCCGGAACTCCATTCCCAGTGGTGGTTTAGTAAGCAGACGCTTCCAAGCGACAGAACGACAAAAGTCCAAGAACTGCCCCGGCTAATCTTCCGAGTGCGGCAGTTGTCAGAGCTAATGGGCATTCGACCCTAAGGCAACTCCAAGATACGCAGTCCAACGGCTCTTTTTACCAATTGCTAGAGGCAAGACGACCATGTGAAGTGCAGAAGAAAGCCGCCTTCGAGAGAATGAGCAAGAGATGGGTTCTTGGCTATGGGCAGTTCAAGAAAGCCATCATAGACACGGATAGGTCCAGAATCGCCCAGATGGAGCTGGAGTCCAAGGACTGTTCCGAGTTGAAGGAGGAGATGTGGGCTAGCGAACTAGACCACTGCCTCAAGCTACTGAAGATAAGGGATACTACCATCGCCGAAGACCCGAAATTCGCGGACTGGAAGGAAGCGATTGCGACACGACTCAAACGCAAGCTGCTCTAAAAGAATCCATGGATAAGCCAAGCCCTGAACATGGGAGCTAGCTCATTGATCAGCCGGTATTGCTCCGAGTTGGAAAACGGCCCAAAGCTAGAAAGCATTTGAATCTACTGATTCAATAAAAACAGTTTGACCCCTTTTGCCATCTTCCGGGTGTTGTCCATGATCTGCTTGCCGCATCGGCACTTTTAACCTACTCCCACTCGGCCATAAAAAGAAATTACTCTCACTAAACTAGTACGAGTTTGGGGCGAATAAGAGTGTGAGAGAAGGGAGCTTTGTGGCTAAAAACCATGGCATGAAAGATAAAGTCAAAAATTACCTGATGAAATCAGGTTGGTATGTTAGGCGAGCGAAGTATGTTCCTGCGGGGATCGATTGGTCGCATGATCTCCAGCGTTGGATTCCTAAACTGAAGCCAAATATTCTTTTCGATATCGGCGCCAACGTTGGCCAAACCTGCACCGAAATGCACTTGAATTTTCCAAACGCTGTCATCCATTCCTTCGAGCCCATAAAAGAGACTTTCGTTTCGTTAGTGAACAATACTTCAAGCCTACCAAACATCAGCTGCCACAACTGTGCAATGGGTTCAAAAAGTGGGAATAAAAGTATCAAATATACCCCTCACTCGGTCATCAACTCACTAAAAACGGGCGTGCACAGCAAAGATCCAGATGCGATAGAGGCCCGCATTAATATCAAAACAGTAGACGAGTTCTGCGAAGACTACGGAATTGATAAGATAGATTTATTGAAAACGGATACTGAGGGATACGATTTGGAGGTCTTGAAGGGTTCTTCTACGATGCTTAAAGCAAATAAAATCTCTGCAGTTCTTTCGGAGATCACTTTTGACGAGAAAAACACCTTACAAACGCAATTCGGTGAACTTAATGATTATTTATCGTCTTTTGATTTTTTAGTCTGCTGTTTTTATGACACCCGCACGTTGATGGTTTTACCCAAGTTCGGATCCTTTTGCAATGCCTTGTGGATAAAGCGCGATCTTCTTCCTCTTACTCACTTAGTCAGCTATTAATAAGCGTTTAACTATTTTGTTGCCTCTAAACTAACATAACTTATCCGCCTCCATATATTCACTTGAAGCTCCTCAGACTTGGCAATCTTTGCCCCTTAAAAACTCGGTAGAGCCTAAACTATGAAAGCTCCTCCCAAAATCTCCGTGCTTGTACCGACTTATAACCGCGAGAGCACACTCGTGCAATCGCTTTCTAGCATATTCAACCAAACCATACCACCTTATGAAGTCATCGTTATAGATGACGGGTCCAGCGATAATACAAATCGTATTCTAGAGGACTTTTCCCAGAAACATTCTAATTTTTTATTCATTCACCAGGAAAACCGGGGAAAGAGTGCTGCACTTAATCGAGGACTACCACTCGCCTCCGGAAATTTTATCGCTTTTAACGACTCTGACGATCTTTGGAAGACCGACAAACTCGAGAAGCAATTGATCGCGCTTGAAAGGTTTCCCGAATGTGAAGTGTGTTTTACTGATACGAAATACGGGGCTGAAGGCGAGACGACCACCTTGCAGCTTGCCAAGATATTGCTAACTTCACAATACGGTGAGCTTGAAAATGCCGCCAAACGAATTGTAAAAGACGGCACAGGGATAATGATGCAGACCCTCTTGGTGAGAGCCCCTTCAATGGTGCGGGCTGGACCATTCGATGAAATACTTAAAGTGGCCCAAGACGCCGACTTTATTATGCGACTATCCCTAAGCTCACGGTTCTGCTATGTAAACGAACCTCTTGTAATCCTTGACCGGGTTCCTTCTCGCTCACGCCTCACCACGGACTACGACGCCAATAGTATCATTAGCTTAGAACAACAAAAACACCAGCACTCGAAATGGAGATCATATTTTAGTGCAAAAGAAACCTCGACTCTACTTTCACTGGCCACCGCGCGCTATTGCGACACGCTCAATGCGCTTTCGAATAGTCACCTGAAAATTGGCCAATCTGAAAACGCGAAAGCTTCATTGGAAGAAGCCTTTCAAGTAAGCCATAATTACAAATACAAATTAAAAAAACTATTTATAAGCACGTTCCCAAAACTTTCAACACGACTGCTTTGCTCTGACTAATCGAAAAGTTCCCATTTCGATCATTTTCCTACCGCAGGACTACCTCGCCGCAATGCTCGAGACCAACCTGTCACGACTCGATCGAGAGAAGCTCTACGAACTCACGCCTTCCGCCTGGGCCAAATCAAGCGGGTCGATTTAGTACCGGTTACAGCATAACAATGCTGATGCTATAGAGGGGGTGCTTCCCGCATCCCTGCATTCTGTAAATTTCTTGAAAACTTTCTGATAAGCGTTTTATTTAAACTGAAAATCTCTTGGTAACACATTTAGCTTCTTTTTCGGTGTCGACTGGCCTGCTAGCTCTTCGGCCAACCGTGCGAACCTTACGTGGAATTCATCGCAGTTTTTACAATATTGATCCCTTCCCGTCTCCTGCATTCGTCGTATAGTAGAAATGTCTGCAGATAGACCTGCGCTTATTTTCACTTCAAGATCTTCTGCACTGATAAAGTAGCGAAAATCTTGTCTCTGTTTCTTCTTAAAGGAGACAGTGACTAAGTAACCCCAATCTTTGTGAACCAGTTCATTCATTGGGGGCGCATCAGTTGTGAATACAATGGCACCGCAAGCAAGTCCTTCCACGATCGAATGTCCATAACCCTCATGTTGCGATGGACATAAATGAAACAGACATTTATTTTGAAGCTTCTTCAGAGTCTGGTCTGTAAGGAACGAAGAATAAATCCTTACGTTTTTTAGTCGCGTCAATCTGCGAAAGTCAAACTCGCTTAAAAGTTCTTTCAAGTTCCGGCATACGACATGTAGAAGAGGCCACTCCGGGTGCTTCAACCACGTCTCAAGTATAATCTTTGTGCCCTTCCAAGGATTGTCACCTGCGACATGAAAAAACTCTCTATCTTTATCGAATAAGAGAGATTCTGGCTCTGTAGAAGTGAATCCTAGGTGACGACTGCACACGCCTGAACCATCGAAAAACGTATGGGTGTGCAGAGTCTTTGCAAAAACGAAATCAATGAGTGTTATCTTGTCGAAATCTTTATCTGTGATCCATTCAAGGTTGGGCATAATACAATTTTTTTGCGCAAATGCAAAATGCCGGGGGAACAGCCGCTCGTTATGAATATTTAGCGAAAAAATTGGGCGACGAAAGATGAAAACATACAAACGTTGCACCAACTTGCGTATAAACAAAGTTCTAGATTCTGTTTTTATTTTTTTTCGATTCGAAAAAGGTCCCCCGTGAACATAAAAACGTACGCCGTTCAATCTGCAGACCTTGGCAAGGACGTGCATATCGCGGGAAAGACCTGCATCGTTAATATTGGAAATAAAATTTATTTTTAATTGTTTTAGCACTCGGATATCGATTCTCACCAACTTTCAGATTGTGAGACACCAGTTCAATTGCGTCCAGTTAAAAGAGGTCCGATAGCAATAGAGTAAATTGCCGCGTAATCAAAGGAGGGAAATGCTACGGATAACCAAATCCGTTTCAAAGGATCATCAGGCGGGGCCCTGACTGCACTCTCTCTTTATTGTATCGATCGCGAGAGAGTGCATGACGTTCTTCATGTCGGCCAAAGTCCTGAGAATCCAACTCTCGACAAGGCCTTTCGTGCAGGAACGTGTCCCTATGGCTTTACTATTGGCGGCGATTTCAACAACAATATCCGCTGACTTTAACAAGCTTTTCTCGACCGACTCTTCTTCCTTGTCAGCGAATCTTTCCTATCCTCCGTAAAGCCGCGATAATCACTGAATTCTAATCAATTGCTTCATTTCGCCTTTCATCGCTCTTCGTTCTCCATCAAGCAATGCGTTTATCTCAAATCGTTGGAGAGTCTTCGCTTATCCCCCAAGACTCGGAATAAAAAACATCGCCATTATCAAGATGGGGAAATCCGGATTCGGAAATCGCCTAAGAGGCATTACCCTAGTGCTATCCCTTTCAAATCATCAAAAAGTAAATACAATCTATTACTCGGAAATCGCTCCGGGGAAAATGCCAGCCAATGAATAGAGAAAAGCATTTCTTCTTATTAGGAGCCGCAAAATGCGGCACAACTTCACTACATAAATTTCTTGGACAACACCCAGAAATTTGCATGTCCTCACCCAAAGAACCCCCTTTTTTCGAGCTATACTACGACAAGGGAATAAGTTTCTACGAGCAGCAGTTCTTCGCTAATAAAACGTCAGAAATATGGTCAGGAGAATCCAGGCACAGGAACCTGTATTTACCGTTCACGATCAAACGAATAGCAAAAGAGTTTCCCAAGGCTCGCCTTCTGGCCATCATTAGACATCCAGTTGAACGGGCCTTCTCACACTACCTCCACCGAGTTAGGCACGGTTTTGAAAATCTTACGTTTGAACAGGCCGTAGATGAAGACATTTCACGAATCAATAGAGGGGAGTTTATAGACAACGATAAAAACCTCAAAAAATACGAAAAATACTTCCGAAACGAAACCAGTACTTTCCACCGCACCTATATCGATACTAGTTACTACGCGGAACAATTCAAAAGAGTCTTTGAGTATTTTAATAAAGAACAATTGCTCATAATCAATTTCGAAGATCTAGCACAATCTCCTCAAAACGTAGTTAATAAATCTCTACATCACATAGATCCAAATTTAAAACCACATACATTTTCAAAAGAAGTTCATAACAGGCAGAGCGGCGTAACCTACGAGGCATTCCGAAAAAAGGCTTCCCGACTTACCAGATTTTCCTTCATCAAAAACAGCCCATTTTCAAAGCCAATTGCAACTATGCTAAAGACCCTGCTAAACGGACGGGATAAAAGAACCAAACCTGAAATTTACAAACTCAAAAACGAGACCAGAAAATTTCTAGTCGAACACTTCCGACAGCACAATGAACACTTAAGCGAATTAACCAACTGCGACTATAGCCATTGGAATTCCTAAGAGCCTGTTTAATAACACCCTCCGTATTAATGTTCCGAGGACTTATTCAGATGAAGGCTCTTTCATTTGTAAAATCTGATTGGAGCTTACGCCGAATCGCTTTGGCGCCGAGGCAACGTCCCTGAATAAGAACAACGAACTAGACATTTCCTATGTGTAGGGTTCGGAAAAAGCGATCGCTGCACCTACAGCTGTGAACGATCGTGACTTTGGGATCGACGATTTATCCAAGCTCGACGGACACGGTTTCGCGGATAGGCCTCGCCTATAAACCAAACGTCGGCGACGACCGAGAATCGCCAAGCTATATTCTATTAGAAAAACTCCAAGCCAAAGGAGTGGAAGTCGCCTATTACGACCCGCACGTTCAGGTCATACCAATGACTCCTGAACACGCTCAATGGGCAGGTACAAAGTCAATCACCTGTGATAAGCGTAGTCTCGAAAGTTTCGACACGGTGGTCATCTCCACTTCCCACGATGTAGTCGATTATTTGCAATTGGCAAATTGGTGTCCATCAATCGTCGATACTCGGAATGCAATGGCGGGTGCGGAGATCAAACCTGGGCAAGTAATCAAAGCGTAGCGTCGGCGCTAGGCTTTGACGAAACGTTTGCGGGTATGCCGAAGCCGTTAAAAATTTCGTATTGCTAATTCTCGATAACCATAATCAGCCGAAGCCGAAATTAGATGCTCCGCACTATAATTTTAAAAACTAAGGGTCTGCAACCAGACAATACACAATACACACGGAAGGTAATGCACGCCCAACGAGGTATCCCGGAACATTCCTTGGCGATTGAAACAGGCACTAAATTAAGTGCTTTTTAATTGAGCGAACGGGACGGACGCCAGTATATAATTTTTTAAACTCCTGATCACACATCATCAACAAACTCAAAAAACTTTGCGATCTTTGTTTCCTTTGCGGCTTAATTCTTCTAACTACTATCCGATCTCCTCTTAATATGAAACGCTATACGATTTACGCCCTCCGCTTAACAGCGACTGTCCTCTCACTCAGTTTGTCGTTATTCCAGGCAAATGCCCAAGATTCTTCTCATTCTTACACTCAAAAGGCTCCACGAGAATCACGTATTTCAGGCGATGACGCCACCTCGTCCTTTAGTGCGTTGTCACCCGCTTTACGTGAGTCAACTCCTCTTCAAATCGGCCCTCTTCTCTTTACCCCTAGTGTCAACTACAGATACACCGATGCCAGCAACCTATTGCGAAGGGTTGGAAATGAACAAGATTCAGAGATTCAGAACATAAGCTTTAACTTGTTTTTCGACTACCAAGAGTTGTGGTCATTTAGCTATCGCCCTGCGTGGACCTATTATTCCAATGCCGCTTTCGATGACACCGATTCCCATTCGGCGAACTTCTTTAGTGACTTCGCGGTTGCAGACTGGCGTATCGGCTTCAACCAAACTTACGACGATTCAAAGGATTCACTTGTCCAAACCGGAAGCCAAACCCAACAGGAAACATTTGGGACCACTCTAAGCGCTTCACGCCAACTGAATTCTACGTGGTATCTCGATTTAAGTGCAGATCAAGATCTGCGCTCCACTAGTCGCTTTTCCGATGTTAGCGAATGGTCAACCTCAGGTTGGCTGCGTCACCAGGCAAGCTCGATTGTCAATTCTTCTATCGGTCTCACATGGGGCTATACCGACGTCGATCCTGGCCTAAACACAGAGTACATGCGATTCCTCCTGCGTTTCGGATTCAATCCTTCCGAAAAACTTAGAGCATCCTTACTAGGTGGCATCGATTCTCGCGAAATCGATGCACCTGGCTTCGACAAAGAGGAAAACCCGACGTACAATGCTTCCCTTCAGTATCAACCATTTGACTACACAACAATAGGCATCAATCTTTCCCGCAGCATACGTGCTTCCTACTTCAGTAATTTCAACAACGAAACCGAAGCCCTAACGCTGAGTTTAAACCAACGCTTGCTAGGCCGCTTCAATCTAACAGTTTCTTACGGAGAGCAGTCATCAGACTATCTCGGGCTTCTCAGTAACTTCGTGGTTGGACGAGCCGATGAATACGATTCTTTTTCAGTGAATTTGAGCACGCAACTCGTAAACAGAATCAACGTTTCCGCATTTTATCGAAAAAATGAGAATTCCACGAACACGACCGGGTTCGGTTTCTCGAGCGACCAATCAGGATTTAGCATTGGGTATAGGTATTAACGTTAACGTGCCCAATCGCTAATTGTTTGTTTCTGATTGAAGATTTGCTCGTGCTTCGCCCAAGATCCATCCAGGGTTATGTAGAGAAAAATTAAGCTGCTATTCGTCTTTATTGGACTATGTCGAAAAGAAAATGACCCTAATGATTGCGATAGCCGTTGCCGAGTTTCTCGATCGTTATTGGTCAGTTATTAGCGATTTAATAATACTAAGTGGTTAAAAAATTTTCCCTTTTATCCGATGCAAATTTTTGGCGCTGGATCGATTTAGACATTTGAGGACACCTGATTTTTCCGATCTAACTCTAAAAATTTGCCTGCTAAGAATTATTAATTCGCAAACCACAATAAACCATTGGCGATCGCTTTCGCCGCAAACGCACCGATTCGCCTTCGCGGTAGCCGTGCTTTCGCTGGCGTTCTCCAAGTCGCTTTACGGACTCCTTCAACTGGCTCTGAATACGGATCTCCACTCGCACATCATCCTCGTCCCGGTAGTCTGCATCTATTTCGCTTGGATCAAAAAAGACGAATTGCCCGCTGCCTCCAAACCCCGTGAAGCCCTCGCAATTGCTCCCGGCTTAGCCGCAGCAGCTTTGTTGGTCTATTACTGGGCTGCAGGGAATTTTGAGGCAGCCGAAGACGCGCTGGCTTTAACCACTCTGGCGTACGCCCTGTTAATCATAACTGCGGCCCTATTTCTGTACGGCCCAAGTCTCCTAAAAAAGCAGCACTTTTCTTTGTGGTTTTTGATCTTCCTGGTTCCAATGCCTCTAATTGTCCAAGATTGGGTCAACACATTCTTCCAATACGCTTCCGCGGAGGTCTCTTACCAAATGGTAAAGTCTGCTAACATTCCCATTTTTCGTCCCCATCCCCTCACCTTCGAGCTCTCCACCATACAAATTCGCGTCGCTCCCTCGTGCAGCGGCATTCGGTCCAGTTTAGTCCTCTTGATCACAAGCATTGTGGCGGGCGAGCTATTTCTTCAATCGAAATTGAAGCGGTGGTTGCTTGTCTTTTTTATAATACCCCTTGCAGTCGTTCGCAATGGTTTCCGAATATTTACGATCAGCTATCTTTGCGTACATGTTGGTCCCCACATGATCGACCACTGGATCCATCACAAAGGCGGCCCATTCTTTTTCGGCCTATCGCTGATCCCGTTCTTCGTACTGCTTTATTGGCTTTGGAAAAAAGAGCCAAAAAAGAAGCCTTTGGCTGCAATTGAAGATTGATTAGGCTGATATCTTTTTAACCGCTGGTTCGAGGACGCAAAGAAGTAATAGTGAAAGGTGGAATGATTATTTTTAGTCCGCTAGATACGCTAAATTTTGCAAAAAATAATCTCGCCTACATCAAATCCGCGCATTTGGACAACGTTGGAGAAGCCAAAGCGGCTTTCTCCAAAGCCTTGGAATTGGGCCTCGATGACGCAAAAGCGATCGGCCAATAACAGCAATTCTAAACCCCCACCCGCGAGCGTGCTCGAGGACGCGACGTATTTGTTGATTGTGGATTGCAGGCTTATTATACCGAAAGGTAGGATTGGAAGTCCCTAAGCAACCTTGGAAATTGCATTAATCGCTTCGGTTGCCCTGACCGTTCCTACCTACCAATCAATCCTTCCTTGAAGGCCAACAGCGAAGTCCCTATGGCTGATCATTGATTAATCAAGGATCACCAATCCAGACTTTCCGACCTCAGACCCACCCATCAGAGCTCTTCTTTAATCCTTAAAATGAATCTCATCGCACCACTGGCCTACCTTTCCGCTGGAATCTGCGGGATGATTAGCGCCGTTTACTTTATCCTTACGCTCACAGGCAAACGTCGTTCCATCGCTCGCTGGTCCTTTAGCATTAGCATAGCCCTCCTTGGTTTAGAAAGTTTAGTCACGGGCTTTAGCGCAGCGGCGACCCACGCAGATCATTTTCTTTTCTGGCAGCAAATTCGATTGGTCGTTCTCTCTTTTTTGCCTGGCACCTGGATTCTCTTCAGTCTGACCTATGCCCGAGGAAGCACCCGTAAATTCCTTCATAGCTGGCGATATCTGTTAATCGTCGCGTTCGCCCTTCCAGCCTTGCTCGCTACATTCTACAGCGATAGCTATATTCTTTTCCGTCAGCTGCAAGGAGATGGCAGCATCACCGTTCTTTTAGGCTGGCCCGGACAAGCCATTAACTTCCTCATAATATTGGGCTCTGTCCTCAGCATGATGAATTTGGAGAGAACCTATCGAGCCGCAGTCGGCGCGATGCGCTGGCAAGTCAAATACATGCTGCTCGGATTGGGAACACTATTTTTGGTACGCTTCTACACCAGTAGCCAAGCCTTGCTTTTCGCCAACGTGCATAGCGGAATGGATACCCTCAACTCGATTGGCCTAATCGTATCGAGCTTGCTGATCATTCGGGCCCTGAGTAGGCGAGGACACTTCGATGTAGAGCTTTATCCCTCGCATGCCGTACTGAGCAATTCACTTACCATTTTGCTGGCCGGCATATATCTGTTAGCCGTAGGCGTCCTCGCTAAAATCGTTGCTCTCATCGGAGGCGACATCAGCTTCCCCCTCAAAGCGTTTGGCGTACTGATCGCCCTAGTCCTGCTCGCCACCCTTCTTCAATCGGATCATCTCCGATTGAACATTAAACAGTTCATCAGTCGGCACTTCAAGCGGCCCATGCACGACTACCGAACAGTTTGGATGCGCTTTACCGAGGAAAGTTCTTCCCACGTGCGACAGCCAGATCTCTGTGACGGTCTCGCCAAGCTAATCGCTGAGACTTTCGATTCTCACTCGGTAAACCTTTGGCTTTTAGGAAGTGGCCAAACCAAAATAACGCTCGCCGCATCTACCGTTATTACCGATAAAACCTCTCCTGTTCTCGATCTTTTGCACGAAGAAATCAAAGCCCTGAAGTCTCAGTTTTCCAATTTGCGCAGGCCCATTGATTTAGATAAGGCAAAGGCGGACTGGGCCAGAAAACTTAGGGAATCGAACCCCAAGAAATTCCCGCATGGTGGAGATCGTATCTGTGTTCCCATGACAACTCGAGAATCGATTCTAGGCGTTATCGTAATCGGCGATCGTGTGAGCGGGATTCCCTTCACTGAGCCTGAATTCGACATTCTCATTAGCGTTGGCACGCACGCGGCCTCGAGCCTTCTTAATCTCCAGCTATCCGAGAAAATTATCGTAACCCGAGAATTGGAAGCCTTTCAAACAATGGCCACCTTTTTCGTTCACGATCTCAAGAATGCCGCCTCTACGTTGAACATTATGGTGAAGAATCTTCCGATACACTGGGACAACCCCGAATTTCGCGATGATGCTCTGCGCGGCATCTCTAAGACGGGCGATCGGATCAATGACATCATAGGTCGGCTCAGCACCGTGAGAAGTGAAATTGCGGTGGACCTCAAGCCGCTCGAGATGGGCGTTTTTGCAAAACAAGCCATCGAAATCTGGCAAGCCCCCGAAAATACCGAGCTGGTGACACGTTTCGAATCTCGGGCCGTCGCTAGAATCGACAAGGAGCAACTCAGCAAAGTGTTGCTCAATCTCGTGATCAATTCCTCAGAGGCCATCGAAGGCGTCGGACGTATCGAGGCTAGTATAAGTGTGAACGAAAAATATGTGTTTCTGAAAGTCAGAGATAACGGCTGCGGCATGAGCCAGGAATTCGTAAACAAGAATCTTTTTCGCCCTTTCCAGACAACTAAGAAACACGGTCTCGGAATTGGAATGTTCCAAAGCAAGATGATCGTCGAAGCCCACGGCGGACGAATTATCGTAGAAAGTGAAGCAGGCAAGGGAACAACGTTTCGGGTTGCCTTGCCGCTTGAGCAGAGCTGACGGCTATTTTAAAGGCAGAGGGCTTCAAGTCGAAGAATGATAATGGCTAGTCCTTTAGGCTGATGAACGACTTATGCTGAAGCTGATGGTAGTTTATGTCCTCTAAGCCATTGACCATAAACAAGTTTTGTCCCCCTTGCAACTATCGACAATCCGTCTAGGATATCTTAAAAACGTCAACAGTCCCTTGACTCGAGCAGCGACTCCAAAGAGTCGTTATTAATCTTTCTAAATCGCAAATCAAAAAATGACCTGCAACCCGCTGTCAGTAAAGTACGCCGGACAAAAGTTCGAACTCACTCGTCATGGATTTTGAAAAACCTTTCGTCCCAAAATCTTCTCGTCTTTATTGAACTTCTCTTCATCGCTGAGACCTTCCAATCTAGACGCGGTTAAAAAGACCTAGTGAATCCTGTATTACTCATAGTCGACGATGACGAGGAAATCCGCACTCAAATGAAGTGGGGTCTTTCCGAAGATTACGAGGTGACCCAAGCCTTCGACCGCGAGTCCGCTCTAGAGCGATTTCGCGTCCACAAGCCGATGGTGGTGATTTTAGACCTTGGGCTCCCACCCCATCCCAACTCTACCGAAGAGGGACTGGCGACGCTGTCGGAGCTTCTCGAGCTAGATCCTAAGTTAAAGGTAATTATTGCATCAGGACAAGGTGATCGGAGCAACACCCAAAACGCCATCGGAACCGGAGCTTACGACTTTCTCACCAAGCCAATCGATATGGACGAGATGCAACTTCTGCTAAAGCGTTGCTTCCACGTTGCCGAACTTGAACGCGAGTACCTCGAATTGAAACGGCAGACCCAGCCTGACGCATTCGAGGGCATGATCGGCTCTAGTCAGGTCATGCAAGACGTTTTCGATACAATCCGAAGAGTCGCGACGTCTGACGCATCGGTTATGATTCTAGGCGAAAGCGGAACGGGCAAGGAAGTTGCCGCGAGAGCGATCCATCAGCAAAGCAATCGAAGGGATGGGGCGTTCGTCGCTATCAATTGCAGCGCAATCCCCGAAAGCCTCCTCGAAAGCGAACTCTTCGGTCATGAAAAAGGGTCCTTCACAGGGGCCCATGCCCAGCACATCGGCAAGATAGAACAATCCAAAGGCGGTACCCTGTTTCTCGACGAAATTGGTGAAGTTCCCTTACCAGTTCAAGTTAAGCTCCTTCGATTTCTTCAGGAGGGGTACATCGAACGGGTCGGTGGTCGTGAAGCTATACAAGTAAACTCCCGCATTCTCGCTGCGACCAATGCCGATTTGAAAAAAGGGATGACTAACGGCAGCTTCCGCGAAGATTTTTATTTCCGACTGGCCGTTATCGAACTAAACCTACCGCCACTTCGTGACCGCGATGAGGATCTCCTCGTCCTCGCAACGGCACTATTGCAACGTTTAGCCAATGAAAACGACAAAGAAGGGCTAAACTTTGCCAAGAAGACTTTAACCGCCATGGAGCAACACCAATGGCCCGGCAATGTGCGGGAACTGCAGAATCGGATACGAAGAGCGATTATCATGTGTGAAGGCAAAGCCATTTCGCCTAAGGACATGCAACTTTTCGACTCAAGAGTCATAGCTCCAAGGCAAACCCTCAAAGAAGCTCGTGAAAATGTTGACCGCGAGCTGTTACATTCTGCATTGAAAAAGCACAAAGGCAAAATTACAAATGCCGCCTCAGAGCTGGGTATCACTCGCCCCACTTTCTACGAACTCATGGATAAACTCGGCATCGAACGGCCTTGAACTTGCTTAAACTTAAGCTTCGCGGCAGCAAAATCGCTCGAGGATTTCATCTAGCTGCTCAAATCTACGAAATGACTTTTTCAAAACCCGTAAATCTTAGAGAAAGCAAACCGGTTTATTTTAATTTTTTTAGCCCGTAAGTAACTGATTGTAAATACCTTTAAGTTTATTGCACCTGACTTTCCAAGGACGAATGAATCGCTAAAACTACCCAACCCGCCTTTTTTTAATCATTCCTATTTTTGGCCCCCTTCCGAACAGCTCCAATCAGGATGAAATTGCAGAATTTGAGGGAAACTTCCCATTAACTCCCCTCTCTTCATGTCGTTAATAAATCCATGGAACCGCCAATCTTTGAATCGCCTTTCGAAAGCGGATTGAGCAACCTTCACATTCTATCACTTATACAATGAAGCCCACACTGAATTTCACCTCGCGACCCTCCCATGTCCTGAGCGTCGTAGCCTTCCTGCTCGGTCTTTTCGCAGCAACCAGCCTTGCCCCAATCGCAGTCGCCCAAACGGATGAGACCCAAGAAGCCGCAGCGATAATCGGAGGCGATGTGCTCTCAATCTCCTTCCCTGCCGCCAGAGACTTGAATACCAGCCAAAAAGTCCGCCGAGATGGACGCATCACACTGCCTTTGGTAGGCGAAGTTGTGGTAGAGGGACTGACCCCTAAGGAACTCGAAACCGCTTTGCTTGCGCTTTACGACAAACAGCTCGTAACCAAAGAAGTCAGCGTATCAATCACGTCTTCCTACACATTTTACGTCAACGGAGCTGTGCTGAGAGCCGGCAAGCAAGTATCGGATCGCTCGCTTACTGCTCTCGAGGCAATCATGGAGGCCGGTGGCCCCAGTCCCTCAGCGAATCTGAAGAAAGTTACAGTGCTGCGAAGAGAGGGCGAGGACTTCAAGCTTCACAAACTCAACTTGAAGGAGGTTCTCTTAGGCAAAAAAAAGGGCATCTTCCAAATCCAGCCCTCGGACATCATTAATGTCCCGGAAAAATTCGTTATCTTCTAAACTCTAAATTTTAATTTGGCACAGTATAGACGGACACTTCTTTCCTGTTTATACGAGCAAGATAATCTTCATTCTGAATTGCAAATTGCTTGCCCCCAAGGAACCGCCCTTTTGGCGATGCGAAACCTGAAGGAGGCCTCCACTTATCCATTCGTGAGCATAATTTTGATATGCTTCATTCGTTGAGTTTCTCAACTGAGAGGCAAGCTTTACCACCACATATGGAGCCGCCAATGGCTTCACAAACTGTGGCATAGGAGCAGCAGCATCCTCTCACTATATAGGACATTCGCTCCAGCTTATTGGCTTGGTTTTTAAATATTCAAATTGTGTCCTGTTCGGTCCGACCACAGCTTAAGCCAGAAACATCAATGACAGTCAGGCCTTCCGAGGAAAAACCGTGCCTTATAGTGGATACACCACATGGATGCTATTATTGGGACTTTCAGGTTTAGCATTCTTCAAACGAGGGAAACTACGATTCAGCAAGTAGGAGACAATCCACTGATCAAATCGCGGTGTTCCTCCCTTCACCGAGGCGATGGCGGACTAAAGAGAATCGCTCCTGCTTAGATATAGAGACCTTATCATCGAATTATTTCCTGTCGCTTCAACAGATTCTTCAGGTAGTCTGCATATTGCGTTTTACCCAGAAACTGAATTCTGTCATTCAGTTGTTCCACTGATAACCATCCCTGCTCGCATCCAATTCCTTCGAGACAAGCCATCTTCAATCCCTGACGTTCCTCGATGACTTGGACGAATTGCGAGGCTGCCATGAGAGATTTGTGAGTGCCCGTATCCAACCAAGCCGTACCTCGGCCTAAAAGCTCTACATTCAGCTCATTTTGCTCTAAGTATATTCGATTCAAATCCGTAATCTCCAGTTCTCCGCGAACCGAGGGTTTTATGCTCTTCGCGAATTCAACCACACGCTTATCGTAAAAATAGAGCCC
>PCCK01000083.1 GCA_002731695.1 Porticoccaceae bacterium
AAAATCTACAAATTAGATACACAGTCGAACTATGAAAAAGCGAAAAGCAGAATCTATAATGGAGGTGATCAAATCTTATTTAAGAGAGGCCTCACTTTCAAAGGTACGATATCCCTGAGACGCAGTGATTTACGTCCTGACGTTGCGATAAAGATAAGTGACTTCGGTGATGAGCAACAAACCAGACCAGTAATTTATGCTGATGCCCCGAAAATGGGTACCCTTGACATTCGCGATTCAGGGGGCTGGATCATAGAAAATCTTGAGCTCATTAATTACTCTGAAAATCGATCACAACGGCACGGTATTTACATCTCAGCTACAGACAGTGGTACACACAGCAATTTCACCATACGCAACAATATCATCCGAGACGTTGCTGGAGAACCAGGTAACAAAAATAATGGTGGCATTATTATTAGAGTTTGGGGTAAAAATAAACCAACACGATTCACTGACATTTTAATTGAAAACAATCAGATAAGAGACATCAGCGGGGTTGGAATTCGAATTAAATCTCCATGGGAAATTGACCCAACAGACCCTCGCCGTAAAAAAAGTAATGCGATTGGTCGGTATGCGTTCCAAAACGTAGTCGTTCGGAAAAATCAAATAAAAAACACCACAAAAAATGCACTTATAGTTGCCAGCTCTGATAAACCTCTCATCGAATACAACATCATCGGACCCAACATATCGACCGAGGTCACTGGAAACTCTTTATTCGTATTCGCGACCGACGACGCCCTTGTCCAATACAACGAAGCATTCGGGAACATGGGACCCGCAATTGACAAAGATAGATGTGGTTTTGATGCCGACTACAACTCTCGAAATTCGGTGTTTCAATTTAACTATTCTCATGATAATAATTGTGCATTTGCAATTATGCGCAGGTATCAGGTTGGCTTAAAAATTCGCTACAACGTCAGCCAAAATGATAAATATGGATTTTTTTTTTATGGATTTCCAACGGAAAAAGAACTTGTCAATACAAAAATTTACAACAACACAATGTATAGTGAGTACAGAGATATGCACATGTTTATGAACTTTGATCCTATGAAACACCGAATTCCGATTAATTCTGAGTTCCGGAATAATATCTTTGTCTTTGCAAGAGAGGGAGCGACATGGGGAGCACAACCACTCGAAGAATTGGGTAATCGGTTCAGTGACAATCTATTATTTGGCCTAGATGAGCCTAATCACAGGGGGCCGTCGATATTTCCTCGGTTCCGAGATGCTAACGGAATTAAATCAAATGTGGACATGACCGATCCAGCGGCCCTCGATGCTTATAAACTATGCGAGCAAACTTCGCTAAGCTCACAGAGCGGAGTAAGCGATAATGTTGGTGCGTTTCCTGGCCCAGGGATCGACTGCGATGATATCCCATAACACAAACGAATCAGTAAGCCTCTATAAATCTATATCATTGGCCCATGTAATACTCAGTAAGCCGAAATCTTTCCTCGAGTTCGGGTCCCGCATCGTTGCCCTCCCTCCCAAGGATCTGCCAGTAAGCTCGATCTTCTCGCCAAGGTTGCCAACTTCCATTACCGATTAGTTCTTTACCATAGGCAAAACGGCTCCAATTTTCATGATAATGTTTTTGTAATATTCTTTTTTTCTTGTCCTCGACACGCGTCCATAAAGCGGTATTATCCCACCCATGGGGGGTACCCAACTCTTTATCGTTCTTAGTCACTAACCCTGCATCCGTGTAAAAAGTATATACTTTAGCCAATGTATTTTTGTGGGCAGATGCAGATAACTTAGCAGAAACTAGAAATCTCATATCCCCGACAAATCGCTTAAAAGCAATTTCTTTTTGCATTGCAAAATCTTCAGCATACACATTGAGGAGACTCTTAATGTTTGCTTGTAACCAAGAATCATATCTTTCATAAGAATATGCGTAACCCTCATAACTCATCGCACCTGTCATGTAAGCGTCAAGAGAATTACCGCAACCTGCATCCTGAATGCACTTGAAATGATCTACTTTTAGTGAAGTCCCATCGATAATAGGGAGGCTGCGTAATTGACTACTTACCAGAATTTCTGGGTCGAGCGCTCTTAAAAATTTTAACGATTCGTCTCCGTCTAACCCTATGCTTTTGAGGACTCTTACCGTATGATCCTCACCAATCTCCTGGGGAAATCCATAGGCATCATTCTTAATTAGATTAGCAAGTTTTTTTTTGATTCTTAGAGGTGATGCTATATAACTACTTTTAGCGATAGCCTTGTTGAAGAGGCCTGCAGCATCAGGGTGGGCCGTCAGCAGGTCAACTGACAATGCTCCCGCTGAGCTACCGAATATTGTCACATTATCAGGGTCACCCCCAAAGTCGTTGATGTGTCTGCGTACCCATCGTAGTGCAGAAAGCTGATCTAAAATACCGAAATTGGGGTCATCCGTTTCTAGTGCAGGATGCGCAAAAAAACCGAGTGGTCCCAAGCGATAGTTTAATGAAACAACAACTACCCCATATCGAGCTAACAAATCTCCCAAAATATTACCATTACCGTTCCTAAATGCACCCCCATGAATCCAAACCATGACGGGGTAATTACCGTAAGGATTTGGGGTCCAGACATTGAGATATAAGCAATCCTCATTGATCTCGCTTCCATATCTAATGTAAGACAGATTTTTTTGTGAGAATGGATGGCAACTTGCAGAGAATGTCTGTTTATTCAGCGTCAGTTGTGGATTTAAAATTTTGTCCAAAGGTGGCCTCCATCGAAGGCGACCGACAGGAGCTTCCGCATATGGGATACCCAATGAAAAGTATACACCGTTCGCTGTCTTGGGTAACTCAACCGATTCTGCAGAACTGATTGCGAAGAACAAACTCCCAAAAAGACCAATGTAGAGCTTGAAAATTTCGACTCCTCTGCCAGAGTGAACACTGTTACAGAACATCACAGGTTCTCATCTATGATCTTGGGAAACAATTGACCTACGTAGGATTTTAATTGTCGTAGACTAATGCAAATTACTAATATTGTGTGTTTCAAGATTGAAGTATAATAATCACGCTTATTCAAGTACCCGCCAACTCATTGTACCAGCCACGCAACACCCCAAACGCGGCTTTAAAATTGCCCTCAGGCGAAATAATCCCCTTTCTATTCCAATACTGCTGGAACTGGCCATGCATGCGACGAGGAGATTTGAAATCCTTTAAAATCCATGGAGAAAGACCGTCTAGACCATCGATATTTCGGCACATCTCTATATTAGCTTTATAATATTCGGCCTGGTAATCCTCAGAGAACTTTGCAAGGTTATCGTCTCGGTAACCGTATAAAGCACCAGCACCAAACTCGGAGAACAGGAATGGTTTATCCTTCGGGAGTTCCCATTTGATTTTTGCTACGTCCTCCAGTTTCATATCAGAGTACCACCCCTGATACGTATTTACAGACACAACATCAATGTACCGAGCCAATGAATCGTCTATAACATATACTCGGCGACCATCTTTGTTCTTGGGTTTAGCTTTATGTAAAGCCGACGTGATCAGCCTGGTGTTGTCAACCTCTCGTATGTCGGTAATAAGGGTCCGAAGGAAGGAGGTCCGCTCCTCAAGCGCAGCTCCCTTCTTATTTCTCTTAGTTTCATTCGCGACACTCCACAATATTATCGATGCCCGATTCTTATCTCTAATAATGTTGTCACTCTGCATCTTGCGAGCTAAGGCAAGCGTCTTCTTGTTCCCAAAATCCATGTCCCAATATACGGGGATCTCACTCCACACTAACAGACCTAACTCGTCAGCGACACGAGTTGTTATGTCTGAGTGAGGATAGTGTGCAAGACGAACAAAGTTCGCTTTCAGGTCTTTTTTCGCGATACTCAGGAGGGCTCGCGCGCTACTTTTGTTAATTGCCCTGTTAGGAGTTGCCCCAAGAGCCTCCTCGTGGATAGAAATCCCTCGCAGGAAGATGGGCTCTCCATTTAGTAAAAGTTCTCCGTCGACACTTTCTATAGTCCTGAACCCAATTCGGTCCGAAACCGTCTCATCGGCTGTTGAAATTATGACTTCGTACAAAATCGGACTACGGGGTGCCCAGAATTTCATATCCTCAGGGGTTTTTACCTCTACTGTGATCTTGCCATCAGCGTCGGTATTTCCGCTAACCATAACCCCAAGCTCTGGAATTCGAACAGTGACCTCCCGACGATTTATCCTATCACCACTGAGTGAAACATTAGCTTTGATAACGTCAGAAGATTCAAGCTGTATGAAGTATGTCGAGATGTATGTGTTGGGAACTTCCACTAGGTGTACATCCCTTGTGATGCCGCCAAAGTTCTTCCAATCGGTTACCGGGGTGGGTACTGAATCGTCCTCATGCTCCGAATCGACCCCAATTACCACAGAATTCCGACCAACCTTGAGATTGTCGGTCACATCAAACGCAAATGGAGTAAAACCACCTTCATGCTCTCCAACTTTTTTACCGTTAACGTAGACAAAAGATTTGTAATTCGCCGCGCCGATATGTAAGAGGTACCTCTCATCATCTACCTTGGATAGCTGCACCTCCTTTCGAAACCACACCAGGCCCTCATACAAGGCCATCTCGTCAACCTGTCCATTCCAGTCTCCCGGAACAGACATGTAGGGCGAGTTATCAAAGCTGTATTCCATCATCTTGTGAGGAGAGACATTGACCCTGTCTAAAAATACCGCCTTTGGCTCACTTTTAGATTTTAATAACGCAGTCTTGTAGGGGTCTATGATGTATCGCCACTCACCCGACAGATTTTTAGACTCGCGAGCGCCTACGTTTATGAGCAAACCGGAGTATCCAACTGGACCAGCTCCATTCGCAGTTAGCGACAAAGCAAGTGGAAAATAGATAAAGGCAGAAAGAAGTAGCAATTGCCGGCATATCATTCTTAGAATCAAATTTCTCACGGCGCCTTCCGATGAAAACTAAAATCAACCTGTACAGCCGGTGTAGCGGTCGTTACACCACCACACCGAAAATAAAACCAATCAAAACTTGTAACGGATTCCAGCCTTATATATGCGACCATAGTAACGGATTTCGCGAACGCGCTCTTCAACGCCCTGATATTCAGTCCTACGTTCGTTAGTAATGTTGAATATTTCGAGCTTTGTGCTGAGGTTTTTCATCGGCTTCCATTGAAAGCGTACATCCAGTTTCGGATTTCCGGCTATCATACGATCATCCCCAGTAAATGTGCTTGAGGTAGCCTGCACGAAATATTCACTTCTGTTTCGATACTGTATGGTAAACGCCCAGTTGTCTTTCTCATAGCCTGCTTTTAGGTTCACCGTATTCTTGGACACACCCTCAAGTGGAAGATCATTTCCCGCCGAATCTTTTTCTCCCGAAGCACTGGTATCGACGTACGTCACATTTGCCTGAACGAAAACATCACGCATCCAGTTATCCATGAAATTGAAGTTCTGAATCAAGCTGGCCTCAAATCCATCAAATGAAGCCCCCTCTGAGGAATTGAGTTTATCCTCGATCAACACTGGAACGCCGGCCGCGTCCAAACACTCATCGCCAACCCTTGACAAATTTCCTGTAATAATCTCAGAAAAGTCGTATACATCCAGCTGAGTAAATCCACTCAGGTCAGGAGGACAATGTTCATAGTCCACAGTCTTATCGGCAACATCTTTTCGGAAGTAAGCTAAGGACATATAGCTACCAGCACGATTATACCATTCTAGTGAGAGATCATAGCTGTCTGCTGTGAATGGCATGATAGCGGCACTGTTAAGGTCAATATCAACGCTCTCTACAATTGAATCCGCCTCATCTGCATACCTAACCCTCGCTGTCGAATTTGTCCTGTAGCTGAAAGCGCTTGGACGAGTGATGTTCTCTGAATACCCAAGCCGAAGTAACACGTCATCCTTAATATCAAATATCAAATTTAGAGAAGGAAGTGTGTGCGAGAATTCTTGACTCGCAGCGCTAAAAATATCTTCCGCGAGAAGATCACTCTGAGTAACTGAGCTAACCTCTCGATCGGTGCTCACATAGCGAAGACCAAAGTTTCCCCTTACCGGGAGGGGTAACTCGAGATCATGTCCGTCAAACTTCACCATGGCATATACAGCAGTCACATCGCGTTGTGCGTCGAAGGTCCTGTTTATGGTGTCTGTATTTACCGGCAGCCCTCCAAATGTATCACCAGTAATTTCTGTGGCACTCAGGATATCATCCATAACCATTCGCCAGTCCGGAACCCAATAATTGGTGACATCTGGTAGATTACCTCCGAAGAAGCCATCATTATTGTTTCCAATATGAGGACGCATTACACCAAGGTCATCTATCGCATCATATACAAAATCTCTGCTGGTCCAGCGCGGATAGCGCTGATTCCGCTCATAACTCCTCCATTTTGCGCCCACCTGTGCAATTTTAATGAAGGGTCCATCTACAAACCTTGTTAGATCAAATTGAGCTGCTACCTCTGATTCTTCCCTGTCTCTTCCGTCGCCAGAACCATAGAACTGCGTCCGAGCTGAGGTCGGTGGGCTATTGCTCCTGACACTGTCTCCATAACTCCACTGATTTATATCCGAGAAATCACCGTCAACCATCTCAACCCGGAAGGAATCAACGTCCCCTGCACCACTGTGCATGCGCAAAATTACGCCATTGTCGTCATGATCATTAATATTTCGCCGGGAATTCACACCCCACCGATCCTGTGTGCCTCGGGTTGAGTGCAAAATACCCTTCGCCTTCCACTCATCATTCTGCCATGTAACATCTCCTGTAATCGCGTAGCTGGTGCGTTCATCATCAAAAGCACGAGACTCGGCGTCAATTTCTGGCTGATTGAAGAGCACTTGAGTTGCGGTTTCACCAAAGGTGCCGCCATCCATCGTCCTCTGAACAGTCATACTTTGCGCACGCCTAAACCTTAGCTGATCCATAATATTAAAGTCTTCCAGCAGCGAGTAGATTCCTGTAATTCCCATGTTCAAATTATCATTTGGCTGAAATTCCAGTCCAAACGCTGCAGATATCTTATCCCCCTCGTTCTGACGCGAATAAATACGGGCATCAATAGGTGTGTAGAGGTCAGCTAACCCATCACCATCTGTGTCGTCGTCATCGTAGTTAGTGATCTTGGCTAAATCGGTACGCTGCCTGCGATCAGACCAAGAAATGGCCCCCATGACACCGACAGTTTCATTGTTGAACTTATTGGCAAAGGCTAAATTGGCATTTGGCTCGGCAACGCCCGGGAGAGTTTCGAAGTCCATGCCACTATAAAAGGTCACAAACGGACTTTTAAACGCGAGCGGGCGTCTTGTCCTCATGTTTACGATACCACTTAAACCACCCTCATCATATGCTGCTGTTGGAGTTTTAATAAGCGACACACCCGAGACAATATCCGACTGAAACATTCCATATACAAAACCACTAATCGGGTTCCCGGAGGCGAGGTATTGGCCGTTAAAAAGTGTTCTGGAATAACCTTTCGGAAGACCTCTCACCCGAATCTCACCCTCTCGACGCTCTCCCCCTGCACCTGCATACTCGAGCTGGACTCCAGTTATCCCACCGATAGCCTCAGCCAGATCCATATCAGGAAACCTTCCGATACCCTCGGCGGAGACTCCATCCATAATAGAATCTGAGTAACGTTTAGCGTTTACCATGAGCTCCAGCGATTGCTTCACGCCTATAGAAATAATTTCGTCAACAATTTCGTTTGAACCTGCCGAAGAAGCCTCATCCTGTGCCAAAGTCGATTGATTGATGAAAAGTGCGATGAAGAATGTGCAAAAGTAAAGCACTATGTTTTGCGATAATTTTGAAGCGCGCGACGAATCGCCCGGTAACGATACCCTCATTTGTAACCCCCTCTTTAATCCCTGAACCATTTTTTGATTACGGAACTTTTTATATAAAGTCTAGTTATCTGTAAAGTTTAAATTTTCCAAGCATATTGGTCAAGACAACTCTTTGAGGTACATTAAAAGACAAAGTTCGCCAGATAAGTTGTGGTTAGGAACCAGGATATAAGGAAAAGACTTTCTGATATAAAAATTGATGCAGACAAAGCAGAGTGCTACATTTAAGACTTATTCATCAAAATATGGACTCAGCAAGTTACAAGAATGAGTATTTTTTCTCCCCTTAGAAGTTTTACTTTTAGCCGCAAGATGATCTTCTTTCTAGTGCCTTTTTGTGATCCCACATACTCCGATGCGCCACATCTGGGTATGGGTGCAAGATCGGGAGAAATCACCGAAAACTCAGCAATCGTCCAGATCCGGTTAACAAAATCATTTGGACAAGAGAGGAACTTTGGCATTCCCGGGAAAGCCGGAAAAGCGCGGATTCATCTCAGCACCAACGATGAGATGTCAAATGCGATTATGACTGGCTGGCAAGATGCATCGGAGGAAAATGACTATTACCTGCAATACCACATATCTGATTTGAAACCAAATCAGCGGTATTTATATCGGGCTGAATTAAAAAAAGGTGATGCTACGCCAAGCCAAATGTCCGAAATATTCTCATTTAAAACCGCACCCGAAAGTACTGACCGGAACGAAATTATTTTTCAGGTTACCACTTGCCAATCCGCTCACGGGCTTCCGACTTACACGCTGATGCAGCGACAGAAGCCCGACTTTTTAATTTCTGCAGGTGACACTGTTTACTACGACAGGTACGACGTTCGCTCGAAAGAAGAGGCTTATTGGCTTTATCAAAAACAGTATGGCACTCCCTTCACAATCAATTACCTTGCTCACATACCAGCGTATTTTATGAAAGATGACCATGACTACCGCTTTAATGACGCAGATCCATTTTCAAATCATCCAGTTAAGTTTCAAAAGCACAAAGATGAACCGAATGGCTTGAACCCAGACTTTAACCGAGCCGACAATACTTATCTGACTCATGAAGAGGGCATTGAGGTTTTTAAGCAAGTTTTTCCATCCAGTGATCTGCCTTATCGAACCTTCCGATGGGGTAAAGGTATTCAGATCTGGTTATTGGAGGGGCGCGATTTCAGGTCAGATAACAAACTTCCAGATGGCCCAAAAAAAACTATCTGGGGAAACACTCAAAAGGCTTGGCTTAAAAAAACTCTCCTACAAAGCGATGCAGACTTTCGTCTCGTTGTCAGTCCGACTCCACTTATCGGACCCGACAAGCCAAACAAAATTGATAATCATGCCAACGCAAACGGTTTTATGCATGAGGGAAGGGCTTTTTTGGATTGGATGATAAAAGAGCAGCTGCATCTGAACACATTTTTAATAACAGGCGACAGGCACTGGCAATATCACTCAATTTATAATGATACAGTCCATGAGTTCTCTAGCGGCCCAACGAGTTACTTCAAGGTTCATCGTGTCCCAAAACCCAAAAGTGGCGTTATTAAACAGCCTTATAATGGCCCCATAGGTGGGTTTATGTCAGTAACATACAAAGACATGGAGCTTTCATTCATCCACTACGATGAGCGAGGTCGAAGGCAAAATACACAGAGCTTTCAAAGAAGTGTTACCCATTAGACTCCAAATTGAAATGTGAAAAGGTTTGTTGGATATTCGTCATTACTGCCTCTGGCCGAATACTCCTCCTTAATTTTTAGGAGTAATGTTGGTTTCTTACAATTTTACAAAGGAAACCAAATTAGTAATTGAATCAAATCTTCAGATATAGACGCTCCAAATCGTTCTCTCTCTGCTTATGCACAGAAATATAATCTCTCGCACAATCCCCCATAAGTTAGCAAAAGACAATACCAAATCCGTGTTTTATAGTTTGGAGTAAACCAAAGCGCTAGTAACTTTTTGTAATGAAGCATAAGTCCAACTGAACTTTTTTCTTCACTTAGTAAGATGACGGTATAACGCTCAGTTACAACGATTTATTGCTCCAGCATGGCCAATTACCTGTTCTGCCAATCTAGAGGCATAGACAGACGATTGAACAACATCATCTGTTTTGAAGTAACAAGATAGGAATCCACCATTAAATGCATCTCCCGCGCCGGTGGTATCAACAACTCGTCGGATTCTCTTAGCTTGGCAAAACTGGTTGCTTTTACCATCGAATGCGAAGCATCCTTCAGCGCCCAATTTTATTACACCTGCACTTACACCAAAATTAATAAGCTTTCTCGAGAGGTCTTCAGCAGAGGTATCCCCAAATAATTTTACTTCGTCCTCCAATGTTGGTAACGCAATGTCAGTCAGCTGCCACGCTTTCTGTAGAGCTCCTGTCGCTTGTTCTGAAGAAGCCCATAATGACGGTCGAAAGTTCGAGTCAAATGCCACGATGGTCCCACTAGCCCGAAAATCTTCGATAACTTGAAAAAAAATAGAGCGAATATCATTTTGCATTAGAGCAAGTGTGATTCCTGAAAAATATATACAGAATGGTTTGCTAAGTGAGCTAAGACAATTAATAAAGTCGATTGAGTTTAAAAAGTGTTTTGCTGCCGACTCACCTCTCCAATAGTGAAAACGTCGCTCACCTTTTTTGTCAGTTTTGATAATGTATAGCCCCGGTAGATCACCATCCAATATAACCACCTTTGAAGTGCCTATCCCATCGTCTCGCCAGCATTCAAGCATCTGCGCACTAAACTCATCGTCTCCAAGCGCTGTCAGAAAATCAACATCAAATTGAGGCCCCAACCCATGTCTTAAACTATAAGCAGTGTTGTATACGTCGCCAGCAAACTGGAAGCCTCGATTTAACAACCGATCGTCTGTTATCTCGATCATGCACTCTCCAATGCATATAATTTTCTTCTTCATAACAATATTTCCAGCAATTCTTAATCGAGAGTTATTCCCCTCAAGGGGAACAACACACGCTTTGACAGTCTCAAAATCATGGTCACTGTGGTCAATCTTGACTATTACAAAAAAACCTCTTTTGCGCTGCTACCCGCTCAGAGCAGTATGACCATTTTAATAACGTCTTTTTCAAACAGATCTGAAAATTTACTCAAACCGAAATAAACCACAATGAACCAATGATCGAGCCGAATTGAGTTTATCTTCTGAAGAGTAACCATCATGTCAGACCTAGCATACGTAACAAGTCTTTCATGAAACAAGTGGCCCTTGCTCAGTGAACCGGGCGGCGAATAGGATAACTTGTTCACGTTTTCATCATTTAAAATTTGTGAGATTGCCCGCAAGTTACTGTTCCACCTTGTAAGCATCCTTGGGAAGCCGATATGCAAGATCCTTTGCCAAAAGGAGCGCCTGATCCTCGCTGAGCCTTCGCTGTACTACCCAGCCAGCCAAAAATTGACAATCAATGCGCCGAGCAAGGTCATGGCGCGCGGGGATCGAAAATAATGCGCGGGTATCATCATTGAAGCCGACAGTGTTGTAGAATCCCGCAGTCTCTGATACCTGCTGACGATATCTCATCATCCCCTCCGGACTGTCATGAAACCACCAAGCTGGTCCAAGTCTTAAGCATGGGTAATGTCCCGCTAAAGGAGCCAACTCCCTAGAATAAGTAGATTCATCGAGCGTAAAAAGTATTACAGACAAAGAGGACTCGTTGCCAAACCGTTGCAGTAGAGGTTTTAACCCCTCCACAAATTCCATTGGAATTGGAATATCTGCTCCTTTGTCCTGACCGAAGCGATTAAATAATTGTTTATTATGATTTCGTGACACACCCACGTGAAGCTGCATCACCAAACCATCGTCGAGACTCATTGCTGCCATCTCCGTCAGCATTTGACCTCGAAAGTACTCTTTTTCCTGAGCATCCGCATCTCCCCTCAAGCATTTTGCAAACAACTTTTGACATTCAATATTGGACAGGTCCGATGTGTGTGCAGAGGGATGGCCATGATCAGTTGCGGTAGCTCCATGACTTTTAAAAAATTCACGTCGATTCTTTAACGCAGAGAGGTAACCATTCCATGTTGTGGCCTCTTCACCAGTAATTTCTGACAATCTACCAACATTATCAAAAAACCCCGGACAATCAGGATCTATAACGCTATCCGGTCGAAATGTTGGGACTACACGATGTCCAAATCCTGCTCGAGCAATATTCTCATGAGACTCAAGAGAATCCAGCGCACCGTCAGTTGTTGCAAGAAACTCTATATTGAATCGATCCAGAATCGCTCTCGGTCTAAGAGCATCCATCTTTAATTGGTGTGATATTTTCTCATAATATTGTTGCGCGGTTTTAGCACTCAGTACATCCCTAATACCAAAAACCTCATAAAACACGTAATCGAGCCAAATTCTGGTCGGCGTGCCTTGAAAGAGATAGTAGTAATCAGCGAATATCCCCCACGCCTCGAGCGGACCCACTTTGCTCTCATTTCCAGCAATAGGGATTCGAAGTGACTCAAGAGACACACCCTGACTGTAGAGCATCCTAAAGATATAATGATCAGGTACAATCAACAAATCGGTTGGATTATCAAACACCTTGTTATCTGCAAACCAACGAGGCTCAGTGTGGCCATGAGGACTTATAATTGGTAGTGACTCCACCTCGGTAAAGAGACGCCGAGCAACTGACCGAATCTCTCCAGTTTGTCCAAGAAACCTATCGGGATACAGATGTAAAACTTCACTCATCAGTGTTATTCCCTATTCCCTATTCCCTTTAAAAATTGACCGGACATCTAATCCGCAATGAAACCGGCAATCCAAGCTTACCCATCAACCCCAGAAATAGCCCTGCTCACACCTCGTAATTCAGCAAGGCCCTTCATCCGACCGCAAAACGAATATCCGGGTCGAATGTTGCGGTTGCCAAGCTCACTGGCCATGGTATGCCCATGGTCTGGACGCATTGGAATTGGTTGTTTGTATCCAGCTCGATTTTGTTTTCGCTCTTGCGTAATAAGCTCTTTGACAAGGCTAACCATATCAACCATGCCATTAAGATGCTCTGACTCATGAAAGGAACCGTTTGGTTGACGGATAATATTTCGCAAATGAACAAAGAAGATGTTAGCACCGAATTCTCGAACCATGCTCAACAAATCATTATCAGCTCGTGTCCCCAACGATCCAGAGCAAAAAGTAATACCATTGGACGGACTTGGAAAGACATCGAGGATGCTTTTGAGGTCGTCCGCCGTTGAGACAACACGGGGCAATCCAAAAAGACTAAAAGGCGGATCATCAGGATGGATAGCCATGCGAACGCCTGACTCCTCCGCTACAGGAATAATCGATTCCAAAAATTCATGCAAGTTTGTCTGGTAGCTATCTCTATCAATTATATCAAAGGTTGACAACATCTGTGAGAACCCAGATCGGTCATAAGATCCCTCACCACCGGGGAGACCTGCAATAATATTCTTTTCCAGCCTGAGAGCATCTTCGTCGTTCAAATCATGAATTCTGTCCCCTGCCTTTACCAAAATTTCTTCTGAGTAATCCTTTGCCGCCCCATCGCGCTGAAGGATGAAAATATCATAAGTTGCAAAGTCAATCATATCAAAACGAAGCGCCTGACTCCGGTTAGGTAGAAAAAAACTCAAATCAGTCCGAGTCCAATCTAAGATCGGCATAAAGTTGTAGCAGATAGTCGAAATACCTACAGAACCAATGTTTCTAATACTCTGTTTGTAATTCTCAATGTAATTCTGAAAGGAACCTGACCGAGTTTTTATATCATGATGAACCGGTACGCTTTCGACTACAGACCATTCTAGGCCGGCACTTTTTATGAGTGTGTTTCGCTCATCAATATCTTTAATAGGCCAGATTTGTCCTGTTTCAATATGATCGAGTGCAGTCACGACGCCTGAGGCACCGGCTTGTAGGATATTATCCAAACTCACCGTATCGTCGGGACCGAACCATCTCCATGTCTCTTTCATAAAATCCCCTGATGAGACCTTGCTAAAATTACAGCAAGATAAAACTTATAGTTTTTTAAATAAATACTTCATAATCAACGTATTACTGAGTTTTCTTCACGCTTTTAATTAGGTATTTTGGAGTGTTGGGTGATCATGTTCTATCCGCCGCGCAAAACAACAAAGACTCTGAATCCCATTGCCCTCCTAACCTTTACATCTATATTTAACGATATCATCATTCATATTTTTCTTGGAAAGAATATCAGTTTACACAAATAGCATCTAAGTAATTATTAAAAGCCTACCTTTTCTTCAATTTTAACATTTGAAACGTAAACAAATTGATTACATCACAATGACCACCAATCCTCCTATACCCGATGACTACCTTAACCACATTAAGGTATTGCATATAATCCCTCGTTACCCCCTTTTAGAAAAACCGGCGGACGATTCAAAGATCCAACCACGTTAACTATTCTCGTCACGTGTGTCGCCGAGTTGCCCGCCTCATCAGACACATTATAGGTAACCGTATATCTGCCGACCTTCGCAGTATCGACAGCCGATGAGTCAACTACTACCGTCTCCCCGGTATCTGCACTAGCACCAAGATCAATGTAAGGTTCATTCTGACTCACAGAAACCATCGCATCCCCCGTCAAACTAATCACCGGAGCAACCGTATCTAGTGGCGCATAAGATTCATTTTCAAGGACGATTTCGACCGAGTATACAACTCCTTCCTCATTGCTATCATTGGCACATCCAAAGGTGTTGAAATCACCACAATGTGCTCCCAAGACAACCCTGCCATCGACCTCAAGTGACCAATCGAAAGAGTACCCTGCTGTCTCATTAACCAATTGCAGTCCCAAGGTGCTTGACGGACCAGTGATAGTATCACTGATGTTAAATGATCCAGTGTCGCCAAAATGACTAGTAAAAGTAGCTAGACGCTCTTCCGAATTGTTATCCAAAGTCACGCTCATTGAATCATCAACATCTTTGAGGTGCAGGATGATATCTTGTTGGTGAGAAACCCTAATCGTATAAAACGCTCGCTTGGGTCGACTTGTAGCATCGAGCGGGTTTGTAGAAGAAGAAATCTCTATTTGATCTTCATAGCCGTCATTATCGTCGTCTTTATCAATAGCGTTTATGATCCCATCTCCATCTGAGTCTTCAATATTAGTAAGGCCTAATGCGACGCGCTGGTCCCACAATAAAAATGAATGTCTGCCAACATTTTCGAAGGGATACTCGAGGGAGTTGGGAATCCCGATATGGGTATCCCAAAAACACATTTTAGCGAGTACTCTTTCACGCAAAATTGTATTCAGATCCAACCAATCGGGATCCATATAACGGAATGAAAGATCTCCATCTGGGTCAAATATTTCAGTCGGAATATCGGCGAACAGCGCCGCGGTAACACCAGCTACCCAGGCTTTCCGGACCAACACGGTTGCCTCAGCCTTCCGGATTTTTTCTCCGCACACAACCCATGCGTCACCAGGATCGCCCCGAAAATCACCGAAGCTATCCACAACGTAGTAAGAATCTGGATCATCTCCAGTTCTTTTCAACAACTTATATGCATCATCTCCATTATGATTGATCGCGGTCGAAACTTGATCGACGTTTTCAGCAATTCGCAGAAACCCAGGTGAAGAATCCTCAAACTCACTAATATTTTCAGAGTTAACTCGACCGATTACCCAAACATCTCCGGGGGCCAAAACAGCTCCTGCCGTAAATTCTATTGCGGTCTCATACTGCCCTTTTTGTTTTGGAGCATTATTGACCTTGCCCAAAAAGTATTGGTCTAAAGACACCTCATTTCCTGTTGGGTTATATATCTCAAGATACTTTATCCAAGTGCTAGCCTTTTTATCTGGCCATGATGACGAATACTCTGAAATAAATAGATCCCAGATATCTCCATTGTCGCCCCACCCGTCCCCGTCAGTATCTTCTGTCTCCGTTTTGTCAAGCGGGAAGGCATCTTGCTGGTCTGGCACCCCGTCGTCATCGTCATCTTGATCTGCATTATTACCTATCCCATCTCTATCCGAATCGAGGAACTCACTAGGATCTAGCGGGAACATATCACCCTCATCTGTGACACCATCATTATCATCGTCTCGATCTGCCACATTGCCGGTACCATCACCGTCTGAATCAACTGACTCTAAGGGGTCGTCAGGAAACGCATCTAGCGAATCCTCTATGCCATCCCCATCCGAATCTGGTGGAACATACTCATCGAGTACTAAGTCAGCCTGCGCGAACAGAAAAAGATTTCTTATTCGGAAAGAAGTATCCGAAATAAGTCCTACCGTGCGGAGCACCACCTGATCAATCAGGGTGAAATCAAAGGCCGAGCGGTTATTCTGAAGGTCAATCATCTCGGCGATCGGGACGCGTACCTGCTGCCATACCCCTGCCTCGTGGTTCACCGTTACCTGTTTACCCCTCCTATTTCCGAGGTAGTATTGAGATAGATCCTCATCTGCCTTATCACTCAAAGCCAAGAATAAATCGATATCTGATTCCCCTAACAGCCTAATGTCGAATACGATCTCACCACTAGAAAGACTGTCAAGACCTACCGGAGTCTCGGTCTCTATACTAAAACCTGTGAGTAAGGCTGACGATGAAAACTCAACTCTTACGATATCCCCTGGGAGATATGGCTCATTAGATACAACCGAAATCCCGATACCATCACACGTTGCGCCACTCGAGTCATAAACCGTTCGGGTTGTTTCCGCGGGAACATCGTCATAAGCATAGCTTCCGACTTTTGCCTCATAGCCAGACAGATTATTAGAGAGCACGCTGGGACATATTGCCACCTGTGACTGGGATGCGTCCCCCGTTACCTGCAGCCCATAAACTCCATAATCCCATTTTTCATCTACGCGGCCATCCTTTAGCACATGGATGTAATCTCCATCAGGGATCCCGTCACTATCGTCATCTAGGTCGGCGTTATCTCCAACTCCATTACGATCACTATCAACGATCTCTGAGGCATTTAATGGAAAAATATCATCGAAATCACTAACCCCATCATTATCAGTATCAATGCTCAGCGGGTTTGTCCCGATCTCGGACTCATAGTCATCTGGTAACCCATCATTATCATCATCCTGATCCACCCCATTTCCGAGCCCGTCACCATCGGTGTCCAAACTCTCCTCCGAATCAGTTGGGAATGCATCAAAAAAGTCTTCGATCAGGTCCCCATCATCATCGGGATCAGCATTATCACCCTGTCCATCCCCATCTGTATCCAGCCACTCCTCAGCGTCCTCGGGAAACGCATCAACAGCATCATCCACCCCATCACCGTCGGTATCCGAATCAACCTCAAACTTTATTGATGCCGAATA
>PCCK01000084.1 GCA_002731695.1 Porticoccaceae bacterium
GTTTTTTTGATATGAAGCCAACTTCTGCGCTTCAGTTTAGAAAACATGTTGCAAGAATGGCAGGCGCAATAAAAACACAGCAAGATGCTCCCCCAGCTGTGTGGTACCAACAAGAGGCCGGAGGAGATCAAGGGACCTACCTGACGATTCGTCCATTCAAGAAGTGGGAGGACTGGCCGAATCTAACCCTAGCGAAAAGCCAGAGTAAGGGTATGGACCCAAAAATTACCCGCGCAATAATCGAGGAGCTTTCAACAATCCTGCAGGGCGAAGAGACAAGTGTCATTATGCGTCGGGACGATTTGGGTTCCTGACCAAATGCCGACATAAAGAAAAAACGTACGCAGAATATAGACCCTCGACCAGTGTTTATCTGGATCCTGTGACCAATCAAACCGTCAATCCAAAAAGCCGCCGTTGGGTTGAGAGATATCAAGTTACAAATGTGGGCCAAAAAAAAAGATAAGAGACCGCTATGTAACCATAGGACACTATGTATCGACGTACGCACAATAAAGGTGCAATACTGCGAAAAAAGTGAACCAAATTAGAACAAAAAAATTTACGATATCAGAGGGGCTTATGCAGGATACTCACACAAAAATCGACAACATAAAAAATAAATTCCTCATGACGGCTATGGCACCCATAGCACTAATAGCTTTGTGTTTTTCAGCTGCCGTGTCATCCGAAGATCATTCTCCGACTATGGCACTTGAAGAGATTGTAGTTACCGCAACCAAACGAGTCGAGAGCAAGCAAGACGTTCCTATATCCATTTCGGCAGTTGGGGGTGATGATATTGAAGCATCAGGGTCCGACGACCTGATGGCTCTCTCAAACTATGTACCTAATTTTGTTTTCGGACAATCATACAATGCCGCGAGCTCAGAAATTTCGATAAGAGGAGCCTACAATGCAGTTGCAGTTGGCACAATCGGAGCAGATCAAGGCGTCGGGGTATACATTGATGGAGTTTATGCTGGAAAACAATTCAATGGGAATCAAAACTTCGGTGAGGTTGAGCGTGTAGAGGTTTTACGCGGACCTCAGGGAACGCTATTCGGAAAAAATACAATTAGCGGTGCTATCAACATCATTACAAAGAAGCCAGTTAATGAAGCTGACGGTGGTATAACAGTTGATATCGGGTCTCGTGGTCTGCTGCACACCAAGGGATTCGTAAATATTCCTATTATTCAGGATAAGCTTGCTCTTAAAGTATCTGGCGGCAACAGGGAACAGGACGGTTTTGTTGACAACACCACAACCGGTCAAAATGACTATGCTGGAGGTATTTCACACCAAAGTGGGCGCATACAAGCGCGCTACACCCCCTCGGAGAAAACAACGGTTGATATTAGCGCCGACTCTTTTGATGCTGACCTTCTCGAATATCAATTTGAAATTATTACCGGTACGCAACACAACGACGATATAAAATTTACTCAAACAAGTAATCATCCAACCATGACAACCACGTCCCGATCAGCAGCATCGATATCAATAGAACACATGCTAGATAATAATTTCACGGTTACCTCGATAAGCGGATGGAGAGACGATGAATTAGCGTGGGAAGGCGATACCGACGGGGCAGTACTAGATTTCGCTTTTTCGGGTGGTGATCTATCTCAAAGTCAGTTTACTCAAGAAGTTCGTTTAGCATCTCCAGCAAACGACTCATATGATTTTGTAGCAGGAATTTATTACCTGAAGCAAGACGCAGCCAATCGCCAAATGGTGACATTTGGCGCAATGCGCGGTCCTGTTGCCGGTAACATTCTCTCCGGAAGTGACGTGAATACAGATAGCGTGGCCGCCTTTGTCAATGCCAACTTCCATCTGAAAGATGATCTAACACTTCACGCCGGGCTCCGTTATACCGATGAAACAAAAGAAGGGATCGCCATCCCAACCACTTGTCCAATTAATCCTACGACCTGCGCGGCAACGCGACAACCCACTTTAACCGAAGCAACAAGCGCACCAGACTTGAATACCAAAGAACCAAGCTGGACGTTTGGAATTAGCCAGAGTTTTAGTGATGATGCGATGATGTATGGAAGTATTTCTCGCGGCATTAAGTCTGCTGCATATGCCGACTTAAAAGATCCTGTGGCTCAGGCAGCCTCTGGAGACTTAACTGCTGACGCGGAGTTCGTGACAAATTATGAAATCGGTGCCAAAACGAGCTGGCTGGATCGAAGAATTGAATTGAATATAGCGGCTTTTTTCATGGACTATGAAGACATGCAAGTTCGTACAACGGACTTAACCACCGCAGTGCCGATAATGCGGCTATCAAATGCTGCCGAAGCATCCACAAAGGGACTAGAAGTGGAGTTCAAGGCTCGTGTCTCAGAGAGTTTATTAATATCTGGCGGAGTGGGGTACACAGATGCACAATTTGATAATTATCAGGGATATAGAGACAGCCGAACGCGCGCATTCGTGGATGTGAGCGGTATGGACATCCCGTTAGCACCCAACCTTAACTTTAACATGACTGCAAGGCATACCATGCAGATCGCTGGCGGAACGGTAATAACTCGACTTGATTACTCCTTTACTGATAGTCGATATTCTAATTCGGGTGTCAACAATACCGACGACTACCTCCTGCCGACGCGCGATATTGTTAATGCAAGGATGAGCTACAGCCCTTCTGGCTCAGACTGGAATGCAGCACTCTGGATCAGAAATGCCACAGATTACGACGGCAAGACCTTCAGTTCATTTAGGCCCGTTCCCCCGCCATCTGGGGTAGTAGTAGCGAAATACCAGGAGCCAAGAAGCTATGGACTTTCATTAAAGTATCCGTTCTAACGCATGGAACTTGCTCAAAAAGCCATTTATGTCCCGCGAGAGAACATGACGCTCGTGGGACGTAAATAAGCTCAAGCAAAAACATTAGCTAAATTGAATTGACACTAAAACACCCTTCAAATTTGGCTTCATTCTTGAATTTAAACACTTATATTCATTGGTAACGGCAAATAAAGGCGTTGCTTTAGCCCGTAAAATCATTATGGCTCATACCAGATCGGTGATGACCAAGCCCGTTCTTGGATTGTCTTCGGTATTCGTGGCACCGTAGGAGACCCCGAACGAATAGCATCCCATGTGCTCCAACGACAGATAGGCGCCTCCAGAACTCGTAAATAATAAAATGCCCGTTCCGCAGGTTTGAATAATGGATCTGTCCACTTGGTTTTTAACTCAGCCTCACCAGCCTCCGCATCAAAACTACAATCCTCAGTGTTAACTGTCGATATAGTGTTTGGGCATCTGTGAGTAATAGGATCTGGTTGCTCGCCTCCCGAACATGCCACATCATATACCTGCTCATAGGCAACGCCATTAGTTAGCCAACCTTTAATCACCTGTAAACGGTCTAAAGATGCGCTCCGCGAGTCACGCATCGCCCACGCTATAAACTCCGGTTTCTCATCAGATTCTCTCTTCAATTTTCCACCCATCGGCACTCCGCGCTTGTACGACTCACTGATCAGATCACCGTTATCAATACTTGGCATCGCATTACCGGCAAAAAACCTCAGTCGAATTCGCGTCCCACTCGTGCCAAATGTTTCTTTACGTCGCATAGCATCGTACAAAGATTCTCTCGAATTTTTTTCCGCCCATACCCCTGCAAGCCCAGAGGCTCCAAAAGTTATTAATGTTGTGTCCTGAAAATTATGAAGAGGTAGACCATCTATGGTTGTAAGAATAGGCACGGAACCCCGATGGCTGGGCAGTCCGTCAAGGAATGCCACTTTTCCCCAGTAATCGTCCTCGAAGCCACCGCTACTGGCGTTATGACTGTCGCTGGAGGCTATTAGACCAAATGAAAATGGATCGAATCCAGCCGTTTCCGATAAACGGAGTCCGTCCTTATAAGCCGAACGGATGTAAGATCCGTTTATTTTCCCAACAATATTGGTGGCTACTATATAAGGCATTATTTCAAAGCCCGCCCACTCATCCCTAGGAGAAAGTGAAGGATGTGTCTCCGATGTACCTTTAAGCTGACTAACCTCTACGAGAGGCTCGTTTCGTATTCGTAAGTCCGCATAATCGAGATCCATAGGATTACCATAAAAATCGACAAGGCTAAACATCTGACCATCGGATCCATTTGAATTATGTGGGATTGCCATAGATTCAATTCCGACAGACCGAAGACTATCCATCCAACGCCAAAGGTCCTCAGGATTTTCTGAATCAAGACGCGAAAATGGTACTTTGGGAACAAGATCACCACGAAAAATCACGTTACGATGCAGATTTCCTGACCTAGGTCCGGGAGAGGAGGTATATTCATAGCCGATAAATGCGGTAAAGACCCCGGGGTCATTATGCCGATTTGCGCTATTGACAATTTGCGCCCAACTAGACGCTAGAATTCCCGGATCGTTTACTTTGTCGTAATTTTCATGCTCAGGACTCAGAAGACGCTGCAAAGCACCCATCATCCCTATTCTTTGTGCACGTGTCTCGGCCTCGCGCAATACCTTAATTGAAGAATTATTGAACATGGCGTGGTCAGGTTTACTCATTGCGCTAAAAGCGCCCAAAAAGAAGGCGTGGTCAGTGACGGCAAAAAAATCTAGGGGCTCCCTCAATTTCATTTTGAACCCAAGTGCATGACTCAAATCCGTGCCTTTAGCAAAAACATATGCCTCGTCAGGAGTGGCCCTTGTTCCTAATGCATATGCATCTGCCGACAAGAGTGAATGGCTATGCAAATCGCCGAAGTATGCGTTACGGTCGGAGTTAGCTGAGTTTGATTCTGACGATTTAATTTTTGTTGGGTTGGTGAAATCACTCGAGATTAAGCCATCGGGGGTATCCTGCGAACATCCGGTAAATATTCCCAGATTAACAACTATAATCATGTAAATTACGTTCTTCTTGTAGATCAAGCAATCCATTGTTTATGCCCCTTTGTTATTTTTTTAGTGAGATAAAATATTACGGCTCATACCATATTGGTGACGACCATGCACGATCTTGAATCGTTGCGGGGATGCCTACTCGCGGTTTTACATTAGCTCGAATGGCATCCCAAGTGCTCCAGCGACATTTGGGATTCTCTAAAGCGCGGACGTAATAAAAGGCCATTTGGCTCACGTCAAATTCTGGATCCCGCCAAAGTGTTTTAAGCTCAGTAGCACCCCCTACTCCAGAAGTAGCACAGCTTTTTAGATCGACAGAAAAATCGTAATCTGGGCAACGTCTAGAAGAAGGGTCTGGAATTTGTCCATTGGAGCACGCCACATCAAAAACTTTTTCCCTGAATTTACCGGAATCAATCCAGCCCTTGATGACCTGAAGACGTTGTAACATTGAGGAATTCGGGTCAGCTGTGCTCCACACCAAAAAAGAGGGTACTTGTCCATCTTGATTCATTTTGCCGCCCATTGGAACTCCTTCTTTGTAAGCTTTCGCAATCGCATCATCTCTCTCCAAAAGGTCACCTGCGAATTTAAAAGATGCAAAAAACCGGATCTTAATTCTCGGCCCAGTTGTGCTAAAAACTTCCTTCCGACGCATCGCATCAAAAAGATCAGAACGCGTATTCGATTCTGCCCAAACTCCTGCTAGACCAGATGCGCTCCACGTTTTAAATACCGTGTTTGAATACACTCGACCGTCAGAAGCCGCCTTTACCTTCGGTCCAAGATCAAATAATCTCGTTTTTAAACTCTCCCATTCGTCTGCATCTCTGACAGGAATTGATCCGCGAGACTTGGCAGAAGCATCCACTACACCGACCTTTCCCATGAAATCATCTTCATGATAAGACCCGCCGCCATTATGAGAGTCCGACGAGCCTACAAATCCAAATTTGAAAGGGTTAAATCCCATCTGAGCTTCTTGCTTAAGCCCTCTTCCCAAGGCATGTCTCAAATAACTCCCGCGAATTTCGCTCACACCCTGTCTTCCAACGAGGTATGGCGTAACCTCAAAATTAGCCCAGTCATCATTAGGAGAGAGGAGCGGGTGCGTGTCCGAGGTCCCTTTTATTTGCGTATTCTCTACAATTGGCTCGTTTCTCATACGCTGCTCTGCATACTCGACATCTTGCGGAGAACCATCATACTGCGCCATCTGAAACATCCAACCATCCGAACCATTTGAGTTATGAGGTATCGCAAGCGAATCGATACCCGCATCTCTCAAACTATCCATCCAATCCCATAGATCCTCGGGATTAGCAGAGTCAAACATGCTGAAGGGTAGTTCCGGAACAGCGCTTGAGCGAAAGAGGACATTTCGATGCAAATTGCCATTGGTTGGACTTAAAGCAGTGTACTCGTAGCCAATAAAAGTAGTGAATTTATTAGGATCATTATGATGCTCTGCCGCCTGAATGATTTTTTCCCACGAATCACCCACTATCCGTTGATTATTTAGTGCGCCTCGATCTACTTGGGAGACCTGTAAGCCCCGAAAAAAATCTCGTACAGCATCCCAAGCATTGACTGACCATGAAGGACTGGATATTGGCGAACGATCGCATCCTACTTCCCAACACCTAGAAACTTTCTTGGCAAAAGAAACAATCTCATTTCCATTCTGAGGATCCATTTCTGCAAAACTAATCACCCCTCCTAGCAGGCCGGCATGGTCAGTAATACTGAAAAAATCAAGTGGCTGATTAAGGATCATGGCCTGTCCGGACGCATGCTTGAGGGGTGAACCTTTAGCGAACCGATAGGCTTCATCCGGAGTTGCGAGCACGCCGAAAAGAGAGGCATCAAATGAGTACCTACTGTGCACATGTATATCACCAAAATAAGCATTTCGCAATGGACTCTTAACAACATCTTCGACGGATTTATCTTGTACTCTACCCACAGACAGCCGGGCGGTGTCATCTCGATTAGCACATCCCACCAAGAGGAAACACACGCACAACAACATTACCAACACATTTAAATAAAGTTTATGTCTTAGTTCATTAATAATGCGGGTCATGTATCCATCAAACTGCGGCAACATTAAGATTTCCGAAACCTTATCATCGAGGTATTCAGCTCTTTCAAGGTTCTGACCCCCATAAGCTTCATATCTCTCTCGATCTCTGTTTTAAAATTATTCAATGCTTTTTCAACACCCAATCTTCCAGCTGCCCCTAGAGCGTACAAATACATCCGACCGCCTGAGCATGCAGTCGCTCCCAGTGCCATAGCCTTCAGAACATGGGTACCACGCTGTATACCACCATCGAGGATAATTTCAATCTGTCCGCCAACAGTCTGCACAATCTCATCTAGCTGGTCGAAGGGACTCCGGCCACCATCAAGCTGTCGCCCTCCATGGTTAGAAACCATAATTGCATCTGCCCCAATATCAACAGCCTTTTTAGCATCAGCAGGGCTCATAATCCCCTTAAGACAAAATTTTCCTTCCCAATCCTGCCTCAACTCTGCCACATCATCCCAACTGAGATTCTGATCGAGCATCGAAGAGAAATATTCGCCAACCGAGATGGCGACATTTGTGCCCTCTTCTACGTGGTTTTGCAGTTGTGGTAAAGAAAACTTCTCACGACAAAAATAATTTATGGCCCATGTGGGCTTTATCATAAATTCAAAAATACTATTGATACTGAGTGTCGGTGGAGATGTAAAACCCGTCCGAAGGTCTCTCTCCCTATTTCCACCAGTAATGGTATCTACGGTGAGTGCCATTATATCAAAGTTTGCCTCTCTGGCTTTTTCAAGCATAAACGCGTTCAGGGCACGATCTTTGTGAAAATATAGTTGAAAGAGCTTTGGGGCGTTGATTAAACGGTCGATCTCTTGTAACGATACAGTCCCCAGTGAGGAGACTCCAAAAAGCGTTCCATATTTCTGTGCTGCGAGCGCCACGGCTCGCTCGCCCTCATAGTGGAATAGGCGCTGAAGTGCGGTAGGAGAACAAAAAATGGGCATCTCAAGTCGACAACCGAGGACCTCAACCGACATATCGACTTCCGCCACACCCGACAACACATTAGGAACTAGGTCACAATCATCAAAGCAGGACGTATTTCGTTTGTATGTAATCTCGTCCTCTGCTGCTCCGTCAATATAATGAAAGATCGGACTCGGTAGCCTTCTTTTTGCCAGTTTTCTTAATTCAGAAAAGTTATAACAATGATCTAACGACTTGTACACGCAACCACCATACAAAACCTATACCCGAAATTTAGAGGAAAAATAGATGTGAGAACATAATATTTCTCCACGAACAATCTAAAGTCCATAAAAATCAATAAAAGGGTAGAAATCATATCCACTCTACTGCCCTTTCCACACACCACATCATCGAAAGACCTCCCACAGTGTAAACAGCGGTGGAACGCCAAATTCCATACTGCGTCCCGATAATTTTTTTTACGCTTGTCCAAGGTAAAAGCGCAAAAACAACAAAAGTTATTTGTCCTAACTCTATACCTACATTAAAAGAAAGTAGAGACAACAGAATATTCTCCTGAGGTAATCCTATGTCTAAAAGGGCGCCAGCAAATCCCATTCCGTGGAGCAGTCCAAACGCACCAGCGAGCCACCAAGGATTTCGCCAAAGTAGGCCACCACCATCTCGCCTAGCAAGTTCTACCGCAAGTGCAAAGAGGCTTAACGCGATAAAGAACTCGACCAAGGCGACGGGATAATCAAAAAAACCAAGAGCAACCAAAGATAACGTTACACTATGTCCGATAGTAAATGCAGTGATAGTCCCAATCAGCCTAGCCTTTGTAGTGACAAGAAGAAGCAAACCAAAAACAAATAACAAGTGATCCGGGCCGCTCAAAATGTGTTCGACACCCAACGAGAGATAATCAACCACTATCCTTAACATGTCGGATTTTTCTGGAACCGTAAAACTAGCTTTTTCTGACGAGAGGACTTGTTGATAGGTTCTTCCATCCCGCAGAGTGACGAGCACTAAAGCCGATACTTGATTTTCAGTTAAACCAATTACACCGACGCTCTGACCTGACAAAGACAAGTCTTTATTCCCGCAATCCAAGTCCCAGATTGTAATTGTCGCCGTGCCCTCGGTCTGAGGTGGGGATTGGCGCCTGATTTTGCAATTCTCCGGCCAATAAGGTCTCAGCTTGGTTGAGCTGGGACTCTCTAGCGGCGTTTTCCAAATTACGTGAAAGAATTGTCGTCCCCCAGCGGAGGGCAATTCAACAATATTCAAAAGTGATGGCGCGAATTTGTGTGCCATCACCACTGAGCTACCCAGTATGGTCAAGAAATACATTAAGAGTAACATTAATCTTTTCAAAATTTTATATCGTAATTCTTTCGCATTTCTTCCACCGCCACTTTGAGCGCCGCCTCACGAGCGTCTCTCCTCAGATCATACAAAAGGGAATCTCTCACCTCATTAAAATCTGCATCTCGAGCATCCTCAAAGGCATGCACCCAGACATAATGTCGACCATAGGTCGAACTCAACGGTGGCAGCCAACTTCCTTCAATAACCTTAGTCGCGATCAGTTCAGACACAAATTGAGATCCAAAATATCTCTCAAGTTGGGCTGGAGTTTTTCTAATAAAACGATAACCGGACAAAAATGGAAAACTAAATTTTCTTGCGGCAGAGGGTTGTAATACCTTCAGGTCCACCTTTTCATAAAAACGTTCAGCCTCCGCCATACGATCTTTGGGGAAATAAAGGTGTTCGATACTGTAAAGTGGCGGATTCATTAACTCGAGTTTTCTTTGGTCAAACTCGTCGGCTAAGTCCTCCTCTGATATGCTTTGTAAGGGATTGTCTAGGAGTAAAAGCCTCTCCATAAGCTGAATTAACCTACGTTTTATCACCTCATCGTCGAGATACAGGCGCATATCCTTTGCCCTTGCAATGATTTCGTTATCAGAAATCCCCTCATCAAGCTCAAGGAACCGCATATTTTGTAAAAGCCGTTGATACACTACTGAATCATGATCGAAAAGCTTTAGTTCAAGGGCACGGGCGAACAACATATCACGATCTAACTCTGCCCTGATGCTACGAGTTCGCTGTTCAGCGGTGGGCACTCTTCCCACACTCGAAACCCATTGTTCCTCAAGCAAAGTTATCCGCTCTTCTTTGAGGGGACCAATAACCGGTCTCGGTTTAGGAAAAAAAAGATTTTGTAATTGAAATAAAATAAGTCCGATAACAATAAAGTGGAGGGAAGGTAGATTGAGGACTCTTTTATATCGGTTCAGCATGGGACACAGAGAGAGAACAATATGGTACGAATGAAATTTCTTATTCCAGATACCGTATCAGTCTTTGTCGGAATCTTTTCTGAAAATTTTCTAATTCGGTTCAAAATCAGGCAACTCTGATATAAAAAAATAGCCAAGAAAATCCATTATTTCAGTCTGTCTATTCACCAACTAAACCACTTCTTGTAAAAGACATCACCACCTCATCGGGGGGAGAAATAACGCGTCTCTTTTTTAAATCAAAAAATGCTCCATTACTTAACAAAGCCGCAGCCTCTGAAGAGTCGGCGTTAAAAAATTTTATTATTCGCTGGAACTTTCTCATATCCGGGGAGGTTGGTATTACATTTATATTAAGTTCAACATTATCTCCTAAAAAAACTTCCCTCTTAAATTGAATCTGAGTGTCAAAGATTATAGGCGCAACGTTAACCTCGAAAATAAGCTTGAATATCCCATATTCATGTAATATCTCTTGAAAACACTCTATCGCGATCGAGTAGAATGCGTCTTCCGATACATGCTGATTAAAATCAATATGGGATTCTGTTATAAGCTTTTTTTTCACTAACATCTGATATATAACCCCTCTTGTCAAAGTCAGTAAAACAATTTTTTATCTAAAACGGCATGCTCTTATAACATCATTTCCCACGCGTATGGTAACCGATTCAGAACTGCCTCCAGTTTTTGAAGTGTTAAATCTTCATCATGGCTCAAAGGGGTCAAAATCTTTATTAGGACTTTTTTGCCCGCCAACTTATCCTCTTCGACCCATACCTTAAATTGAATGTCGGGACATACATTATTTACCGCCTGCATATACCCAAGCGAGATCGCATCCTTACGAAGTTCTGGTTTGAAGATTTTGCCTACCGCAGTGACAGGTATTTGAGAGCGTATTATAATCTCTACTGGCGCAGCGGCACGCTCAGAGACATTTTCTCTAGCGTAGTTCAGAAGCTCTCCTTCAGAAACATCACTACCCTCGACGAGTTTGACATATGCAACTGGTAATTCACCAGCGTAAGCGTCGGGTTTTCCAACCGCCGCTGCAATTTCTACACTTGGATGAGAAGCTAACGCGTCTTCAGTAATTAGGGGATCGATATTATGTCCGCCACGGATAATCGTATCCTTGGCGCGACCGGCCAGCCAAAGATTACCATCTTTATCGAAGCGCGCTAGGTCACCGCTGTTGAACCAGCCAGGTTCAGGCCATGCTCCCTCGTTGTTCTCCGGTAATTTATATCCGGGAGTCACATTCGGACCTGCATGCAGTAAAACACCAATTTCATTAGTGTCGCATTCTCTGACTATTTGACCCTCACCATCAATAATTACAATTCGAAGCTGATGATATGGAACCCTGAGACCCACAGATCCAACAAGTCGCTCCCCATAGTAGTAATGTCCCACAGCACCCGCAGTGGTCTCCGTCATGCCGTAACCTTCTCCAATATCGACTCCAGTGCGGGACCGAAACTCATTTAACAAGCTTGCCGGAGCAGGGGCAGCACCGCAACCGCAATTAATTAGACTTGATAAGTCATACGAATCACTCGGTTGCTCTAGTAGTGCCGCATAAATCGTCGGTACCGCTGCAAACATGGTAACGCCATACCGCTCCACTAAACCCCAGAAGTCCGCCATCATTGACTTATTTCTGAACCCTTGCGGACCTGCCAAGATCAGCTCTCCTCCATTGACAATACAATTTAGGGCAGAGACACATACTGCGTTGACATGAAATAAGGGAAGTCCGCATAGAACTCTCATCCGGGATTTAACGACCTCATCCTTGCCAGGATCTGGCCCCAGCATAGTCATTTGACCGATATTCACCATCTCACCATAGTGAGTGTGTTGGGCAAGTTTAGGAGTACCAGTGGTTCCTCCGGTATGGAAAAATGCCGCGACGTCGGTTGGATTGATATTCCGTTTAAATGAAAGTTTTTCGGATGGCTGCGAGGTCATTCCGACAGACCAATCCAATATTCCATTTTGTTCTTTAGAAACCGAATCAACACAAGATCCTTTTGACGAGAGCCCTAATTCCGAAATAACTACAATCGTTTGAATAGAATGGCTCGCTGAGCGAACCTTCAAGGCCTTCTGATACAGTTCTTGACCTGCCTCTCCGTCAGGGCCAAGCGTAACAAGAATTGTTGCATTCGCTTGATCGGAAATTGAAGCGATCTGATTTACAGCTAGAAATGGGTTAATTGGTGTAGCGACTGCTACTATCTGGCTTCCCCACAAGGAGAACAACATCTGAGGTACATTTGGTAACAAAAGTGCGACAGAATGATTTTGACTTACCCCTAAAGAATGGAATAAGTTAGCCGCTCGGATCACCTCAGCAAGGTATTCCGAGTAGGTCCAGCACAAAGAGTTATCCTTCAGTAAGCCGTTTGGAAGATATCGTATAGCTATCTCATCAGGCACAAGCTCGCTTACATGTGAAAGGGCTTCTGAGGGTGAGTTACACGGAAAACGTTCTTGATAATCGATCATTTCGATAGCCTCAATATCCCTGATATCTCGGATATACTCGGGATCAGATGCAAATCGACGAACAAATTTTCTCTGTACTTTCGCCCATACTTTCAAACTATGAACACCCCCCGCACTTTTGATGGATTGGAATGTAATCTTAAACCCTAACGCTAAAAATTAGTATCAAACTTAGGGCCGAGTTAGTCTACAGACAATTTTTTATTGGTAGATAGCGACTTGTTATAAATCGCACCAAGATTACAACAATAAATCAGCATACTATTGATAATTATAGTTTATATTTCAATATCACATTGTAAGTAGACTTGTTTATCAACTTCTCGGATACTAAAAAATTAATGCATTATTTTAGTTTTGTTCTTTTCAAAAAAGTCACATAAAATTAATGCTCTGATAACCAGTTTTTGCCGGAATAACATGGCTCTCAAAGCGACACAGCTCCTAGAATCTATAAAGGCGATAGTAGGCGATAATGGTATCTTTGAAGACGATGCTAGAGGCGTGGGACCTATCGTACGCCCCGAATCGTCGGATCAGGTGTCTAAGATCTTAAGTCTATGTAATGATATCGGACAGAGTATCGTCGCAATCGGCGGGAATAGCACCATGGTCCAGGGTACCCATCGGGGCCGAGGAGAGTTAGCCCTCTCGCTTGAGCGTATGAGCATGATTGAAGAGATTGATACCGAATCTCGCACAATGACTGTGCAAGCGGGCGTTAAATTACAAGATGTGCAGGAGGTCGCAGCAAAAAGTGGTTTTTTTTATCCCCTCGACATCGGCGCCCGAGGTAGCGCAACGGTCGGAGGAAATATAGCTACTAATGCCGGTGGTAATAGGGTAATCCGGTATGGTATGACCCGAGAACAAATTGTTGCGCTGGAAGCAGTCCTCGCCGACGGAACCATAATCCCAATGCAAGGAAAAGCCCTTAAAAACAATACGGGGTACGATCTAAAACATCTCTTTATATCCTCAGAGGGCACATTAGGAATTGTTACAAAAGCAATCTTACGTTTGCGAACCCTCCCAGTGAGTCAGTGTTGCGGATGGGTATCAGTGCCGGACTTTAAATCGCTGACAAAATTACTAACATTTGTCGAGGGTTCTTCCCAAGGTATGCTCTCGTCATTTGAGGTTCTCTGGGCTGAATATTATGAGTTCATAACAGGTCCTACGTGTCCGCATTCGCCTCCGCTTCCTTATGGCGATCCGTATACTGTCCTCATCGAAACACAAGGTATGCACCAAAAAGAAAATACCACAAGCTTCGAAATGATGCTAAGCGAAGCTTTTTCTGAGGGTTTAATTAGTGACGCGGTTATAGCGAAGAATATTGCCGAGCGTGACAAGTTGTGGGCAATACGCGACGATGTGAACCAAGCTATCCAACTCGCGCCCATTTGGGCGTTCGACGTATCACTGGCAATTAATGAGATGGAAGATTATGTCAATGAGGTAAAAAATGCTTTAAATGAGCGCTGGTCAAAAAATAGTTTATTTACTTACGGGCATCTAGGAGATGGGAACCTACATCTTTTGCCATCGGTCGGTGACGGATCTGATGAAACCAAGTTTGCTATAGAAAAAATTATTTACGAAGGTATCCGAAACAGAAACGGTTCAATATCGGCGGAGCATGGAATTGGCCACCATAAAACTGCTTGGTTGAGTTATACAAGAACGCCCGTTGAAATAGCCCTGATGAAAAAAATAAAACAGACATTTGACCCCCAAAACATCCTGAATCCCGGAAAAATATTTGGAGAAGACACTTGCACTATCTTAACAGAATGAGGAATATGCCCGAGCAAATCGCTGCGCTGAAAGACAAAGATGATGGGAAACCAGTGCATATGGTGAACCTGCTGAGCTTCAAAGAAAAAGCAGTGTATGAGGATGGCCGCGAAACCACATTGACCGGGTATGAAGCATACGGACTGTATGGGGAAGTTGTATCGAGGTTAATTACCGAGCGAGGCGGAAAAATACTGTTCTCAGCTGCAGTAGCTGGAATGGTTGTTGGAGAGGTCGAGAACGTCTGGGATGCTGTAGCAATCGCCGAGTATCCATCATTAGATACTTTCCTTAATATGATCTCGTCTCAAGAGTGGTTAGCGGCCGAAGAGCATAGAACAGCAGGACTAAGCGGACAGCTGAATATTGCAACAAAAAGTTCCTAATCTTAATGTAAAAGGACTAGTTAAATGCTAAAACTTCATTTCGCACCAAACTCAAGAGCGGGACGGGTCGTCTGGCTATTGGAGGAATTAGACCTCCCTTATGAAATAAACAAAATGAATTTCCACCCAAGTGACTTGAAATCAGATGAGCATAGGGCTCGGCATCCTTTGGGACGCGTGCCGGTCTTAGACGACGCCGACGTCCGCCTTTTTGAGTCGGGAGCGATTCTCGAGTATATCCTAGAACGTTATAAAAATGGTGGGCTTAAACCCTCTCCCTCAGATATCAAATTTCCACAATATCTGCAATGGTTCCATTACTGTGAGGGCATGGTAATGCCTCCTGCGAATATCATTGTTGTAAATACAATTCTTCTCCCACCTGAGCGGAGAGATAAAAATGCTCTTAAGCAAGCTCAGCGACTTATCAAAAAAGCACTTACACCGATTGATCAGGAGCTCTCTGATAAGAATTATTTAATTGGGGATTTTTCTGCTGCAGATGTGATGCTGGGACATGCCTGTTACATGAGTAACCATTTAGGGTGCGTTAACGAAGACATGCCAAATCTGCAAGCATATGTTAAGCGAATCGAAGAACGTCCAGCATTTCAAATAGCCATTAATATGGCTTAATAAGGTATATATAGTGGAGTTAATCTACCCGAGATAAAAATTGAGCGAATAATCATGAACGATACTTATAATCCTCCAGTGGTATGGAAATGGGACAAACCAAGTGGCGGTAGGTTTGCGTCAATAAATCGACCAATATCCGGCTCAACTCATGAAAGAGAGCTTCCCATTGGGAATCATCCCCATCAGCTATATTCAGTAGCGACACCAAATGGAATGAAAGTGAGTATAATGTTCGAGGAATTGCTGTCGCTCGGTTATGAGGAAGCTGAATATGATGCTTGGTTAATAAAGATTGGGGATGGTGAACAATTTTCCAGCGGGTTTGTTAAAGCAAACCCTAACTCGAAAATTCCTGCATTGATTGACCATAGTACAGCTGAACCAACCAGAATCTTTGAATCAGGCGCAATCTTACTCTACCTTGCGGAAAAATTTTCCACTTTTATCCCTACGTCTTCTAAAGAACGCGCCGAATGTCTATCTTGGCTGTTCTGGCAGATGGGAAGCACTCCCTACCTTGGTGGTGGCTTCGGTCACTTTTATGCATACGCACCCGAGAAATATGAGTACCCAATTAACCGATATGCCATGGAGATAAAAAGACAACTCGACGTCTTAGACAAGGCTCTATCAAAAAGCGAGTACCTTGCTGGATATGAATATTCCATCGCAGACATGGCCACTCAACCTTGGTATGGAGCGTTAGTGTCTGGAAAACTCTACAATGCGCAACAATTTTTGGAGGTTGATAACTATACCCACGTAAAGCGGTGGTCAACCGCAATACAAAAAAGAACAGCGGTCCAGCGGGGCGTGAGAGTGAATCGAGTTTGGGGTGATGAGTCTAAACAAGTCAAAGAACGTCACCAAAAATCTGACCTAGATTAAGATTGATCTGACTCAAACCCTATATATTTTACAAAATCTACGTTATCGGCACGCCTTGACTTCACATCATTAGCAACGAAATCATAGTCGGGGTAGCCCATCGCAATAGTAATCATTATTACTTCATCCTCGGGAATATTTGCGTGCTCTCGAACCACGTCTGGCTGCTGAATTCCCTGTCCATTAATTATGCACCCGATCCCCAACTCCCATGCTGCCAATACAATTCCGTAAGCAAGCGACCCGCATGCAAAGTGCGTCATGGCGGCTGGCTCAAGGTATTTATCGTAAGTTAGCACAACTGATACGGGAGCGTCGAATTGCCGGAATCCTCTCAATCCCCATTCCATACGTTTTTCCTTATCCTCCCTCGCGATGCCCATTGCCTCAAAAAGCTGGACCGCCACATCGATCTGGTTTCGCCGATGAACTCCTTGATATTCCTCTATGTAGGCAAATTCACGCTTAGGCGGTACTCCCGCCAATATTTGCTTTGTGTTACCCTCACGGATCCTATCAAGCGGTTCCCCCGAAACCACGTGAGCCTTCCAAGTCTGCGAATTGAATGAGGACGGGGCCCACTTGGCTGTTTCTATAATCTCGTCGACTATATGCATTGGAAGGGGATCTTTTTTAAACCCTCTCACACTTTTTCGCTCACGCGCGAATTCCGAAAATTTCATGGCACTCTCCTTGTTGGAAATAGTCTTTTTATCACCCGATATTTATATGTAAATTAGAGGGTTATCAAAAAAATGCATCTTGCATGTCAAAGCAAATACTGTCGTTCTCTTCTAAAATTTTCGCCTCATGAGATATCTTGGGAAGCTCTCGCTTTATAAAGTAGCTGGCTGTTTGCAATTTTCCTCGGTAAAAGTTGGCATCCAGTTCAGAACACTCGTCAACATTACAACTAATTTTTTTTGCCGCAACGACAGCTTGTCGAAACCAAATCCAAGCTACCACCAGATGACCAAACATATCAAGGTACAGCGTAGCATTCGACAAACCTCGGTCTGGATCAATTGCGATCCTATCAAGAAGATTTTCAGTTACATATTCCACTCGCTGGAGTGCCTCACTGATTGGCGAAATAAGGTGCTTAACTTGTCGAACCTCAGATCCGTCGTCAAGTGCAGCGCGAATCTCTGACATTAAAAGTTTAAAGTTATTTCCGCTGCGAGCGGAGACCTTCCGTCCTAGTAGGTCAATACCGTGTATCCCATCTGTACCCTCATGAATTGGATTCAGCCGCTGATCCCTGTAGAGCTGTTCAACAGGATAATCGCGGATGTATCCAGAACCACCGAGCACCTGAATGGCTAAGTCGTTACTCCGGCACCCATATCTTGACGGGAAACTCTTGACCACTGGCGTAAGTAGATCCAGAAGTGACAGCGCACGTTCTTTGTCCGACTCATGAGGGGAAGTTTGCGAATCCTCAAACAATGAAGCAGCATATAAAGTTAATGCCATGCTACCTTCTGCGATCGCTTTTTGCGCCATGAGCATTCTGCGAACATCGGCATGCTGAATGATCTTTACCTGAGGCGTGGATGGATTTTTGTTTGAGGGTAAGCGACCTTGAGGCCTCTCTCGCGCATATTCAAGTGAATGTTGATACCCACGATATGCAATAGCAGCTGCACCTAAGCCGACGCCAACCCGCAATTCATTCATCATCTGAAACATGTATCCAAGTCCTCGATGTGGCTCACCGACCAAATAACCAACTGCACCCTCGTTCTCCCCGAAGTGCAAGACAGTAGAAGTCGCAGTTCTATTACCCATCTTATGAAGTAAACCCGCAAGTGCAACATCGTTCCTCTCTCCGAGGCTACCATCCTCATTTACCAAAACTTTGGGAACAATAAAAAGCGAAATCCCCCGCACTCCGGGAGGCGCACCCTCTATCTTCGCTAAGACCATATGAATGATGTTTTCAGTCAAATTATGATCGCCATTAGTGATATAAATCTTCTGTCCTCGAATACGATAACTACCATCACTCTGGCGGGTTGCCGAGGTCTTAATATCTGCTAGTGCAGAGCCTTGAGCTGGCTCTGACAAAGCCATGGTGCCAGCAAATCTTCCATCCATCATGGGATGTAAGAATTGTTCTTTTTGTCTTTTACTCCCGAAATTTCGCACTAGGTTTCCCGCGGATGCGGTGACGATATAATAACCGGAACTTGCACAATTTGCTGCTTGAATGTAAGCACTTGCCGCTTTACAAATAATCTCCGGTAGCTGCAACCCCCCCTCACTGACGTCGTGGTGTGCTGCCATCAAACCAAACTCAGCTGCCACATCCCAAGCAACTTGAGTCTCGGGTATCATTGTTACATTTGAACCATCAAAAGTGGGCTCATTATTATCACCTTTAGAGTAATGATTAGCATAATATTTCTCCGCTATATTCTGAGCTCCATTTAACGTGGCGTCGAAAATCTCCCTAGAGTGGTCTGAGTATCGTGGCCTTCCTAGCAAGGCCTCAGTATCAAGAAACTCATAAAGATAAAAATCAATATCTCTAGGATTTAAATAGTTACCGTTCACTGTTAAAATACTTCCTTTGTTATTTAATGATTCCAGCCTAATCTTTTCACAGCTATTAAGCGCGATTTAAACACAGGGGTCTAACAGTTTTTCACTATCAACTGATAACCTGAATCTATACTCTGATTAAAATCGCGCCCTGAGCATAAATACAATTCAACATAGATTATTCACCCAATAAATTGTCAGCAATTTTTATATTGAAGATGTCCGCAATGAGCTTCTTTTTTGAGTCGATAATCCGACAATTAGTCGGAAAAACTACCTCCACTTGCATTCTCTGCGTAAATGAGAATAATTACCGTTCTCAAACAGTTAGTCTGTCTCACTATGAAGAATAATTATTTTTTTCTCTCATTTTTATTTGCTGTAAACTCAGCGTATGGCATGAGTTCCAGTAACTATACTTACAATAATGAATTAAATATTTATTCGGCTAGGAAAGAGGCTCTCATCAAGCCGCTTCTGGATCAATTCAGCAAAAATACAGGAACCAAAATAAACCTAATTACGGGCAAGGGAGATTCTCTTATAGCTCGACTTAAAAGCGAAGGAATCTACTCTCCAGCTGATCTTTTGTTAACCGTAGATGCAGGACGCCTTTACAGAGCTCAGCGCGCCGGACTTCTTCAGCCAATGATTTCAAAAACTTTAAACAACAATATCCCGCCCCATCTCCGAAGTTTAGACGATCAATGGTTCGGACTCAGCATACGAGCACGCGTAATCGTTTATTCTCGACAACGAGTCTCTCCAGATCAATTAGCAACATACAAAGCGTTAGCGGACCCCAAGTGGCGAGGAAAAATCTGCGTCCGTTCATCAGGCAATATCTACAACCAATCTTTAGTGGCGGGGATGTTAACGTCACAAGGGGTCGAATATACTTCAGATTGGCTTGAGGGTTTAGTAACAAACTTTGCCCGAAATCCATCAGGTGGTGACAGAGATCAAATTAAAGCCATTGCCGCGGGAGAGTGTGATATCGCTCTTGTCAACAGTTATTACCTCGCTGGCATGCTTGGCTCTGAGGACCCTGTGGAGATCGCAGCGGCATCACAGGTAGCGCTATTCTGGCCGGATCAAAACCAGCTAGGAACGCACATTAACATCTCAGGTGTAGGAATTACTAAGTCCTCCTCTAATCCGGACCTCGCCACTGACCTTATCGCCTTTTTGACGAGCGACGAAAGTCAGCAGTGGTATGCTGAAGTCAATAATGAATTCCCCATCCGTGACGATATCGAGTTGAATGATGTCCTGAAATCTTGGGGCGCTTTTAAAGCCAACCAAGTCAATGTGTCAGAGCTTGGACGCCAAAATGCAGCCGCTATAATGGCGATGGATCGGGCTGGTTGGAAATAACACCTACTACCGTCTCTCCGGCCCATACCTCTAACTGGCTGACTTCGCGCAATACGGCTACTTGCATCACTGCGATATTATCAATGCCATTATTACTTGTAATGGCAAGCCTGATACAACCCTTCAGTGCCACATGGCAGCACTTAAATAACACTGTATTAACAGAGTATGTCTTTAACACAACTACCCTCGTTTTTGGGGTAGGAATCGGAACCTTTGGTTTAGGGGTAGGTGCTGCATGGCTAAGCGCACTATGTGAGTTTCCTGGGCGTCGGTTGTTAAGTTGGGCTCTTTTGCTTCCGATGGCTATGCCGGCTTACATTATTGCTTATACTTATTCAGGCATCCTCGATTCATTTGGAATCCTGCAGATTCTGATTCGATCTACATTTGGGTTGGAATATGGAGATTATTATTTTCCTCAAATTCGCTCACTCGGGGGCGCTATTTGCATGCTATCTTTGGTTCTTTACCCATATGTTTACCTCTTGGCACGAGTTGCATTTGCGGGTCAATCACTCACGACGCTTGAATCCAGTCGGAATTTAGGTCGCAGCCCATGGAATTCCTTTTTATTCGTCTCTCTCCCTTTAGCTCGACCAGCGATTGTTGCTGGACTTAGCCTCGCTATAATGGAAACTTTGGCAGACTATGGAACAGTTTCATACTTTGGAGTAAACACGTTCACCACAGGGATCTTTAGGACCTGGCACGGTTTGGGAGAGCTTCTAACTGCTGCCCAATTATGTGCATTTCTGCTGCTCTTTGTTTTCGCTTTGATGCTTGTTGAGAGAGAATCAAGAAATAAACTGCGGTATTATCAGAATTTTACTCTCACGAAAACTAAATCAATCGTGTTAAGAAAATGGCATGCGGTTGGCGCAGTAATTTTACTTAGTTTTCCAATAATTATGGGATTTCTCCTACCTGCAACACAGCTTGCAGTATGGGCAATAAACCATTGGCGAAAAATTGAGAAAGTGGAATTTTTTTATCTCCTCTTAAACAGCATAATACTTGCTGCCGCAGCATCTGTCCTCTGCCTTGTACTTGCACTATTTCTGTCATATGTAAAACGGCGTTTTGGGCGACAACGAGAACTTGTACAAACAGAAATTATAAAACTGGGATATGCTGTTCCCGGCACAGTGATCGCGGTAGGCGTCATGTTACCCGCGGGCTGGTTGGATCAGCAAATTAATGAACTCAGTGTGCAATTGATTGATGAGAGTTTTGGACTAATTTTTAGTGGCACGCTGGGAATTCTTTTATTTGCATATCTTGCGCGCTTCCTCTCCATATCTTTGCAAGCTATAGATTCTGGTATGTCTACCATCAAAATTAACCTTGATGAATCTGCTCTCTCATTAGGAGCCTCACCATCGCATCTTTTAACCCGAATTCATTTGCCTATGCTACGCCCAAGTTTGTTTACAGCACTACTTTTAGTCTTTGTAGAGGTTTTAAAAGAACTTCCAATAACATTGATTTTGAGGCCCTTTAATTTCAATACGCTAGCGATACGCACATATGAACTAGCCTCAGAGGAGCAGTTAATGGATGCAGCACTTCCTGCATTATCCATTGTCGCAATTGGCCTCATACCTGTATTATTAATTACTCGCATTATCATTCAGGATAAAAACTAGGATGAGTGAACAACTAGCTCTCAAAGGAGTAAGCATTGAATATCCTGATGCTACAGCAGTTACTGATGTATCTTTTGCCTTGCCCAAGGGAGAAATCGGATGTTTGCTGGGTCCGTCAGGTTGCGGGAAAACAAGTTTACTCCGGGCTATTGCTGGTTTCGAACCGATCCGCGATGGTGAGATAAGGTTGAGAGGTAACATTATAAGTACGCCTAGCTTCAGGAAGCCGCCCGAACAGCGCTCTGTTGGAATGGTCTTTCAAGACTTTGCCTTATTCCCACATCTGACTGTTCTTCAAAATATTGGTTTTGGTCTAACGCGAACTGATAAGGAGCAAAAAGCTATTCGGATTAGAGAGATGCTTGACCTGATTTCACTGCATCCACTTGCGCAACGATATCCTCATGAGCTCTCCGGGGGTCAACAACAGCGAGTTGCTCTCGCGAGAGCCCTTGCACCCGACCCAGAGATCCTTTTGCTCGATGAACCGTTCTCAAATCTTGATAGTATTCGTCGAAGCCAGCTAGCGGCAGAAGTTCGGGCCCTACTAAAAAAACGAAAAATCACCGCGCTAATAGTCACCCATGATCAAGACGAGGCCTTTGCAATGTCTGATCAGATTGTATTGCTCGATCAGGGATACGTTGCGCAGATTGGTTCACCTCGAGATTTATATCAATATCCAATATCACTCTTTGCGGCAGATTTTATTGGAGCGGGCAAACTTATAAATCTTGAAATTGATGCAGCTGGCAACCTAGTGAATGGTTGGGGTAAATTATCGAGTAAACAATGGCCGGGGGGGAATGAGGGTCGCATCAAGTTACTGATTCGACCAGATCTAGTGGTGTTCGATAAAAATAAAGGACACCCTCTGTACATAGTCGAAAAGCTCTTTCAAGGAGCTAACTACCTTTATCATCTTGCCATGGCGGATGGGCAGATACTGTCATGTCTCGCCCCAAATGATGTTGACCATTCTATTGGAGACGAACTACCAGTCAGATTCAGATTAGAGCAGGCTGTAGTCTTTAAGACGGAGAGCACTTAGCAAATTGAGATTAATCCTAAAAGGACGAACAAAAGCCGTTTTAGCTTGGTCAGCTAAGTCATGGAGCGAATCGATACTTTTCGATTATGAATTTCTTCACTCGGACTTTTGGTGTATGCCTTCGACCCAACTACCCTCAACCGACGACTGATTCTGAAACACATATCTGCCTCGACCATGCCGCTTCCCCGAGGCAAAGCTACCTTCATAGAACTCTCCATTTTTGCAAACATACTTTCCAAATCCATTCATCTTATTTTCACTCCATTCACCCTGGTAAGAATCACCATTGAAAAACGATGATCGCCCCTCCCCATGCCGTTTACCATTAACAAACTCTCCCTCGTAAGTAGTACCGTTAAGGTAAGAGGATTTGCCTTTTCCGGTGCGCTTGCCGGCTAACCAATCTCCTTTATAGGAAGAGCCGTCCGGATATTTATAGTTACCGAGTCCATGGCGCTTATCATCCCTCCAGCTACCACTATAAACTGCCCCACTGGGATGCTTATAAGTACCCTCTCCACTACGTTTGCCATTTTCCCAAGTACCTTCGTAAACTGCTCCCATTGACCATCTAAATGTCCCTTTACCATGATAAAGCCCATTTAGCATATCTCCTTCATAGGTATTGCCATTATGAAAGGACATACGTTGATTTACGGATTTTTCAGCATTAAGCTGATTATTCAACCTCGTCTTGGCGATGGAAAGGGCGGCAAGCTCGTCGGCATTACTCGTGAGAGTATTCTCAAAGGATATATGCACCGGTGACAGTGGATTCTTATAATTATTCATAAAAGCACCATTTAAACCATACCCTTTTTTCTTCTCACGAATTAAACATTGATATGTTGTCTATTTTCCAGGTATGACGCTCTATTTTTCATAATCTCATCGCGCCTTGCCGAGATAGTATTTTTATTTTCCGAAAGAGCCTCAGCATTCTCAATTGACGTCTCCATTATCTCCATAATGCGCTCGGACTGCTCGTTTGACTCAGACGCAACTCCCTCTAACAGCGCCTCATTCTCGGACATTAAACGGGCATTTTCCTGATGAGTGAAATCTAGGTCTGCCGATGTTCCATTCAATAAATTACTATTGATCTCAATTTGACGCGAGTTGAATGAAACAATTTTTTCGTTAGCCTCCATTATTTTATTGTTGATCTTTATCAGGCTGGCGTTTATTTTCGCCATATCCTCGCTGATACTCAAGACTGCTGTGTTCAGTGCGCTACGGTTTTCTAGAAATGTTAACTCTGCATTACTTACTTTCACGCGAATAGTTTCAACCTCCAAATCAGTTTTAGTCTCAACTGACTCCAAAATAGCCCTTCGATTTGCATAAATTTCGTCTGTGTTATGGTTTGCTAACTGCCGATTCCCCATAAAAGCCGCAGCATAGTTACTCAAGATCATCATACGATTTTCTTCAATCATGGCACGCGATTGATAAAGTGATGCCTTATGACTCATAACGACAGTCCTGACGTCACTAATTCTTTTTTGTACCTCTGATAGCGACTTGGTCTTGATTTTTATACTCTCCATTTTCACCCCTAGATATTCAGTTGCAAAATAAGCAATAGAGTAGCTAACTTTCGCTCGTAAGAAAACAAGCTAAGTGAATATGGGGGAAAATAATTTACTTAAGGATTTCAATTTATTATATCGAAACGGGTACAAAGGATCATAGGGATTAGAGACCACCACTTACGGGCTAACTGCAAGTAAGTCAAGCGCTCAGGTTAATGGCCGAAAACGCGACGAAAAACGCTAGACCAAAACGTTTGTGTGGCAAAATATTATGATAAGTTGTTTACCAAAAACCGCACTGTAAGTCGCTAGTTGCTACTCAGCAACTTCCACCCATGCAGTTGGGAGATTCCGCAATATCCCAACTGGCATCAATCCACTCATCCTTGGTAAATGTTGTCATGGAAAGCGCATGTACCGATCCTGATAGTTGGTCGGATAAAAGGCCATAAACTAGCTGATGTCTCTTAACCTGCCTTTTACCTTCAAAATCATCGCTGACAATTATTAGCTTGAAATGAGTCTCCGAGTGATTCGGAACAGAGTGCAAAGAGCTCTCGTTACGCAAATCCAAAAAACTAGGCTTCAGAGCTTCAAGGGCACTAAGTATACTCTGCTCGACCGGTCCCATTAATTATGAACCTGAAACCAGATTAATCATCACGCCTGCCGCCACAGCAGAACCGATCACTCCTGCCACATTTGGACCCATCGCGTGCATCAAAAGGTAATTATTAGGGTTAGCCTCGAGGCCGACCCGATTGGAGACTCTCGCTGCCATAGGAACTGCAGATACACCAGCGGCCCCAATTAACGGATTAATCTTATGTTGTGAAAAAGTATTCATCAATTTAGCCATCAATACACCTGCCGCAGTACCGATACAAAAAGCAACCGCGCCGAGCGCTAAAATTCCGAGGGTTTCAAAATTCAAAAACTTATCAGAACTCATTTTTGAGCCCACACCCAATCCTAAGAAGATGGTTACAGTGTTGATAAGTGCATTTTGGGTAGTGTCGCTTAGGCGATCAACAACCCCGCATTCCCGCATTAGATTCCCGAAACAGAACATCCCAAGCAATGGAGCCGCATCCGGCAACAACATACCAACCATCATCAGTAGCATCAAGGGAAAGGTAATGAGTTCGACTCGAGAGACTTTTCGTAGCTGTTTCATAACAATCATTCGCTCTTCCTTCGACGTCAAAGCTCTCATAATAGGAGGCTGAATTATAGGAACAAGTGCCATGTATGAGTATGCAGCAACTGCCACAGCACCAAGAAGGTCCGGTGACAGTTTACTTGCCACAAAAATTGCTGTGGGGCCATCCGCACCGCCGATGATGCCGATAGACGCCGCATCTCTCAATGTGAAGTCGAGTATGCCATAGTGTCCCAATGCGACCGCGCCGAGGACGGTAGAAAAGATACCCACTTGAGCTGCAGCTCCTAGTAAAAGGGTTTTAGGATTTCCGAGGAGTGGTGCAAAGTCAGTCATGGCGCCCACGCCCATAAAAATAATCAAGGGAAATAATCCTGTCGCGATTCCACCCTCATAAACATAAAAAAGCAGCCCCCCAGGGCTAACAAGTTCTCCCATCGCATCCACAACTGGGGGCGCACCGAACCCAGCTCCTGGGATATTTATGAGAACAGTACCGAATCCGATTGGCAGAAGCAGGAGGGGCTCGAATTTTTGACTAATTGCGAGATACAGAAGCACAACGCCAACACAAATCATCAGAACCATACCGGCCTCTATCTGCATGAAGCCGGAACTAGCGAGAAGTTTTGTCAAATTATCCATTTTAAGGCCCTAGATCAAACCGACCAAAGAATCGCCAACCGATATGCTATCCCCAGATCGGACATGAATCTCGGCAACAGTACCATCCCGCGGGGCACTAACTTGAGTTTCCATCTTCATAGCCTCAAGAATGAGTACCGGCTCTCCCTTTTTGACAACATTTCCAGAACTTACGATAACTTTTACCACGGTCCCTGCCAACGGTGCTGTAATCACTTCGCCTTTTGAGAGATCTCTAGATAAGGACTCCGTTTTATCCGCTTGTATTTCCCCGACAGGAGCGATTGCAGAGATATCTCCTCCCGGCGCCACTTTGACTACATATGATTGATTTTCGACCTCGACAGTGTAAATTTCCTCTCTTTTTGCGTCAGGCAAGGTGGCTTTTCCTGTCGGCATTGGCTCAAATACGCTGGCATCGCCTCGATTTTTCAAAAAGTTTAGACCCACCTGCGGAAATAAGGCATAAGTCAAAACATCATCAATCCCCTCCTCTGTCTGCGTCAAACTGAATTGATGGGTTTTAGACAATTGAAAAAGTTCTTCGCTCAAGTCCGTGAGTTCCGACTCCATTAGATCTGCTGGCCTGCAGGTTATTGGCTGTTCATCTATATCGAGCACTCTCTCTTGCAATTTTTTATCGACCTGTGCGGGAGTGGCTCCATATTCCCCCCTGAGGACGCCACTCGTTTCCTTACTAATAGATTTATACCGTTCGCCTGTTAGCACATTCAAAACCGCCTGCGTGCCAACGATCTGCGAGGTAGGTGTTACAAGCGGAATAAATCCAAGTTCCTCTCTAACTGAAGGAATCTCAGCGAGAACCTCATCTAATCGATCTGCCGCTCCTTGCTCCCTCAGCTGGCTTTCCATGTTGGTCAACATTCCACCAGGCACCTGTGCAACAAGGATGCGTGAGTCCACTCCTCTCAAGGAGCCTTCAAATTGCACATATTTTTTTCGAACATCTCTGAAATATGCCGCTATGTTTTCCAACCGATCAATATCCAAACCTGTGTCCCGATCCTGACCGTCAAAAATGGACACTACAGACTCGGTTGGTGAGTGCCCATAGGTCATAGACATCGATGAAATTGCGGTATCAACATTATCTATACCAGCCTCTACACATTTCATAATTGTACTTGTAGAAAGCCCAGTAGTCGCATGGGCATGCAATTGCAAAGGAATATCCACCGAACTCCTTAACCGCATAACGAGTTCGTATCCCACATATGGCGTTAATAATCCCGCCATATCTTTTATACATACTGAATCAGCACCCATGTCCTCAAGAGTCTTAGCAAGATCAACCCAAAGATCTAGAGTATGCACAGGGCTAACAGTATAAGAAATCGTCCCTTGTGCATGCTTACCCACCTTCTTTACTGCACCCAAGGCGGTTTTGAGATTACGCATGTCATTCATCGCGTCAAAAACGCGAAATACGTCAATCCCATTAACGGCGGCCCTCTCCACGAACCTTTCGACGACGTCATCAGCATAATGGCGATACCCCAAGATATTCTGCCCCCGAAAAAGCATTTGCTGCGGAGTCTTGGGCATTACGTTTTTGATTTCCCTGATTCGATCCCAAGGATCTTCGCCTAAATAACGAATACATGCATCGAAAGTAGCCCCACCCCAAGATTCGACCGACCAATAGCCTATCTGATCTAATTTCTCCGCAATGGGCAACATATCGTCAATGCGCATTCGGGTCGCAAATAAAGACTGATGAGCATCCCTCAATACTACTTCCGTAATTCCCAAGGGCTTTACATTCCCAGACATATTACTTTCCTTCAAAATATTATGTTAGTTCGAGGCTTAAACTAGAGATTCATTCATCTCTCAAGATAACGGTCGATCGCGATCTGAATCACCGATGCAATACGAGGATCCAAGGGGGGTTGCGCCGCGACTGTTTCAGTATCAACCTCCACTTCCGGATACCAGTGGTTTACTATCTTCGACATGCCGACAGTTACTGTGACCAGCAAAAACAAAAAAATAAACACCGTGCCCATGCCAAAGAGCATTAAGTCAAAGCCTTGCTCGATCAGAGTTGAATGCATATAGCTTCCCTGTTGCGCAGATAAAACGATGCTTTACTGAATAAGAGCATATCAAACGAAGACAAAAACTTTAAGCACTGATATCGCCAATCGCTCAATAATAGCAAAGTAGCTTTTGACATGGCAATCATGCTAACAACGTAGAACAAATCCTTTATCAATTATCAGTTTTTTCTTTGCTTTAATCGCCTCTGAATTTACAATTCGTTGATCCTAATCAGAGCAACTTCTTTATGTCAATCAAAAGCATTGTCGAACAGCGACTTTCGACCGCGATGATAGGACTCGGTCTTCCAACTAACACCTCCCCTTTGGTAAGGCCAAGTGTCAGACCGGAATACGGAGACTATCAAGCAAATGGAGTAATGAGAGCTGCGAAGTTAGCTGGTGAAAATCCAAAAAGTCTTGCGGAAAAAATATTAGCCGCTGCAGACCTTTCCGATTTAGTGGACTTCGCCGAAGTCGCGGGGCCTGGCTTCATAAATTTACATTTAAAAAAAGTTTTTATAGCTAAAAAACTTTCAGAGAACGACGTTAAGAAGATCTTTAAACGAGAGCCGAAAATAGTTGTGATTGATTATTCGGGGCCTAATCTAGCAAAAGAGATGCACGTTGGACACCTACGCTCTACCATTATTGGTGACTGCATAGCGAGGGTGCATGAGCATCTCGGGAACGAAGTCATCCGACAAAATCACATGGGAGATTGGGGCACTCAATTCGGCATGCTAATTGCGGAATTAGAGTGCCACATGAGCAGCGGCGAAACTGCCGAGTTGGTGTTGAATGATCTTGAAAAATTTTACCAACGGGCCAAAGCTAGGTTTGATTCTGAAAGTGATTTCGCTAACAAAGCCCGAAAATATGTTGTTCGTCTACAATCAGGGGATCAGCACTGTCTTCGGCTATGGCGACATTTTATCGCCATATCTGTTCAACATAATCTGAGTATTTATCACCGACTAAATGTTAGCCTGAAAAAAGACCATATCAAGGCAGAAAGTTCATACAATAATAAACTTGAAGAACTCGTTTCTAGGCTCAGCCTCTCGGGAATAGCAATTGACGATCAAGGGGCAAAAGTCATATTCCTTGATGATTTGTCGGATAAAAATGGTCAAGCATCGGCGATGATAATCCGTAAGTCAGATGGCGGTTATCTATATGCAACTACTGATTTAGCCGCACTCGAACATCGTGCAAAAATACTTAGGGCTAATCAAATACTATACTTTATCGACGCGCGACAGGCACTTCACATGAAGCAAGTGTTTAGCGCTGGAAGACTCGCCGGACTCGTTTCAGACGAAGTTTCTTTAGAGCATCATCCTTTCGGGACAATGATGGGAAAGGATGGCAAGCCATTCAAAACGCGTACCGGAAGCACTGTTAAACTAGAAAATTTAATAGATGAATCAATTCAACGCGCCGCAGATTTAGTTAAAAGAAAAAACTCCAACCTTGGTGAGAACGAAATTTTGGAGATCGCAAAAAAAGTGGGGATAGGCGCAATAAAATATGCAGATCTCAGCAAACACCGGTTAACAGACTATATATTTAACTGGGACGCAATGCTATCCCTAAATGGCAACACAGGTCCATATTTACAGTATGCTTACACTAGAATTTGTAGCATTTTTAAGCGTGCCGAAGTCGAGATGACTGAATGCTCAGCGGTAGTAATTATCAATAATACTGAGGAAAAAACTTTATGCTTAAAAATTCTTCAGTTTAATGAAGTTCTAGAACAGGTGGCGGAAGACTCTCTGCCGCATCTGCTTTGTAGCTACCTTCACGAATTAGCTAGTGCATTTATGTCCTTTTATGAAAAGTGTCCAATCCTAAAATCTACCGTACTAGGCGAAACACACCAGAGTAGGCTAACGCTTTGTTCAAAAACTGGGGAGACCATTGCCACTGGGCTTGAGCTATTGGGTATCGAGGTAACAGAAAAAATGTAGCCAAATAGCAGACGCAAATTTACACAAAGATTCTTTTAAATCTCTGCCCGGCTCTGCACGTAATTATCGATCGCTTTAGTGGATAGTTTTCTTTGAGTTAACAAGCTCGCCGCACCTATAGCAATTAATGAAAGCAAGAATCCTGGCAACAAAGAATAAAGGTCGAATATCCCCCCAGACAATCGAGACCAGATAATTACTGTTAGGCCACCCACTATCACACCAAAAATTGCACCAATCGATGTCATACGACTCCAATATAAACTTACTATTACAGCAGGTCCCAATGACGCTCCGAGTCCCGCCCAAGCATAAGAGACGACGTCTAACACCTTACTTTCTGGATTCATGGCAATACCAGTCGCCATGAGTGCAAGAAAGACAACCGCAACTCTAGCGATCTTCAACCGATCACTGCCAACTAACTCCCGGTCGCTTACAAGAGGATAAAGATCCTCCGCCAAAGACGCGGAACATACTAATAACTGCGAGTCCACTGTGCTCATGATCGCGGCAAGAATTGCGGCTAAAAGAGCCCCTGCAACCAGTGGATCAAACATGAGTTTCGTCAGGGTAATAAACACTTTTTCTGAGTCTTCGAGGGGTTGTTCGATGATAAAAAGACCGCTTAATCCAACAGCAACCGCCAAAAAATAGCACAAAAAAGCCCACGTAACGCCTATAAAAGCGGCTCTGTGCACATGCCTCGGAGACCGAATCGCTTTAAAACGCGCTAAAATATGTGGCTGTCCAAAATAACCCAACCCCCATGCCATGGCGCTTGCAATCGCTGTGAAACCCAACTCCTTACCATCCGTAGAAATAAAAATATTAAGTAAATACATGTTTTTATCAGAAATTCCCTCAATAAAAGAATCATAGCTACCAGCTTTATTCAAAACTAGCATCGGTAATAAAAATAATGCTACTAATATCAACATTCCCTGAAAAACATCTGTCCAAGATACCGCTAAAAAGCCCCCAAAAAGTGTATATGCCAGAATAACTGCAACACTGACAACTACTGCCATTTGATAGTCAATACCAAATACTTCAGTAAAAAGTTTACCGCCCGCGATTAACCCAGCAGCCACATAAAATAGGAAAAAAAGTAAAATACTCAGCGAAGAAATCACCCTTAACCAAGGTTTCGGGTCTGCAAAGCGACGCTGTAAGTATGTAGGAAGTGTGACTGCATCATTAAGTTTAAAACTAATGATTCGTAGCGGTTTTGCAACTAGAAACCAGTTTACTGCTAATCCCATGATAAGACCGATAGAAATCCAAAATGCCTCCAACCCCGCAACATAAGCATAGCCTGGTAATCCGAGTAGCACCCAACCACTCATATCAGAAGCACCAGCACTAATCGCAGATACAGTTGGCGAAAGTTGCCTTCCCCCCAGCAAAAAATCCCCAGCAGTGCGCGTCTTAAGATAGGCGTAAAAGCCAATTCCTAGAACTATGGAAAGATAGATTAGGAAGGCTAAAAATGTTGCTAAACCAAACTGTGGCATTTATAAATCCTTTTTTAAAGAATAAACCAACGAGACTATCCTCACAAATTAACTGCACGAATGAAATCTATATTCCTCCCGCATCTGCATCTCTTCCATCGCAAGCGATGCCTTTGCATTCGTCAAAGTTAAAAAGCTGTAGTTCTAAAAGTTGTAACGGCGAGAGATTTTTACGCCTCTAAAAATATTTTCTGTCCTACCTAAATGCACCCTCTGCCTAGAAATCAACATCCCCTCGCAAACCCTTTTCTACATGCCGTCTTAAGTACCGCAAAAATTACAAGGAATAGCTGGGTATGGCCTTGATCCAGCGAGGGATTGAAGATATGACTGTGGACAATATGCCAGAGATCTCATAATAACACTTTGACCATCGTCGAATAGGAGCTTTGCTGGCATCGCTTTCAATTTGCCTTTGAAAAAAAAATTTAAAAAAAAGGGTCTCAACAATGTCCTTACGATAATGTCTTGAGCTATCTTAATTGCAGCGATCTTTTGTGCAAACCCATAAAGGTTTTCTCGACACCGTCATGAGCACAAACTACAAAAATTTCGGCTTTCGGATATTTCCCGATTTCCGA
>PCCK01000085.1 GCA_002731695.1 Porticoccaceae bacterium
GAAATATGGGGCAATGTAAAACCCGGCATAGTAAACCAGCCATTGCGTTGAGTGACATCGAGATGATTCACAGTAGTTGCTGCAACTCTAACGACAACATCTCTGGATCCAGGGACTGGATCATCTACCTGCCGGTACTGAAGCACATCAGCTCCATGACCATCGTATATTAGCGCTTTCATTTACTCCTCCTCAAACAATCCAGCACATAATTGGTGCATATAAATAAGAAACCTACTGTACTGTGCCTCCCCAAACTTCTCTTGCCTTTGTGTACACGCCCTGATCGAATGAAAACTCAATCACATTCCCCTCTGGATCACGCACGAAACAGATGTACCCGATTCTTCTTGGCATCTTTACCGGCCCCATGGCAAGACATCCAGCCTTATCGGCCTTGGCTGCAATTTGATCCACAGATCGTTTTTCAGGCATCTCGATTCCAATGTGGGCAAAAGGTCCAAGAGGAGGATGCTTCGCCGGTGAGAAGGGATCTTTACCTTCATGAAACTGCATTAAAACTAAAACAAAAGGTTGCTCTTTTTGCGAGTTATCTCCTAACCAAGCGCCATAACCGTTATCATCCTGCTCCTTATAGAGTAAGGAAAAGTGCGTAAAATCTTCATACCATGCAATCATTTTATCGATATCTTTACAATGCAGAGCTATATGAGTCCATGTGGATTTGGGCACATGGAAGCTGTGGTTTTCTGCAAACGCTGATATATTATTTTCCTCGTCCATAGTTTAAACCTATACTTTGTTTTTTATTTCCAAGACAACATGCACACCGCATGCCAATGCAAAGTCATCGAGTATCAGAGGAAAAACAGGCACAAATCAGTATCACGTCTTGTTCTAACAAAGAGCTAGTAAAGGCCAACCTGACGAAGATAAGTCAAACCATCCCAGTAGTCTGAGCGCTCCGAAATTAAAGAGTCATCCACAACAAAAACCATAACCCCATTAACACAAATATCGTGTTCCTCCGGTGTTGCATGCAACGTATATTCAACCACCACATTGGAGTCTTCGGAGATAACTTTCCGAATCTCGTACCTCAGATTTTTAAATTTATTTAGAAATGGATGTAATCTGGATAGGTACTCCTGTTTGCCCTCGAATGAGTTAGCTAATAAACCCATTTGACGATTTTTAAAGCCATCGGTCACATGATCTACTACCTTGTAAGGATCTCCGAAAGAAAAAGATTCAAGGAATTTTACCACCACATTTCTCGATTTCACTTTTTTTCGACCTCCATGAAAGACAAATGTCTATGCTACTCTCTAGACCTCTCTCAAATCTTCCGCACGACTTGAGGATGAAAACCACAAATATAAGCTTGGCAAAATAAATATCGTAAACAGGGTCCCTACGAACATCCCTGCAACTAAAATAATACCGATACTGTTCCTGGCTTCAGCTCCTGCACCAGTCACCAAAACAAGAGGGAGATGTCCAAGGATCGTAGCGCCGCTTGTCATCAAAACCGGTCGTAATCTTACAGCCGCCCCCTCAAAAATCGCGTCATATCGGCTCATACCCGTTTCATAAAGAGAATTCGCAAACTGAACAATAAGTATCGCATTCTTCGATACCAACCCTGCAAGAGTTATGAATCCAATTTGGGAATATATATTGATGGTGGTCAAATCAAGATAGGTAAACAGGAGAGCGCTCATGAATCCAAGAGGCACCGAACCCATCAAGATAATAAAGGGATTTCTAAAGCAATTGAATTGAACCGCAAGAACGAAATATACGATGACAAGGGCTATTGCGAGAGCCGAAAATAGACTATTTCCCTCTGCACGAATTTGCCTTGACTCTCCAGCATAATCGTAAGAATAATTGCCAGGGAGAACTTCTTTGGCCGTCCTCTCAAGAAATTCAAGCCCTTCTTCTTTGGTCCGTCCCGGGATCAATGCGCCAAAAATTCGGAACGCGTTCTTTTGTTCGAACCTACCCAAAGACCTCGGTGCTACGACCCTCTCAATCACCGCCAAAGAGCTTAAAGGTACCGACAAACCGGCTTCATTCGTGACCATTATGTCCAATAACCTAGAGGGGTTATCACGAAACTCCTCGGCCGCCATCGGTATTATTTTATAAGCCCTCTCATTAATATTAAACTGCTCTATAAAGTCTTCTGCATAAAAAAACCCGAGCTGAGACATAACATCTGCATGACTGAATCCAAGATCTGTAGCAAGCTCATAATCCACTTTTACATTGACCTGAGGGAGGTCGATAACCAAGTCAGTATCGGTATAGAGATATAGTCCACTCAAGGCTGCCGAGGATAACATCTGCTGTACATAAGGATACATGTCCTCCAACGATTCGGAAGATTGAACAACAAATTCAACATCAAAATTACCCGCCGTTGGAAGTGATGTTTCTAGTGTGGGAAGCGCTTTGAGTTCGGGCACGCGTGAAAGATTATTGAATGCAATTGGCAATAATTCTTGGACAGAAATATTTCTTTCATCATGATCTGAAAAGGTCTGACCTGCAAACCCACCAGCCTCGTGAAGTCGTTGCCACATCTGTTGTCGACCAGGCAAGTCCTCGAGTGCACTAACAACGCTCGACATACTCGATGTATTGAATTCTAGTGACGCATTAGGTGGCGCCTTAATGATCATCATCAAAGAGCCTGTATCCTCAATTGGCGCCAATTCCTGTTTGGAAAAAACGTAGAAAAGGGGAATTAACAGAAGACAGAATAGGTAGACGATAAGCACGCTGCCGCTAGAATTTAATGACTTTGTGAGGAGTGAGGCATACACAGCTCTTACTCGCTCAAATATCCCATCGGCCAGTTTTTCACTCTTTCCGGGAAGTACCTGATTACGACAAATGGTTGCACTCATCACCGGCGACAACGTTACTGCGATGATCCCAGATATAATTACGGCGATTGCAAGTGTAAAAGCAAATTCTTTAAACAAGGCTCCTGTCAAACCGCTGAGAAAGCCAATCGGAAGATAAACAATCGCCAATGTTAAGGTCATACTAAATATTGGTGAAAAGAGTTGCCGCGAGCTTTCGATTGCCGCGCGGGTGGGATTAACACCGCTACGTATTAATCTCGATACATTCTCCACCACCACAATCGCATCATCGACTACTAATCCAACCGCAAGGACAATCGCCAAAATTGTTAATAGATTTAAGGAAAATCCCATGGCATAAATTGCAGCAACAGCACCTAGCAACGACACAGGAATGGTTATTAGCGGTACAAGTGCATTTCTAACCGAACCCATAAATATGGTGACCACGAGCCCTACCAGCATTATTGTTTCTAGCAATGTTATTACGATTTCCTTTAATGCACTTCTCATATACTTGGTACAATCATAACCGAGCTGGATCTTGAGGTCGCTTGGGAGTCTGTCGTTGGCGGTTGCGATCTCGGTGTATAAAATATCTGCTATATCAATCTCATTAGCGCCAGGCATTGGCCATACAGCTATAAATACCGCATCATCTTGGGTATATCTTGAATTCTCGGCACCTCCTTCCTCATCGATTTTAACCACAGCGACATCCCCTAGCCGAATCACCTCATTATTCGACTCGCGCAAAATAAGCTTTTCAAAATCCTCCTCTCTCAAAAGAGCTGGTTTGGCAAGCATATCGATCCGCTGCACACTATTCTCGGTCTTGCCGAGTGTAGCAATAACGCTATTTTTTGAAATTGCCGAACGAATATCAGATGTTCTGATATCGAGTGCCGTCATCAACTCCGGATTTAACCAAATCCTCATCGCGGGAGATCTACCGCCAATTATTTCTGCCTTTCTCACACCTGCAATCGACCCAAAACCAGGCAGAATCTCTCTTTCGAGGAAATCAGTGGTTGCAGATCGTGATATTCCATTTTTCAAAACCACAGGTAGGTAAAATCCCGCCCACGGACGGTCTGCCCTGACAACCTCAACTGATGGATCATAAGCACCCGAGGGTAATTCATATTTTATGCGATCAAGTTGCGTCGATGCCTCCGCAATAGCTGATGGAATATCTTGGTTCAAGTGAAGCCAAAGTCTTATGTTACTCAAACCCGCAGTCGTAGTGGAGTCAAGATAGTCTACCCCCGGCACTGCGCTCAGCACACGTTCCATAGGATCAGTTACAAAACTTTTAACTGCCTCGGCAGAAGCACCAACAAAGGAGGTATTTATCTCGAGCATTGCACTCGCTAATCTTGGGAATTGTGATACAGAGATATCAGATAATGCCTTCAGCCCCGCGAGTAAGATCAGTAGGCAAAATGAGATCGCTATGACAGGCCTCCGTATAAAGATTTCTCCCCAATAAGCAGAAATCTGCTCATTTTTAGTTATATCGGTGTCTGAGATTTCATTCATTGTGCGTGGGAAAGGTCATTGCGGAACGGGGTTCACCTGCAAATTTATAGACAAGGATTCCCTCACGAAGTTTGAAGGCACCTACCGAGGCAATCTTCTCACCCCTTTCGACTCCCTCTGTGATTATCCTTTCTCCGCGATAAGATGGTCCAAGTACTACACGTCGCTTGCTAGCACGGAAACCAGCACTGTCGTCAGTTGACGCTTCCTTGAGGACAAACACATAGGGTCCCAGCGGGTCAAATAGGACTGATGAGGATGGAACATGGGCGACTAAGATTTCCCTTTCTGCAGATACCATAGCTTTGCAAACGCTTCCAGGGACAACTTTTTTCGGCGCGTCAGTTAATGTTGCCCTTACCCGGATACTCCTCGAAAGGCGATTAATGGATGCATCCTTCGCTATTAGTATTGCCGATAAATGATTGTCTGAGGCTGCACCGCAGATTACGCGAATCTCATCTCCGATTAATGTCTGATCCTTACTCTGGGGAACTGAAAAATCTACATAGAGCATTGTACCCGTTCCCACCAATTTTGATATGTAGGTACCCGCCTTTAAATACTCACCGACGTTCACGTTGTGAAGGCCAGCGCGAGCGTTAAATGGTGCTGATATGGTCTTCTTGACGATTACTGCATCTGATGCCCCAAGAGACGCCCGAATCGACGTGAGGAGAGTCTGGGCCAGATCAAGCTCCTCCTTTGACGCTACGCCATTATCAAATAACCTCCTGACTCTGTCGTATTGTAAGTTTGCAAGCTGAAGCCTAGAGTTCAATGCATCCCGATTGGCTACCTGTTCGGATGCATCAAGACGAATTAATATCTGCCCTTCTTGAACAATGTCTCCTGATTCAAAGCCCACAAAAATTGCTCGACCATCAACCTCGGTTACTAAGTCAATTTCTTTCGCCGCTACGATTTCTGCCTTGTATGCTCTCTCTTCTTTCCAAGGTTTAAATTGAACCTCTTTCAACTCGACTGTCTCGCTCGATTCGGGGAAAGATTCAGCAAAAGCTATAGCACTTTGTATTTGCTTGAGCTTAATTAAACCGAGCGCGACTATCACCAAACCGCAAGCAAATAGGACTACCAAAGGATTTCTGTACCGCATATTGGAACCGGCTTTACTAAAATATTTACAAATCTATTTGAGTTTTGGGATGAGGTCGGGAAAGTTGAAAATAACCGCAACCAAGGGTAAATATTACCCGTTTGCCGGCCGATTAGCACGCAATTAAACATGCAATACCCTGCAATTATGTGAATATCGGCAAATCATTTTGTGAATAACCGAGGTTACCCTACTGTAGAGGTCATTGCCATGCAAAAAAAATTTAGTATTCAATAGATATGGCGAAAGGTTTGACGTTGCAGAACTAAGCCATCTGACCAAACGTAGAGGTCATTGTAAATACTAATGAAGAAGTAGTTTTTGCAGAGATAGAGAACAAAGGCAAAACTAAAACAGTACTCTTTTTATCTGTGATACCAATCCATTGAAACGGATCCAAGTCAAAGATTTCACCATTTGTCTTCAGCCAACGTACTGATGTTTTATTTATACAAATGTAGTGCAAATTTTATTTTGTCACTAGATATCGATTGTATCTTTTTTAGACCGGCTGAGGTTGTAAATATATTAATGGAAAATGATTTGCTCCAGGGGCAATTACTTAAATAGCAAAACACCACTGTTTCGGACTATCCAAGGAACTTATATGCATACTAAAGAGTCTAATCAAATTCCGGCGGCCAATATCTCAATGGAAAATTGGATCAGCTTAGGTGTGCTCAGTGTAATTTGGGGAAGTGCTTTCGTTCTTGTTGAAGTTGCGCTTCAAGGAGTCACCCCTCTCTGGTTGGCGGCTTGGAGGATCACAATCGCCGCAGCGATCACCAACTTCTTTTGGTTCTTTCATAGTAGAAAGCTCTTTCTAAGTGATGTTCGATCTTGGGGGCTTCTCATTATCTTCGGACTTTTCAGCGGGGCTCTTCCTTTCCAGCTGCTCGCCTGGGGACAACAACACGTGAACTCAGCCTACGCCGGCGTCGCGATGTCATCAGTGGGTCTAATTATATTGCCACTGGCCCATATTTTATTGCCAGACCAGAAAATAACATTAACACGCTTAGCCGGGTTTTTGTTGGGTTTTGCTGGGGTTGTTATTCTTTTTGGGACAGATAGTATTTTTTTGGGAAATCACTCTGAATATCAATCCTCAGGAAGGTTAGCATGCTTTTCAGCAGCTTTTTGTTACGCAACCAGCTCCATTCTTTTGAGGATGCTACCACCCATTGATCGGATTGGTGTGGCCGCTGCATCACTTTCCATAGGAGCGATTGTTGTTATCATCAGCGCATTGACGTTCGAAGGATTGCCATCAGGGATGAATATTTCAACGTTAACCGCAGTGACAACGCTCGCGATAATACCCACAGCTATTGGTAATATTTTACGCATAAGGGTAATCAGATCTGCCGGGCCTATTTTCTTGAGTCTCGTCAGTTATCTTGTGCCACTTTGGGCCGTCATCTTTGGCATCATTGTGATGGGCGAGACACCTGAATCAAACCTGTATCCTGCCCTGCTTTTAATTTTAGCGGGGATCGGTATTACGCAATCGAGAAGCATCAAGTCACTATTTGCTCGGAACAATCACAACTGAAATTATTTCTGCCGCTTTATTTTGTAGTTACGTCTTCTAATGCTTAAGATTTTTCGAACTGCATTGGTGGCTAGTTACCATGACCTGCTAATATTTTAGGGTAGCAAATCATCAATCAATTTTGTGTGCTGAGGAAAAAGTTGTTGTAGGTAAGATCGAGATCCTAGAGTCATGTCATCATAAATAAATCCGGGTGTTACAGCCTCACTGATCAGCCCATAACCATATTCACCAGCCTCCTCTATTTTGGAAGCTTTCCATGTTCCACCTGGCACGACCAGCTGAAGGACTTGCCCCGACCTTATATCGTGTCCCATTACAGCAGTCGTCAAATTGCCTTCAGGATCGATCATATAGTACTCAATAGGATCTCCCATATGAAAAAAGTGCATGATATCAGAACGATTAGAATGAAATTGTCCTAGCGGAGACTCAGAGGAAAGCAGATAAAAGATAGATGTCATAGAGAGACGGCTCTCTCGAGTGTCATCTAGCTCTAGGGTATAGTCAGACTCGTAGGTGCGTCGAAAAAAACCTCCTTCAACATGCCCTTTAAGATCGAGAATCTCTGTTATCATTCTGATGCGTCCACTGCCATCATTGATAGGGGACTCACCAACCTCTGAAAAAGAGGAAGATAATATCAGTAAATTAACGCACAAACTTAAGGTGAGTATGGCTGAGAAGCTCATAAGGCGAACAAAACTCGAGATCTTAACCAAATTTGACATCGCTAAA
>PCCK01000086.1 GCA_002731695.1 Porticoccaceae bacterium
GACGAGTGAACCTCTTTCATGAGTCCAATACCTGCTTTTGTGTTTGCTATTGGTAACGGCAACGAGGGCCTTTTGATTCGTTTTCTTTGGAACGTAAATCCGTTGTTATCTATGGATAAGCGTCACTTGGAGAAAAGATACGCTAAGCGCAAACTTTTTTAAAGACATTATCAAATTTTTGCGGATTTGCGGAAAATCAAAACTTGCGTCTTACTTCTGAGTACTAAATAAAGGTAAACATTTGCTTTATACTTATTTTTTTATTTATCGATAAAGTTGTGACCAAACCATATTTTGTGCATGGTTGTTTATATGAATTCAAAGATAGTGGTGGGTACCCAAGCGGTGTAGCGTTGGGTAAAAGTAATCTCTGACAGGTTTACACGATTTTAAAAGTGCACATGTAAGGTACCTGCCTCTTATCTTGTGAGGTATCTTGAATGGATTGTTTTTAGTATTCCATCGCCTTCAACAACTCAAGGATCTGCTGCCCTTGTTGATTCGCTTGAGTGAGTATAGCTGTTGTGGCTTGTTGAACTATCTCGGGTCTAGCAGGATCTGTTGTTTTTAGAGCGCAATTTAAATGTTATAAAATACTTAAGTTTCACTGCAGTAGTTTGACTTAACCTTTACATAAAGCAGCAAAAACTTGTGAGTAATTTGCCGCTTGTTGCGAGAAAAAACCCGCCTCAAGGGCAATTTCATCGGCATGATTTTTGTTTTTGAATTCTTCGTTATCCAAACGTTGCCATCTTTGATCGGCTAAATTTAAAAATTCCTGTATGCCAAAGTATATCTCTTCACAATCAATTTCATTATGACCTTCTAAAAAATCTGTTTCCTCTTCTTCACCAAGAAAATTATCATGCACATCTCTCAGTGAGCCAAGTTTTTCAATCTCATAATCTTTTAAGAACTTAGCTGTAGCGGGTCTACCTCCTCTTATTGCATTTCCCAAAGGGGTATGCCCAGCATCATTTGGCGGCACTAGCGGATCGGCACCCAGTTTAATCAAGAGTTTTACCGTGCCTAGGTGTCCAGCTGAAGCGGCCCATCCCAGGGGAGTTGAATTATACCAATCAGTCATCTTCAAGTTTGGATCGCAAACTCGTTCACTGCACAAGATATTTATAAGCTCTTCGTCACCAGAATATGCAGCGAGGTGAAGCGGCCATTTTTTTAGCCACACCTCGTCTTTGAACCACTCCTCAACATCCTTTCGATCAGGATACTCATCAAACTCAACCACATCATATCTGTACTCAGCACATCCAATGAACAAGACGCAAAAAACTGTGAGAATAAGTGTTTTTATGGCGTGTGCCCTCTTTCTTATATAATATGCATAAATTAAAATTTCTCGTGATCCATTTCAGAAAGTTTTTTGACGTTGATTTATTACTTTTTTCAGGGCTTGGAACGAACTTATGAGCATACGTTACTGGATGGTAGCACTCCTTCTTCTTTCCAAGGCAATCAAATGTAGTAAACCTGTTTTGATCAACCCCAGTTAACATTAGCATCATTTCAGAGAGTCTCACAAGCTTTTAAAGTTATCAAACATGACAGTTGAAACTCTGTAAAGACCTCATATGGGCTAACATAGCGCTGTCAGGCATAAATAGGTTGCTTGGACGGATTGTGATTTCTTTTGATAAATTTTATGAGATCTTAGATCTGTATGAGAAAAACAACTATGTTATCGTAGAGTAGTGATTTTAGTTTTGAAGCTGTCGAGCGAAGTAACGATCGAAGGTTATCGACATTACTTCCATGCTATCCTTATTTTAAAAAAATTATTTAAACTTTGATGATCGAAAGGGACCGAACACTATATTTTTAGTATAGCCAGAGCGTCTCTGGTTCTTATAAATCAAAAACGCCACAAGGTGACCTAAGACGATTGCTAAGACCAACCAATGAGCAATTTAAAGTGCGACAAAAGTAGGAGCCACATCAATGAGTGATATACGTTTGCTTGACGGTTCAATTGGACAAGAGTTGGTAAATCGGTTTGGAGGTCCATTATCTACTATGTGGTCAACCGATGTACTTATTGAGCGTCCAGATTTGGTAGTAGAACTTCATACAGAGTACTTTGATGTGGGCGCCACAATTGCAACTACAAATACCTATGCGATCCTTCAAGACAGATTAGACTACGAAAATTCACCTCATGACATCATAAAGCTTTGGGATTCAGCAATTAGTGCTGCTGTAACAGCTCGTGATAAAACTGCCTACGGCAGTGTAGCTGGATCTATTGGACCTCTTGTTGGCTCTTACGTGCCGGAACTTTGTCCACCGCCCATAGAGGCTGAAGTAGCATACACGCCGATAGTGGAGGCTTTGTCACCACATGTTGATCTTCTCCTGATTGAGACTATGAGTTCTATCAGTCAAGCTATGGGTGCTTTGAGAGCAGTAAAAAATGTCTCGATACCAATTTGGCTTGCACTTTCAGTGGATGACTTTGATGGAACCAAGTTACGCTCAGGAGAGGCTTTGAGTGATATTAGAACTTGTGTGGATAACTATAGAATCGATGCAATTTTGATCAATTGTTCGCGGCCAGAGGCCGTTAACGATGGTGTAAAAATTATCGGACAATTTGGATTGCCTTTTGGGGCGTACGCAAACGGGTTTACAGTAATCAACGACGAGTATAAAAAAATAAGCTCAACCGTCGCGGCTCTTAAGAAACGACTTGATTTGACTGACAAGCGCTATGTCGATGAGGTTTTCAAATGGATTGATTCTGGAGCTACAATTGTTGGAGGATGTTGCGAAATCGGACCCAGTGCAATCAAAGCCCTATCACAAAAATTGATATCTAGCGGCTTCTGTATTGTTTAAAGATTTAACTTGTTACCGTCGGTAACAGTCTTATGACGAGGATCTATAATACTTTTGGGGGGAGACAGATTGAGTTAAGAATGAGTAATGCAAAGTCGTTAATTATCGTTTTTTTCTAAACTTTTCCCATAAAAAGTGAAGCAACAATAGGTGTCCTAGGAGACCATACCTTTGTCAGGTATAAACTGGTTTGGTGGGACTTTATAGGTTAGTAGGGCTGTAACGAAGATTAGGGGTTAGTATCTATCCCAAACATCATAGTTGCTCCAAACCTTTCATTCAGAGTTAATCATCATCATTTTACCAAAATCAGGACCTGCAACTTCACAATACCCAACTGAACGATCATAGGTTTTTGCACCCGTAAGTGCGATTACAGCATTAGCACCTTTAAACTTTTTAGCAATTTGTTATTTTTATGCCACATCAAGCACGCTAATAAATAGACTAGTTACCGATACTCGGGAATTTTCTATTGATCTAGAACAAGGACCTATAGGAGCATACAAAGGTTTGATCTTTGAGGTCATTGAGGCAAACAATGCTGCTATTACTTACAAGATAGTTAGACATTTTCCGCAATAGTAGATTACATATGATTATTCTTTTTTAACATTATCAATAGAACATCGAACGCATAATTAATATACCCACCCATTAGTGATCTACGTCTTTTAAATAAATTACGTCGCCGATGTCATCTTTCCACCTTATTCATAATCTCTGTTTGTCTTAAAAATTAGTATGCCTCCCTTTTTTGCTCATACTGGGCTAAAGAGGTTTAAGTGCTCAATGGTCTACAGAACCCTACTCATTCATTAATGTATAGACGCTATTTGAAAAATAATAAAGACTGATCAATGAGTAAGGATCAAATTAAAATGACTCGTAGGAAACCAGTTTGTGTGGTCGTGGGCGCAGGCACCAAATATAGCTCTAATAAAGCGTACTTTGGTATCGGTAAAGATGAAGAATTTTCTCCAGAAGTAAAATGGGGTTTAGGAGGCGCGCTTCCAATCCAATTTTCATTAGCGGGTTACGCATTAGTGATTCTCTCTAGAGCAAAAGAAAATCTTCTCCAACTTAACGATCATATCACTGGAAAACTTGGAGGCTTATGCGAAGCAATTGAATGTGATGTCACTGATCCAACTTCGGTAAACGCAGCCTTTGAAAATATCTATCAAACTGACAAGAAAATCGATGTGCTCTGCTACAACGCCGAATTTGCAAAGGCCCCCGAGTAAGGTAAAAAACGAGTAGAAATCCAATTGGCGGCGATATGCTCGAAAACGTTGATCTAAAAGCATTTGATTCCTCCTATGCCGTTCACGCCGCTGGATTACTGCGTGTTGCGAAGTAAACGTTGCCTAGAATGCGTAAAATTGGATCAGACACTTTCTTAGTTTCTGGAAAAACAATGTTGCTAAGGGGAAATAAAGGCTTTGGTCTAAATGCACCGAGCAAATTTGCTCAAAGAGCATTGACTCAAGTGATGGCCCAAGAATATAAAACTTTTGGGGTGCATGCAGCTCACATTATAATTGCCAAGCCTATCGATGCACCGAGCTTACGGAGAATAATTGCTGACAGAGGTAACCTACGAATGATTAAGTAAGAGTCCGAAAAGCTGGAGTCAATTTTCCTCAATCCAAAAGACATTGCAGATTCTTTTGTCGCTATCGCGAATCAGTTTCCTAGTGTTTGGACCCACGAAATCAGCTTAACACCAAGTGAAGTTCCAATGGGTCAGAGGCTGTGAGACACGTTCATGGAATTTAGGCATCGACTTGTCTCAAAGAATGTTCGAGATCGAGCTGGAAGATTTCTCCTTCGGTTTTGTAACGTATTTCATTGAGACGGATAAGGTATGCAAAAACAGGGTAACCATACCCGACTACTAGCTCATGTACCCATTTATGTACACGTATAGACGATAAAAGAACTTTAAAACGAGAATTTGCCAAGAAAATAAATTAACTTGGCGCACTCGGGAGGATTCGAACCTCCGACCGCTCGGTTCGTAGCCGAGTACTCTATCCAGCTGAGCTACGAGTGCGTTGGAGCTTTTTGACATAGGTGAACTATAGTTTAGGCTGGGATTCGAGTCAATCCACTCTGGATTTACAGGATGCCAACGATATACGAGAATATTCACCATTTTCTGGTAATAAACTCGTTGAATCATTTTTTAAACTCAATCTAAATGCGCTCCGCGCGCGCAAGTAATTTTTCTTTCCTTCAACATTTTCGATAGCTTCATCAGAAAAAATTTTGGTCCATCTACCCGAGCATGCCGACCCAAGGCTATCAGTTGTTAACTCCGACGATAAAAAATAAAACCTAGGTGTACACATGTTACAGAGATACTTGTGTAAACTTCCGTGTTCAAAATATTTAAAATCAACTGACGCCTGCTATGAAAACATGCAAACCAAACATCAAGCTTTTTCGTTTAGAAGACCTTTTATTTGTGTTGAATCATCAGTTTGCAAGGACAGAGCACCTTTTTGAATAAGTGAGATCCGTACAACCATGTACTAAAGATTATATTTTTGTAACGAACACATGAAACTTTAAAGAGGACAACTTCGAGGTCCTTATTTTGAATTTTTGCTAGTAACCTCTGCGATAAAAAAACCTCGTGTTGGCGGTGGGTATCCCTCCAGAGTTCTTCCACTTCCATCTGTCATAATAAAATCCTCAAGTGATTGATATGTCATCCAAGGGGTTTTGCGCTGCTCTCTCGTGCTTGTTATCGACACATCAACTAGCCTTGCATCTTTGAAACCTACTCTTCTAAGCCATGAAATCAGCGTCTTGGCGCTCGGAATAAACCAAACATTTCGCATTTTTGCATAACGCCCCTTTGGGACAATTGAATACCCACAACCCCCCTCAACAATAAGCGTTTCTAGAATAATTTGTCCGCCAGGCCGGAGGAGATCAAAGAGTTGCTGGAGGTGGTCTAGCGGCGACTTTCGATGATATAAAACTCCCATAGAAAACACGCTGTCAAAAGCATGGAGGTTTGCAGGAAGATCTTGTATACCAATCGGCAGGACGTCAATTGGCAAGGTATTTTCTGTGAAATGCTTTAGTGCGAGAAATTGGCAAACATACTTTGCGGATGGATCTATGCCAATTACTCGCTCTGCGCCGGCGCCCAACATCCTCCAGCAATAGTATCCGTTACCACATCCTACGTCTAACACCAGTCTATTCGCTAGAGGGTGAATATGACTCGCTATCCGGGCCCATTTTAGATTAGAGCGCCATTCACTATCAATTTCGATACCAAACAAGGAAAAAGGCCCTTTCCTCCAAGGATGAAGTGTCATCAATTTTTTCTGAAATTCGTTACTAGGAATGGTCAATTGACTTGGGTTGCCAATGTGCACTCCGGAATCTAGATGCACGGGCTCAGCAATTATGTTGGGCAAGTTATGGAGGCAATCAAGCCATAACGGAAGATCTCCCCATCGAGAGGTGTTAAACTGTTCATTTAGTAATTGAGGTAAACATTTTGCCAAGGACGACAATATTGAGTCATTCATCCAATTTTGTAAGTTTTTGTAGTAGTACATATTTGTAGTTTTTCCTTAAATACTGCAAGTATAAGTTATATGTTTTATAGTTATTTTTTTTTGTGGAAAGACTTCAAATACTACTATGGAAAAAGACAAAATCCTCGAGATAGAAGAGAAGATTGCGTATTTAGACCTCGCGAACTTTCAGTTGGAAGATGAGGTTTACAGACAAAAACTTGAGATAGAGGCACTGACAACTTCGGTGAAAACGTTGGAGGCTCTTGTGGAGGTTATTAATGGCGGGTTACAAACTGATAAGCCGTCAACACTGGATTTTCCGCCGCATTACTAGTCAACTTGCGAGATATTTGACAACAGGAGTTTCCATATCGTTTACCTAATGCGATGTTATTTACTAGATGGCATGGAGGAAGTTTGTTGGGGGAAAAGAAAGCACAGGTCTTAGCATCTATTGATGATGTTTTTGCTGAACAGAAGAGATACTCTCTTAAACTTCGAGAAAGCAATTATCGAGAGCGTCTTGCGGTTTTAGAGCGTTTTGAAAAAGTTTTCAAGTCGTCTTACGAGGAGCTCTACGCGGCAGCATTTGAAGATTTTTCGAAAACATCATCTGAAGTAGATGTTACTGAAATACTTCCGATTGTATCGGAATTAAAATTTGTAAAAAAGAATCTAAAGAGATGGATGAGAGCGGAGCGTGTTTTACCCACGCCAATGCTTTTTGGTACTTCCTCTAAAATCGTTGCAGAACCACGGGGAGTCTGTCTCATCGTATCCCCATGGAATTATCCATTTAATCTCACTTTTTGTCCGATGATTTTGGCACTTGCAGCCGGAAACACAGTAATTTTGAAACCCTCCGAGATGACGCCATCCATGTCAGCTGTGATCGTAAGTATTGTAACTTCGGTTTTCGACAAAAAAGAGGTTGCAATCTTCGAGGGTGATTCGGATGTCGCTGAATATCTAACCAATCTTTCGTTTGATCATATTTTTTTTACTGGCAGTCCAAATGTTGGCAAAAAGGTCATGGCCTCGGCTGCAAAGAATTTGTCTTCTGTGACGCTCGAGTTGGGAGGGAAAAGTCCTGTAATTGTAGATGACACCGCCCATCTAATGAGCGCTGCAGAGAAAATTGTGTTCGGCAAGTTCTGTAATAACGGACAGACATGTATTGCGCCCGATCACCTTTACGTAAATAACGCAATTTATGATGAATTCATGACTCGCCTTGGCGATAGTTTACAACGACAATACGGCCCGTCAGAGAAACTATATGAAAATCCAGATTACTGCCGGATTGTAAATGATACCCATTTTAAGAGGTTAGAACACCTGCTGGACGATGCTCTAAAACAAGGTGCAGAGTTGTTGGCTGGCGGTCGGGTATGTCGGAAACAACGTTTCATGGAGCCAACATTGTTAACAAATCTGAGCAGTGGTTGCGCTCTTATGCATGAAGAAATATTTGGACCTATACTGCCGATTATAAGATATGGTGCTATCGAAGCCGTTTTAAAAGAAATTAACGAAAGGCCAAAACCACTTGCGTTATACATCTTTAGCAATGATCGTGACTTCCAGAACAAGGTGGTTCGGGAGACCAGCGCGGGGGATACCTGCATAAATCAAATTGCTATTCATTTTTTACATGAAAAGCTACCTTTTGGAGGCGTAAACAATAGCGGCTTAGGTAAGACAGGAGGAAAATGGGGCTTCGACACTTTTTCACACAAGCGTAGCATCCTTAATGACAGATTTACGCCATCCACCTTGCTAACGCCCCCTTACAAGCAGCCTATGCGAAGTATCATAAGAGGATTTATAAGGTACTTCTTTTAACCCTTGGCAGCGGGAATGGATTTTATTGTGTCACTTTAAAGCATACATGGAGAAAAAGTTATAGCACTGGAACCATATATGCATTGATGAAAAACCAATTTTTTTCAGTCTTTCGATATGTATATCAATCGTTTCTGGCACCAATACGTTTTCAATTGCCTCGCGTTTTTGGCTGATTTCTAGATCACTATACCCTTGACAGCGTTTAAATTGATGGTGAAGCTCCACCATTTTTTGATCTATTTTAGGCTCCTTGAAGCGGATTTTTTCTGAGAGGATGAGGCAACCGCCGGATTTCAAGCCTTCGAATATCTTGGTGATTAACGCGAGTCGCTCACTTACCTGAATAAATTGTAGGGTAAAGTTTAATATGACCAGTGAGGCATTATTTATGGGGGTTTGACGGATATCATCATTGATGAGGGAGATGGTCGTATCCCGTCTAATTCCATCTGAGCTAAGTCTCGCATGGTTCAACATTGCTTGGGAATTATCAATAGCGATGATGGTTACGTTACCCACATTTATGTTTCTAGCCAACTCCTGAGTCGTTGCACCTAGGGAGCATCCGAGGTCATAACAATTAGAGTTAGGTTGGACAAACCTAGCCGCCAGATTTCCGCTATTATCGATTATGGCGTTGTATCCAGGGACGGAGCGGGTAATCATGTCGGGGAAAACTTTCGCGACTCGCTTGTCGAACGTAAAGTTGTTCACATGTTGTTTTTCTTGGAACAAGAAATCTCGCCGATTATTTTTCAATAAAAAGATCTCCGTAAGTCGTATCTTTCACAGATGTTTAACTTCGAAGTCTAACTTTTTCGCGGTCTCTGCGCTCGTTATAACCGATGTAACACCGGTTTTAGGCATCAAATATTTTGCGCACACTTTTTTGAGCGATTCTTCAGACACATTCAGCACGCGTTCGCGAAAGTCGATTAAAGATGACTTGCTTCTCCCATTGAGTTCCCGATGGAATGCGGAAATTGCCTCGCTCACAGGTGTACCGGGTTTGTCTAAGCTACTTATCACCCCAAGTATTGATTCCTCGATTGTTTCAAAACCGATTGAGTGATCGAGAACCCATTGAACTGATTCATCAAAGTCGTTGAGGGTTTCATCTAGCCGCGGATCACGATAAGAGAAAAATCGGAAAGCTCCTGAATTATTATCTTGGCCAGCACCACCGCCATATGCACCACCCTGCTCTCTTATTTTTCGATGCAGAAAACCGTTTCTGAGAATGCCACCAAGCACAGTAAGTGGAGCTGCATCTGTGTGGGTAGAGGCCACTGTAGGGAATGCTTTAGCACAATAATTCACCTGAGTATTAGTAGTCCAACACAAACTTTCAGGAGTTAACTTATGAGGATAGTTCATAATATCGTCAGGAGGGTTAGGGTACACAACCCCAACTTTTGACCTAAATTTGTCCTCAATCTGGGAAATTGAACCGTAGACTTTCTTGGGCTCCGCCACGATCAAAAATTGACAATCTTGATTTATTATTTGTGAATGTATGTTTGCGAGTTTATCTGCCAGCTTGGACAGCTCTTTCGGGTCGTTAATAAGTCTATCGAGCTCTTTTATATGCGAAACAGAAGTTAGGCCATTCCAGCGCTGATATAGATGCGCGCTGGCTGAGAGCCCGCTTGCTGCCGATGCCATTGCAAGCGAATGTCCATTACTAACTACAGACGATTCTTTTTGGCTTTTTATTTGCGACACTAATTCCTTAATGCGAGAAAGCTCGCTGAATTGGACACTGTAAATCGATTCTTTAAAGAATTCGGTCATGGGCATCTGATTCTTCTCCAGCCCTTTGACTGCATAACATAAGTGGCCCCGCAGCAAGGTTAAGTCCGATTTGTCCGTTCTCACAGCAGCTGATGCTGAATAATTACCTACTAAACTCGCCTGCCATTGCTGGGTCTCTTGATAGCTCCTGTTGCCTACACCAAGCTGCGTTACGCAAGCTGTATAAAGTGGTATTAGATCGATAAATTGCTCTTCAAAAGCCGGGATCGGCAAAATCGCTTGGAGGTAGACAAGTCCGTTTGTCCCCGCTTGGTATGCAGTTATTGGGACTGCTTTTTTTGGTAGTACCATTTTTTCAGAATAAGAAATTTGGCTGGGGATATCCTCAATGCCAACTTTCGGAAGGAGATTAATATTCTCGCTAGCTTCTTGCCTATTTCTTAGCGCTACAGCTTGATCAATGATGGCTTTTTTCTCTAGCTTGGTTAGTTTGTTTTGCAGGGTCGAGAGTCTTTCTCTTTCTGCGGCCTCTCGTTGCTTTGCGAGTGTTCTATCCGGTGGCATTACTAGTCTGATTCGGTGGGGATTCTCGAGGAGAAGAGTTCGGACAAGGGTTTTTATGAATTCAGGTTCTTTTATCTGTTTTCCGAGCTTTTTGAGGGTTGGCTCCAGATCTAAAAGTGCGACTGGGTCGCCACGGTGGGTTGCGCTAGTTAAAGCTATTAGAGCAAGATTAAGGCCGAAGGGGAGACGACCGGCAGAAATCTCTCGTTGTTGCAACTCTAACTGATGAAGGCTTGCAGCAACCTGCTCTTCAGCCAAACCATTCTCAGCAATGCCTTGGAGAACGTTGAGTATTGAGTGTTCCACTGAATCGGCAAGAAACTCCTCAGAGCCTTCAATGCCGCAGACAAAGCATAACTGTTTTTGAGAATCCTCAAGACCACAAAGTGGTGATGGGGAAGTGCCAAACTCACTTGTCTCCAACGCCTGCATCAGCGGGGATCCACTATGATTGAGAAGCACGCTAGAGAGTAGTCGAGCCTGCAGAGTTTCCTCTAAATTTGTGCTGTCGCCCAAGAGCCATGCAACGATAACATGTGTTTTTTTATCTAATGGCTCGTCAGGATTCGATGCATACCCCTCAACGAATTGTTTCGGCGCCTCATAACGTTCTTCATCTTTTACTGCTATGTGACAATCTAAACGTTGAAAACGACGCAACGCTAAGGTGTCAAACTTCTCTTGATGTTCGGCCGCAGGTATGTTTCCGTATGTTATAAATATTGAATTACTTGGGTGATAGTGGACCCTGTAAAATTCTTTGAACTGATCATACGTCAAATAAGGAATTTCAACAGGATCACCACCACTGTTGTGGTGGTAAGTATTGGTTGGGTATAGAAATTTACTAGTAGTTTGCCAAAGAGTGGAATTAATTGAACTCATCGCGCCCTTCATTTCATTAAAGACCACTCCCTTAAAAGTCAGCGGTGTGTTGTCATCCTCAGCATCAGAGAATTCTAATCGATGACCCTCTTGTGCAAAATCTAGCGGATCAAGGCGCGCAAAAAATACAGAATCCAGATAGACTTTTAGCAGGTTGTCAAAGTCCCTTCGATTCTGACTGGCGAACGGATATGCAGTCCAGTCAGAACTTGTAAAAGCGTTCATAAATGTATTTAGTGAACGCCGAATCATCATGAAGAAGGGATCACGAACGGGATATTTTTCGCTCCCACACAAGGCTGTGTGTTCCAGTATGTGCGCGACACCGGTGGAGTCCTCTGGCACTGTTCTAAGGGCCACCAGAAATACATTTTCTTTATTGTCGGCACTCAAGTGAATGTGCTGAGCTCCTGTTTCGAGATGCATATATTCCTCAAAGTCAATGTTAAGCCCAGAGATATTTTTTGCGCGTTTGAGTTCAAAGCTATGATGTGATTTTGTTTGCATGAATTTTGTTGACTCCAGAAATTGCTCTAAATAAAGTTTGATCACGTATAGTTTACGTTATTTTTTGCATACAGTTTACGTGAAGCACTTCGCATGTAGAATATGTGAAGAAACGTTACTGTTTTTGTTGTCACTAGTTGAGAAAATGTTAAGTAGTTTACAAAAAGCCGACTTTGAGAGGTAGCGGTGATTAGTTACAGAGCCCCATTAGAGGACTTGAATTTCCTCTTTAACGATGTCTTGAAGATGCAAGAAAATTTTTTGCGAGTCCGCGAGGGTGAGATTGCAACCCCCGATGTGATAGCGAGCATCTTCACAGAAGCGGGGAAGTTTTGTGAGAATGAGTTATCACCGATCTATCAAACCGGCGATTCGGGTTGTGTTTGGCAAGACGGCAACGTCACTACTCCAAAAGGCTTTCGAGAAGCATACTCTGCGTTTATTGCCGCTGGATGGACTAGTTTGAGCGGTGATCCCAAGTATGGAGGGCAGGGGTTACCATCTTCGGTGATGATAGCTGTCAACGAGATGTTGGCAGGTGCGAATTGGGCATGGTCTATGTACCCCGGTTTGAGTGAAGGCGCAATCGCAACCCTCGAAGCTCATGGAAGCATAAAGCAAAAAGAAGACTATTTACACAAACTGATTTCTGGGAAATGGAGTGGCACGATGTGTCTTACGGAGTCCCACTGTGGCACTGATTTGGCGCAAATTAAGACTAGGGCAGAGCCGGCCGATGACGGAAGTTATGTAGTCACGGGCACTAAAATCTACATCTCAGCTGGAGATCATGATCTCACCGAGAACATAATCCACATCGTACTCGCCAAGCTACCTAATGCCCCAAAAGGTACCAAAGGGATCTCTTTGTTTTTGATCCCTAAGTTTTTGCCGACTACAGATGGTGCTGCTGGACCTCGAAATAATGTGAACTGCGGCTCAATAGAAAAAAAGATGGGAATTCATGGCAGTGCGACTTGTGTTCTTCACTTTGATGGGGCAAGAGGCTTTTTGGTGGGTAAACCTCATGAGGGCATGAGTGCTATGTTCACCTACATGAATGTAGCTCGCATCGGCACAGCAGCTCAGGGCGTTGCCGCTGCAGAACTCTCATACCAAGCTGCTGCAGCTTATGCGAAAGATCGACTTGCAATGCGTTCCATATCTGGCATAAAAAATGTAGATGGTCCCGCAGATCCAATTATTGTGCATCCTGATGTTAGACGAATGCTTCTGACTCAGAGGGC
>PCCK01000087.1 GCA_002731695.1 Porticoccaceae bacterium
CATGTACTGCAAAGAGACCAAGTCGGAGGCTTGCCAGGGGTATTTAGCGGAATTACCCGAACTGATCCATCGCTTTCGTTATTCTGGACTCATAAGCGATAATGTATAGGCTGCCAATCTCGATTCAAAAAGAGGCCGTAGGCCGATTGAAGACCCGGCAATGGTTGGGTCCGCCCCCCTCCAGCAGTTCCTAAGGGAACTCCAGTGGAGTAATGGAGCCCAACGAGCGATGGGGCGATATATTGTTGTATATCCATCGCCAGTTTTCGATTTCCATTCGCGGTTCGGTCAAAGTCCAAAGTTGCTCACGGCTAAGGCATCCCTATCGAAAACGCGAGTTGAAGCTCTCCATACATCTATTTTGCGAAGGGCTTCTGGATCTTCTTCTTGGCAAGCCAGTGGGGTAGTCCGCGTTCGATGAATTCTGAACTGTTGTCGCTTTGGATGTGATAGGGCACTCGATGTCGCTTGATCAAGTTGGATAGAATTCGCCTGAAGGAGACCTGGTTTTCGAGACAGCGTGTAGCTAGATTTTAGTTGGTTTTTTGCAGTCGTTTAAATGAACGCGGTTTCGATTCTCTTGCTCTTCCTCTTAGAGGTTTCAAAAACTTCTGCTGGGTTAGTGGGGTCAAGCGAAGAGTGTCTTTGCAGCTTGTTGCATGACCCGAAGTAGGGCTTGAGGCCTTGCTTTAGCTAGACCATGTTCTCGCAGCCCCTCGAATTTGCCTTCTCGTACTTAACCGTATGCAGTAGTCTTTTGTCCTTGCCTACTTTGATGTCTAACTGAGAGGCTTTAACCACGGTTAGGCAGCTAGCTACCCTGGGGTATTGGAATGAGCATGATTAGACGGGTGGCTGGGTATCTTAGACCCGCTATTTAGCTGATCGCCACTTTGACTCGATTCCTAGTGCCCTTTGTGCATAGGACTTGACTCCCTTTATTTTTTTTCTCCAACCGGAGTGATATCTAGGATCGGGATTCGCTTCTTGGACGAGGAATGCCATGTATTTGACGCGTTCTGCCCATTGGGCTAATGTTGTAACGTTATCGTTGATTGCACTGAGAGGGCGATTTTCCATGAACTTCTCATCGGTTTTTATTTCGCAAAATTGCGAACGAGGATCGTCCATATGTTCTTCGTGGATAAACGGGAAATACCATCCATTTTGCCAACCTCCTAAGGCTGTTCTAATGCAAAAACTGGTATATGATTCGCCTTCTGCAATTGGACCAAAATTATCAATGCATTCTCTTCTCAGAACGTAGCCACTGCCTTGTACCCAGGAGTTCTTCATAAGTTCGTGTCCTCCATTTAAGTTGCAAATTTTTTTATTTGCAAGTTCGGGCACAAAATCTTCGTCATAAAAGCGCCAGCAACCGATTGCACCTAGGATTGGATTGATTTTGTGACATTGGAGTAGAGTTTGCGCCCAGCCATTGGGTAAAGAGCAATCGTCATCGACCTTTGAAACGAAAGGAGCGTCAGAGTTTTCCCAAAACCAATTGGTCGGCTCTCTTAGGCATTTGTTTTCAGGACTGTGTTCAAGCCTGTAAAACCTAGGATGCGTTGATAGGCTTCTAACGATATCGAGAGTTTCTTCGTGATTGCCATTATGCCATACCCATACTCGCATGGTTTCATCGCATGTATCTAGAAGCCGAGAAAGAGCCATTTTAGTGTACCCTGGGCGGTTATAAGTTATCATAAGGATATCTAACTTTATCTCGATTTTGGCCATTATATCTTTATGTTTTTCTGAGGAATTTGACTGAATAGTGAATCAATTAGATACAATTAGGAAGAGTTTCGCTGAAATCCTAGAAAAAATGGTGTATACACTTTAGATCAATTCGTAGTTTTTGAGGATGGTTCGCTCGTGTTGGTAAGGGTTTCGAAGGAAAGATTCGCGATTAGTGCAATCAAGAGATAAAAAAGGACATACATTTGGTCGAAATATGATACAGAAACAAATGAGCTTGCATGGGTCGTGAGGACAGCGATTAAGCACCATACGGTAAAGGCCTTATGAGGCTCTGACTTGTTATCAAAGTACTTAACCGCTCGAAGGAGCTTTTTGACACTAATCCAGATTATTGCGATAAGAATCACGGGCAGTACTACGCCACCGGTAACGCCTAAGTGTAAATAGTAATTGACCATGTCGGTATGATTAGGGTTCCACGAGACACCCGTGGCCATCCAGTGGCGGGTATAGTCGGTGCCAAATAGCCACCAATCGCTGAAGTTCTGAAGCGACGATTCAATTAAGCGAGCTCTGAACCACCCGGTACTCCCTCCTGTGAAGTCGATACTATCAATAATGTAGTAAATAGGGCGTTCCATGTAGATGGATAAAAATATGATTATTGCAGGAGCTACCCATTTCGTATGGACAAGCATATTACGCCAACGCCAGAAATATACTACCCCAGACGCGAACAATGCTGCAGCTATTGGCCCGCTTGAATTTGATGCTACCGTAATAAGAACAGAGCCAAGTATGCCAATGTAGGCGAATTTTCTAGAGGTTTTAAAAAATGGGACAAACAAACAAATAGCAGCTGCCCCAGCAGTGCCTAAAAGAATTGGGTGCCCAAACGGGCCTCGTGCTCTAAACCCCTCCCTTATAATCGCTGAGGCTGAGCGAGCGCCGAAGTGAGAGTAGTAGAAGTTTTTCCCACTCGAAGCCTCGAGTATGGAAAAAATAGCTAGTGGTAATAGTGAAATAAGGAACGCGAATGCGAATCTTCTAATTAGATTAGGACCCTTTAGGAATGATTTACCATAGAAATAGCTACCCGCAATGTTGTAGAACAGTCCTAGGTTGTATGTATAAGGGTTGTAAGTTGCTTCTTTGTGGAAGGGGGCTGCTAACATGATAAAAAATCCAAAAAGAATAATGAGCCTATCTATAGGATCCTTCCATGAGATAATTGATTGACCAGAAAAAAGAGCCCTTAGAATACCGACTAGAATTATGAGGCGTATAGTTGTGAATTGACCAAAAAATTCAACATTACCTAGGTTGTAAGCAGCAATTAGGATGGGTAGGAATGCGTACTTCTTGGGTATAGCGAGCTGGGCTATCACCAGTCCGATGGAAACTGTGAGAAATATAGGAGACACTAACTTTTCGATTCGTATCTATAGAATATGGTAGATTAAAGTTTGATTATATCTCATATTTGATTGACAGGTTGCAAAGGGGTTAATTGATCTGCAAGGAGTCGGGTCTCATAGGTACCTTGATATAACGATATTCGTGCCACATGTCTGCGGCTAGTTTAGATATTCGGTTTGTGCCTCCAGTTTCTTTGTTTTTTTCAATCTCCCAATAACGATCGAAATAGTCAAAAATGGGAGGATGATTCCATTCGTCTTCAAACTCCATTATTCTGGCGGCGAGAATGAGCCCGATTTGAGACCCACCCACCACAGTACGGTAAATCGCTGACCAAGCTTTGTTATCACCATTGGGAAATGTTCTATGTTGAATGCCCCATTCTGCTAACCCTATGTCGCTTGTAGAGTACGGTATGGCTACCCCACTGCGTTGGTCAGGTTTCCATTTCGAGCCGTTTGTTATATCAATTGTTCTCTGATTTACGTAGAAAGTCTGTTGGTCTTCGCCAAAGATAAGATATTTTTTCGCGTCGCCGTATTCTAGTATTTCCAGATCGTTTAGAGCTTTAGCAGCAAGGATTAATATTATCTTACGTCCGTGATTGTGCCCTCCATTGTTTTGCCAAACGCCACCTGATTTTGCTGCTCCAAAAAGATCAATTCCGTATTGAACAAGTCTGACAAACAGTTTTTTCTTCTTTTCTTCCGAGAAGTTGAGTAGCAAACAGAAAATGCCTAGTTCTAACTGCTTGGCCATATCTCGGCCATACGAAGGCATGTTATTGCTGGGATGAAGATGTTGGGCCACCCATTGTGTTTGTAGTTCGTACCAAGTGCGTTCGAAGTAATCTTCCACGTTCGATATGTTCGGAACATTTAATCCGCGGTTTGGTTTTTTCAACGTTCTTAAAATGGAGTAATCTAGATTGGCAGCATTTCCACGATTTGTTTTGTCGGTGCCTGCGTAAGGTGGTCTGAACGAATCCTTCTGAGGAGCTGAATCAACGATGGTGAGAACTGCAAAATCAGCTAGTTGTGGCCGACGATTCTTTGAGGATTTAGAAGTGGCAGTTACAAATGACGAACCACTCGGTACGTTCAAAGGTAGGTTGTCCCCAATATTTAGATCCGCTTTCCAGCTTTTCGTGCTGCTATCGAAACCTTGACCTGCATTCTGACCAGCTACAGGATTTATCATACTCCCGTTTCTGTGCCAGGTGCCTTCCTTTAATTCGTAGGGGGGGCTTGTCGATGTTATCGTTACGCCACCTCCTCGTGAGTTTTCGACCACGTAGAAATCTCCATTTGCATATTGGCCTATTTCGTATTCGGCGTCGAAGTGCCAGGTTATCCCATGCCGTGTTACTGAAGTGGCTCCTTGGGAATGGTGCAGAAGACTAGTGATAATTAGGCTCAGTAAAAGGTGTATACTTGAAATTCTCATAGTGGTTTTGTGCGAGATATTTTGGTAGTAAGAATTCGAATACAAAGTGATTTGTGTCCAAGCAAAGGACATTGAGAGAAACTATATCGTAGGTTTGAATTTCGTTTTACAAGCCCAGTTCTCGAGTCCTATGGTCCAGCGGATAATCGTTAGCCATCGTTTTATGGATGTATTAGTACTGCTATGTTTATTGTTTAAAGATGAGAAGTACCATACCGTCAACAACGGTAAGCGGATGAAGGCATTTAGCATTGTTAAAAACTTGTATATGTTAGATGCGGAACTGCCATGGTTGATTAGCAAGTAACGATTGAGTGATTCGCACATATGGACTGTAGAGAATTTGCTGAATTGCTGCGAGCTACTTCCCCCTCCATGATGTATGATCTCACACGCAGGGCAATGGTAGTTGCGTAGTCCTGCCTTTCGCGTTTTAAAACAAAGGTCCATATCTTCTGCGTACATGAAATAACACGAAGAAAACCCACCGATGTCATTAAAAAGGCTACTGCGAATTAGCATGCACGCTCCACTCACCGCCTCTACCTCGGTATCTTTTTGTGATGAATATGCTTTTGCCGTACCAAAGAAAGATGATTTCGGATATATACGTCTTGCCAATTCTGAATCTAGAAATTGATTGAGAGGTGTCGGTAAAGCGTGGACACTGCTAGTTTGAAGAGTGCCGTCGGAATTTAGGAGGCGAGCTCCCATAATGCCTAATTCAGGTGACCGGATAGCTGAAGAAACTAAATGATTTAATGCTCCGGGTTTTAGTTCAGTATCTGGATTGAGTAGAAGAAGATACTCACCTGACGCCTTGGTTGCTCCAAGATTGTTAGACTGCCCGAATCCAATATTGTTGTTAGCTTGAACAAATTCGACCCATGAAAATTCATTATTAATCATCTCATCACAACCATCAAAGGACCCACCATCAACAACGATTACTTGTGTGGCTAAACTGTCTCCGTTCTCTTGTATGCTTTTAAGGCACTTGCGGACGTAATTTTTGGAATTCCAATTTACGATAATGATTGAGAGAGTGAGCATGGTAAATATAAAATACTCAGTGTTTTATTTGGATATACCAAGAGCACGGCGTAAACGTATAAGTTGCTCATTTCGTGTGAATTTAATAATCTCATCGGGAACTCTTCTTCTGCGGCGTTGAAGCGCTGCTTGACAGTATCCCAGCCACCAGAGAAATGCCCCTAGTAAGGGAGGGCTGATCCGATACTTTCCGAGGCATTTTACAAATTCAAACAGGGGATGATAGCCGAGAGCGTAATCGCGGATTCCCATTTGCCATATACGACGCAGTTTCCCCCCTTTACTTACATTGCGGGGCTTCAAGTGGTCTACAACTAAACTGGTTACGAGTTTCGTGGTGAAGCCATTTTTTCGAGCGACAGCACAAGTTAGGCAATCCCAGCCGCCCTCTGGAACTGCTATGAGAGAACCTATGCTCTGAAAGCAAGATTTTCGAAAAAACTGAAGAGCACCGGGCACGTCTTTTCTATTCCGTGGGAAAACGTCCCTGGGTAGGCCCACGTCTATTGCGACTCCACCGGCCAAGCCTAGCTTCGGGTCGTCGTCAAATTCCTCGATTAGCTTCTTGAAATAGTCTGATTGAAATTCGAGATCGGAATCGAGGAGCCCGAGATATCTGTAATCATTGACGGAGATTTGATCGATTCCTAGTGTGGTATTTTCGACAACTGCGGCAAAACTCGGGTTTTTGCGTTCAGGGAGTTGAATGAGGCGAATCCAAGAATAATCATTGGTGGCTTCTTTTACGATAGTATCGGTATTGTCGGTAGAACCGTCACTTACGATTACCCATTCAAGTGGGCGAATTGTTTGATTAACGACTGATTGAATCGTCCGTCCAACAAAGAATTCTTCGTTTCGAACGGGTGTAACTAGAACGTAAGAGGCATCTCGCGCTGATTGCTGTTCGTCAATCATTAGTCTTTGATATTTAGGCACTGCGATTGCTGGGACGTTGGGGATGTTTGGCTGGTTTTATGGAGTGTTATTCACGACGGAATTGAGGTTTTATAGCTGATCGTCGCGAAGTCGCTTTTGTTTAGGGAAGTTTCAGTCAAGAAACACGCTAGAGAGTCGGGAGTTATGTTTATAGAAGAAGATTTAGTTCGTCTACCATCGTGTAAGAGGATGATGTCCCCTGGTTTCGAACTTTTTAGTAGTCTATTGGTAAGTTGCCTCTGATCCAGATTTGGACTGTAATCTTGAGGGTCATTAGTCCAGTAGATGAGGTCTAGTTCGTTGATAAGGCTGTAGGTAAGTGTGAGCAAATTAGCTTTTCCGTAGGGGGGGCGCCATAGGCTTGTAGGGGTTTGTTGGTGGTCGACTACCTTGTGTCCTTTCAGGAAGTCTTTAAATGAGGACCAAGGACCGTGCTTCCATGCATGGGTATGATAGTAGCTATGGCTTCCGATCGAATGGCCTTCTGCTCGAATGCGCAGAAGGATTTCCGGATACTTTTCGACTGCTTCTCCTAGCAGGAAGAAGGTTGCTTTTATTTTGTATTCAGATAAAATGTCTAAAATTTTCGGTGTATGTATTGGGTCGGGTCCATCGTCGAAGGTAAGGTAAATTTTGGTCGGATCGATTCGTCTATTTATAACTGATTTCGAGATGAGGTTTCTTAGAAAAAACGGCAGCACGAATTGGAGTAGGACGATGGTTAAACAGAGTAGGGAAGGTATTGTTAGGAGGGTGCTCACGGGAGAATGGTTTCACTGTTCTGAATCAGCTTTTGAGCGAATCAGTTGCAATGAGCGAATTCGCTGATCCTTTTTGTTAATTCTCGTTCTGCAAACCTTGAAGATAGACTGTTGGTTTGCAGTTGGGCTGCATTTTGTAACTGGGTGGTTAGTTCGTCCTCGTTAAACGCGACGTTTATCTTTCCTAGGTCCAATAGACGGTTGGCGGTGGCGGTTTGGTGCTCGTTACGCGTTTCACCGAGGTGACCTAAGCGTGGCATTGTTAGGATCGTTTTTTGGTGCTTAAGAGCTGTTAGGATACTACCCATACCTGCGTGGGCTACTATAACGTCGGACTCGTTCACTTTTTTGGTGTATTCTATTGGAGTTAGGATTTGGCAGTATTCCAGCGATTCGGGTTTCCATGATGTTCGGCCAATCTGGGCAAAAACAACGTGCTCGGGATTCTTGGCAGCCCATTGGTCGATTATTTTTACCATACGATCGAAGGGGACGTCGCTGCCGACGGTTACAAAAATCCGAAAGGGTTTTTGTTTTCGGAGTTCGGAGTTCGGAGTTCTGAGTTCCGAAATCTGACTACTGACTTCAGACTTTTGTTCTTCGTTATCCGAACTCCGCTGTTCGGAAGCATCTCCCAGGACATTTCCAAAATAATGCGGGCCATCGGGCTTGGCTAGGTGTTCCCATTGAGTGAGCCAAAGATCTGCGTAGTTTGCAACTCGATGGCCAGACATTGAGAGTTCCTCGGCGTTAGCGATACTATCAACCCAAATTGTCTTCTTCCCGAAAAGTTTGCCGATTCGAATTGCGAAAAAGCCAGGTGCTGCACCAGTGGAAATAATAACGTCGGGCCAAACTCGTAGAATGACCCAAAGGATCGATAAGGCACTCAGAAGCAGTTTGAATTTTTGATTGCGGTTAGCGTTGATTATGGTTCGAAATTTCGCATCTTTTAAGTCAGATCGATAGTCAGTGTTCGTCGTGGCGTAGGTGACATCGCAACTTTCGAAAGCTGGTTGTAGTCGCAGCATCTGAATCCAGTGGCCGCCGGCGGAAGAAAGGGCTAGAACTCTTTGCCTTCGGCGCTTAGATCGCTGATCACTAAGCTCTAATCTTTGATCGAGAATATTAGACATGGTTGATTTGATTACCAACGGGAGTTTTGTTTTGAGCTTGAGGTCTCCCGCCTCTAATATTTTGCACCGAGGTTGGGAAGAGTTCCCACCGCGTGGATCTGTGTGCCGGTCTCTGTCCACGCTGGATTGCAAATCGCCAGTCGTGCTGGGTAAATAATCAGTTGATCTTGAAGGTATTTTGCGAATTCCTTAGGACGATTGGATGTCTATCTTGGATCATCAAGATAGTATGAAAGAGCTCAGTTTTATCGTTAGTAAATGACCTGCGAAGCGTCCGATGGTACTGTCGCTGGAGATGCTTCCTAAGTGATTCAATGCGACCACGAGGTCGTGTTCGTCAAAAACTACGTTCAACTCAACTTGCCTAGAGAGGTATTTCGCCGTGGCAGTTTGATGTTCGTTGCGGTTTTCGCCAAGGCTGGCGAGTTTAGGCATGACAAGTGTTGGTTTTTGATGTGTTAGCGAAATTATGATGGTTCCTATGCCTGCGTGGGCGATGATTAGCGAAGACGATTTGACGTGTTCGATGAATTCTTGAGGAGTCAGAAATTTGGAGTACTTGAGGTGAGTGGGCTGGTAGTCGGCTTCCCCTATTTGAGCGAAGATTTCATGAGTTGGGTTGTTCGCTGCCCACCGATCGACGATTTTAACCATTCGGTCGAAATGTTGGTCGGTGCCGACGGTCACGAAGATCCTTGATCTCCTATTGTGGATTGAGGATTGAGAATTGCTAATTGGAGTGAATTGCTCTTCGGTGGGGTTATGGGGGGCTATCTTCGACTTTTGAGCTCGGTATTCAGAATCGTCTCCTAGTACATTACCGCAGTAATGCGGGCCTTCGGGTTTCGCGAGATGCTCCCATTGAGTGAGCCAATGAGTTGCGTATTTTCCGGCTTTTCGTCCGGACATAGAGAGCTCTTCAGCGTTAGCGATGCTGTCTACCCAGATTGTTTTTTTCCCAAGGAGTTTGCCGATGAACAAGGCGAAAAATCCAGGGGCGGCTCCGGTTGATAGGATTGCATGAGGACGTTCTTTTAGGATGAGGCAGGCGATACTAAAGAACGATAGAATGAGTTTGAGCTTCTGATCTCGGTTTGAATCAACGATGACGCGGAATTTTGCTCCTTCAACTTCGGACTCGTAACCTTTGGATACTGTGGCATAGGTGATATCGCAATCTTTGAAAGCAGGACGTAGTCGTAAAAGTTGGACCCAATGGCCGCCACCCGAAGAGAG
>PCCK01000088.1 GCA_002731695.1 Porticoccaceae bacterium
ACCTAATGATTTACCGAATCTGTACTGCCTGACCAGTGACTATGTTGCTTGTTCTCATTCAAAGCAAGTTGAGATTATGTGCATGCACGGGGTTAAAATTATTCAGTTAAGAACTAAGTCTTTAACAAATCATTCATTGATGAAAGAAGCTAAAAGAGCAGTTGAAATCTCAAATTATTTCGAAACTACTCTAATAATTAATGATTCCCTTGAGTGCTCTGCTCGCGCTGAATCTGACGGTGTACATCTTGGGAAAACAGATTTTTCAATCACTTTCGCCAGGAGAATTTTAGGAAGTGAAAAATTGATTGGGGAGACAATTCATTCAATGGAAGAGGCTTGGTTGGCTAAGAAAAGGAATGTTTCTGACTATGTGGGAATAGGACCGTTTAGAAGGTCACCCACCAAGAGTTCATTGTTTCCGGAACTAAGGCCAAAAGATTTTTTGATAATCTCGGAATACTTGAGTTCGGTTCCTACTTATTTAATCGGAGGATTAAATTATGATGATTTTTATCTAATCAAAAAACTGAATCTTGCTGGAATCTGCATTTGTTCTTCATTGTCAGAAGGAAAAGAGTTTGGGGTGCATCTCAATAAATTTGTTTTGGAAGCAAAAAAAATCTTTCGAAGGTAAATCGATGAAAAACCAAAATGATCCACTCACCATAGGTGGCGAATTATTCGAATCCAGATTATTTATCGGAACCGGTAAGTTTTCCTCGGGTGAGAAAATGATAAAAGCAGTTCGAGAATCACGCACTGAAATGGTAACAATTGCAATGAAAAGAGCCGATCCTGTAGGGCTCTCAGATTCGATATTCGATTTCCTAAGCAACGAAAAAGTTCGGCTTCTTCCTAACACTTCTGGTGTACGAGATGCAAAAGAAGCAATATTTGCAGCCCAAATGGCCAGAGAAGCCTTCGGCACAAACTGGTTGAAATTAGAGATTCATCCTGATCCAAAATACTTAATGCCAGATCCTATTGAAACTCTTCGGGCAACAGAGGAATTATGCAAAGATGGATTTATCGTTTTGCCTTATTGTCACGCCGACCCGGTTCTCTGTAAGAAACTTGAAGATGTTGGTTCTGCTGCTGTCATGCCACTAGGCTCTCCAATTGGAACGAATCAGGGCCTAAAAAGTAAAGAATTCCTTAGAATTATTATTGAACAAGCCGATGTGCCCGTTGTCATAGACGCAGGGATTGGCAGGCCTTCACAAGCAGCTGAAGCTATGGAAATGGGCTCTGATGCGGTATTAATCAACACTGCAATTGCGACTGCAACAGATCCGGTTAAAATGGCTCAAGCATTCGGCTTGTCCGTATATGCGGGGAGAGCGGCATTTCTATCCGGTCTTGGGCAAAATTCAGATCACGCACAACCAACTTCTCCTCTAACTGGGTTCCTTAACTAAATGAATAACAATGAGTACTAGTTCTTATTCAGAAAGATTTGAGAAGACTTGCTGGAATGAAGTGTCGCGGAATATCATCAATACAACCTGTCTTGATGTTGAGCGGGCACTTAAAGGAAAAGGGAAGGGGGGACTCCGTGATTTCGCCTCTTTGATCTCTCCAATTGCCTCTTCTCACTACCTTGAAGATATGGCACGACTAAGCAATCAATTAACCGAGCAAAGGTTTGGGAAAGTAATTCGATTATTTGCTCCTCTTTATTTGTCAAATGAATGCAACAATGTTTGCGATTACTGCGGATTTAGCTTGGGTAATCAAATTCCCAGAAAAACTTTGTCTGTGGGAGAGACTCTACGAGAAGCAGGTATTTTAAAAAAATGGGGATTTGATAATGTTTTACTAGTGACTGGAGAGGCGAGCCGAAAGGTAAGTGTTGATTATATGATTGAGGCAATCGATGCATTAAGGCCATATTTCTCGAATTTGTCGCTCGAAGTTCAACCTCTTAAGAAAAAGGAGTATTCTGACTTAATTTCTCACGGTTTGCACGCAGTGTATGTCTATCAGGAAACCTATGAGAAAAGTAGTTATGCCAAACATCACCAAATGGGTAAGAAAAAAAATTTCAATTGGCGGCTAAACACTCCTGATCGACTGGGACAAGCAGGAATCAAAAAAATTGGACTCGGATGTCTTTATGGATTAACAAAAGACTGGAGAACTGATTCATACTTTGCTGCCCATCATTTAGATTATCTAGAAAAAAAATACTGGCAGACAAGTTACGCCATGTCTTTTCCACGCCTTCGTCCTTGTGAAGGCGAAATTGATCCAGTTGCTAATTTAAGCGATCAGGATTTGGTCCAACTCATATGCGCTTATCGAATCTTTAACCATGAACTAGAGCTTAGTTTGTCGACCAGAGAGAGCTCCGAACTTCGGGAAAACTTATTACCTCTAGGGGTAACCACGATGAGTGCCGGATCAAAAACAAATCCAGGGGGATACGCTGAATCAAATGCTGAACTTGAACAGTTTGAGATCTCGGACGATCGAAGCCCAAGGGAAATCAAGGAAATGCTAAAGCAAAGAGGATATGATCCTGTTTGGAAGGACTGGGATATTTCGTACGACTTAAGCGAAAAGGAATCACCAAATATTGATGGCTTAGTAAAAGCGAAAAGTTCATTCAAGACGCCCGAACTGTCTCAAGTTTCGCTACTATGACATCGCCAGTTTTTTCAGATTCCGAAAAACAATACTACCAAAGACACTTATCCTTGGAAGCTATTGGTGATGTCGGACAAATGAGATTGAAAAAAGCCTCGGTATTAGTAATTGGAGCAGGTGGACTAGGATGTCCTGTTCTGCAGTACCTTGTCGCTGCTGGAATAGGCAGAATAGGAATTGTCGATTGTGATCGAGTTGAAATCTCGAACCTCCAAAGACAGGTTTTATTTTTTCCTGAAGATATTGGCGAATTAAAAGCATTGGTTGCACAAAAAAGACTTTCAAAATATAACCCGCATGTAACCATTGAGGCATTTGCAGAAAGATTGAGCCCCAGAAATGCGGCGCGAATTTTCAACTCTTTTGAAATCATCGTAGATGGAAGCGATAACTTTCCTACTCGTTATCTCGTCAACGATGCATGTGTAATAATGAATAAATTCCTTGTCCACGGATCGATTTTTCAGTTCCAAGGACAAGTCAGTGTTTTTAACTTCCAGAATGGACCAACTTATCGTTGCCTTTTCCCAGAGCCTCCAACACAAAATTTCTTGCCCAGTTGCTCGGAGGCAGGAATCTTGGGCGTTCTTCCTGGAATAATCGGCTCCATTCAAGCTTCTGAAGTTATAAAGTTAATCACCGGGATTGGGGAAATACTATCCGGTAAACTACTTCTGTATGACGCACTTAGCCATGAAACAAAGATAGTAAACATGGAAGCAAACTTCGAAAATCAAAACATCCAAGAATTACCCGAAATGAATGACTCCTGCTCTTCTCAAAAACAAGATATTGAAGAAGTAAATGAAATTAATCCTCAAGAGCTTAAAGAATTAATGGAGAAAGACCAACGTCTTGCCGTTATTGATGTTCGCGAGAGTTGGGAACGAGAAATTGATTCAATTGCACCCTCCTTTCATATACCTCTTGATGAATTCTCCAATCCCGAGACTCTAATGATTCCCGCCCAGGTTGAAAAGAATTCAAAAATTGTTCTTTTCTGCAAAGCGGGAGTAAGGAGCAAGCTGGCATATGAAATCCTTTTCAGTCTGGGGTATTCAAACCTACTAAACCTAAAGGGGGGAATCACACGATGGAATCAGGAATTCTCGAGAGGCTAAGAAATTTAATTGAGGATTATAAACATGAATCAGATCTTAACTATCGGAGGTTCTGATTCCTCAGGTGGTGCAGGAGTACTCGCAGATAAAGAGACTCTTGATTCCCTCGGTGCACATACTTTCTGTGTGATCACAGCCATTACAGCCCAAAGTAAAGAGAGGTTTCATCACTCACTCGTCATTCCAAAAAAAACCTTAGAAGCACAGCTTGAATCTATCGACTTACCTAAAATTGGTGCGATCAAAATCGGAATGCTTCCCGACTCACATACAATTGAAGTGGTGCGCCGTTTTTTACTTAAAGCTGGTCCAGTAAAATCGGTACTAGATCCTGTCTTCACGAGTTCCTCAGGAGGAAATCTCATTACAGAGGAAGGAATCTCTTCAATCCGATCAAGACTTTTACCCCTCGCAAGCATCATAACCCCCAACATCAACGAAGCCGAGTGCCTGACGAAAATAGTTGCTTCATGCAAGCAGGGAATAGTTAAACAAGCTGAGGAATGTATTGAGCTGGGAGCTTCAGCAGCATTAGTCAAGGGAGGTCATCTGCAAATTGATTCGTGCCCAGATGCTTTGTCTCAAAAAAATGAAAAAGTTTTTCTATTCGACCGAAAAAGAATACCCGGAGGAACTGAGGTAAGAGGGACTGGATGCCGACTCGCCAGTGCTATTTCTTATTTTTTAGCATCTGGAAACAGCGTTACCAAAGCCGTTGAGAATGCCTCACAATACCTTGAGAGTTTCCTTAAGTCTAAAATTATTTCCCCACAGAAGTTTTTAGGACACTAACGACCCAATGCTTTTCTAATTAACTCCTCGGTACTGGCATCCTTACCCAATGATTCAGCAGCTTTGCGAATTGATTGGTCCGCATCAGTAACTTTATAACCCAAAGTCAGCAATGCAGATACCGCATCTTGGTAAGAAACAAATTCAAGCGGTTGATCTCCAACTATGTTTTTACTACTAGAAACATTCCCCGAATTTTCTGATTTTGAGAATTCCTTGGGCATGACTTTGTCCTTTAATTCTACCACTATTCTTTCGGCAGTTTTCTTCCCCAACCCTTGTGCTTTGGAAAGCATTCCTACGTCTCCACTTGCAATTGATGTTTTTAATGTTGGAAGAGATAATGAACCGAGCAGATTAAGAGCAATCTTAGGTCCAATTCCAGAAACCTTATCCACAATCATACAAAAGAAATCACGGGATTCTCGGTCTGAGAAACCATAAAGGGTCTGAGAGTCCTCCCGATAAGTCGCATGCGTATACAACTTAATTTCCTTTCCCAATGAAGGCAATCTTTCAGAAGTAGTAAGAGGAACATGAACAGCATAACCAATACCTCCAACTTGAACAACTGCTAGATTCAACTGGCATTCGATTAAGTCACCTTCGACAAATGTAATCATAACAGGTCTTAAGATTGAAGCCCCAAGACATCTTGCATCGAGTAAAGGCCTGGCTCTTGATTGAGTACCCACTTGGCCGCTCGGAGAGCTCCAGCAGCAAATATCACCCGATCAGAAGCACGATGAGTAAGCTCTATCCTCTCCCCGACTCCCGCAAACATAACTGTGTGATCACCGACCACATCACCTCCCCGGATTGAATGAGACCCAATCTCACTTTCTCGTCTTTCTCCAGGCATTCCAACTCGACCATGGGTTATATTCTCGTCTAATAAGCCTCTTGAGTTTTTTATCACCTCTAACAACCTCTCCGCGGTACCACTGGGAGCATCTTTTTTTAATCGGTGATGCATCTCGAGGACTTCTGGATCAAAGTTACTTGATTCATCTAAAACCTTGGAAGCCTGCTCCGTAAGATAATATAATAGATTTACACCGGTAGAAAAGTTTCCTGCCCACACTATCGGAATACTTTGAGACAGGCGAATTATTTCATCTTTCTCTTCACGGGAGTGACCAGTCGTACCAATCACCATTGGCTTGAAGTTAGAAGCTGAAATTTTAACAAGCGGAAGCGTAGCTTCCCGAAGAGAGAAATCGACTACCAAGTCACATCTTTTTATTCCCTCTTCAGGGTCGTCGCCAATGTCGATAGGGCAAGTGATTTCGCAACCATGTTCAAGTGCTATGGATTGAATGGACATCCCCATTCTGCCCTTTGCTCCACTGAGTAGAATATTAACAGCCATTATTAAATTAGAGAAAATTTTGAAGCCACTTTTTCCAATAGATTGAAATTTGCGGAAGTTGGAGGAGTTAATGGAAGGCGAACATCAGGAGATGAAATCAAAGCCTTAAGGTACATGAGAGTTTTTACAGGGACTGGGTTTGGTTCACAAAATAAATCACAAAATAATTTGTAGTTTTCAAGGTGGATTTTTCTTGCCTCATTCATCTTCCCGTCGAGAGCAAGGTCGACCAGTTCAATAACCAATTTAGGGACAATATTCGAAGCAACGCTTATGACTCCCTTTGCACCACACGAAATAAATGGCATAGTGAGGCCATCATCTCCGGATAGAACAATGAAATCTTCATCCAAAAGACAAATCGATTCTGAAACCTTGCTTGATCTACCTCCAGCCTCTTTTAAAGCGCAAACATTTGGGTACTTTTCGCGAAGAATACATATTGTGGAGGTAGAAATTTCTATTCCGCACCGAGAGGGTATTGAGTACAAAACGATTGGTTTTTCAGTGCATTCCGCTAAAGCACTGAAATGCGCAAGCAAACCCTCTTGACTTGGTTTGTTGTAGTAAGGCGCGACTAACAGGAATGCATCGACTCCTAACTCGTCAGCTTGCTTAGTGAGATGAAGTGCTTCGGATGTAGAATTAGCACCTGTACCTGCAATAACAGGAATCTTTCCGGCAATTTGTGCGACGGTTTCCTTGATGACATCAAGATGCTCATGCTTGGAGAGAGTGGGGGACTCCCCAGTTGTGCCGCAAGGAACAACCCCGGAAATCCCAGATTCTATCTGTCTTTCAACAATATTGTGAAGGTCCGCATAAGAAACGGAATCGCCCTTGAAAGGTGTAATTAGTGCTGTATGAGCACCATGAAGTAGATTCTTGTCCATTATGAATAAATATGTGAGAGTTAGTTTCTCGCTTTTTCTTCTCTTTTCTCAGGGGGAAATTTTAAGTGGTCAACTTTTTAATGGTGGAAACGCAAAGGATTCGTAATTTTTGTATCATAGCCCATGTCGATCATGGCAAGACTACCTTGTCCGATCGACTACTCGAGCGTACCCGAACAGTGATGCAGCGAGAAATGAAAGAACAACTTCTCGATTCTATGGATTTGGAGCGAGAACGGGGTATTACAATAAAATGTCATCCAGTATCCATGGACTACTTGGCAGAGGATGGAAAGAAATATCTCTTCAACTTGATCGACACCCCCGGGCATGTCGATTTTTCTTATGAAGTTTCCAGAAGTCTTGCGGCATGTGAAGGAGCACTGCTTTTAATCGATGCATCCCAAGGGGTTGAAGCACAGACCCTCGCAAATGCTCAATTGGCTGAATCACAAGGACTGGAAATCATTCCAGTAATCAACAAAATTGATTTACCCAGTGCCGATGTAGATCGTGTATCCAAGCAAATCGAAGACATTTTAGCGATTCCTGCGGAAGACGCGATTCTCGCTAGCGGGAAGTCAGGAATTGGAGTGGATGAAATACTTGAAGCAGTGGTAAAAAAACTTCCTCCTCCTCGTTGGCTGGACCATCCCAAACCAAGAGCACTGGTATTCGATAGTCAATTTGATTCATTTAAAGGGGTCATTTGTTATGTGCGAATATTTTCAGGATCCTTTGAAAAAAGTGGTAGTCTGCTCTTAATGAGCGATAAGAGAAAGACGCAAATAAAAGAAATTGGGAAATTTTGCCCGCAACAGGTACCGCTCGATTCACTAAATCAAGGAGAAGTAGGATATGTTGTGACAGGCATTCGTGATGTAGCTGAAATTAAAATTGGTGATACTCTTACTATTTCTGAAAATGAAGCTGTTGAAATGCTTCCTGGCTATAAAGAAATTAACCCCATGGTTTTCAGTGGATTATATCCATTGGACACATCGGATTATGAAAAACTAAAGAAAAGTGTTGGTAAACTTCGCCTCAATGACGCAGCCTTTACTTTTCAACCTGAAACATCGGTTGCTTTGGGCTTTGGTTTCCGGTGTGGTTTCTTGGGTTTACTTCATATGGAAATTATACAGGAACGACTTAGGAGAGAATATGATTTGGATTTAATCTCCACCTATCCCAGTGTAGTCTACCATGTCTACATGACAGGTGGCGGGATGGTTGAAGTAGACAATCCACTAGAACTTCCAGACACCACTGAAATTTTAAAAATCGAGGAACCGACTATTCTTGCACGCATACATGCTCCTAACAATTGCATTGGTGATTTGCTCAGCCTGGTTACCGAAAAACGAGGCACATGCAACAACACTGAAACCATTGATGATACTAGAATTATGATGACTTGCCATTTACCACTGAATGAAATTCTGGTGGATTTCAATGATAGACTTAAGAGTTTAACCCACGGTTATGGATCAATGGACTATGATATGGCCAACTATATGGAGTCTTCCCTTGTGAGGATGGAGATTCTGGTAAACTCCGAACCAGTAGATGCATTTTCAACAATTGTACATAGCGAAAAAGCAGAATCCAGGGGTAGGGCACTATGCTCAAAACTAAAGGAAATTCTGCCTCGTCAGCTTTTTAAGATTGCTTTACAGGCCGGAGTTGGAGGCAAAGTTATTGCCAGAGAAACAATCAGTGCACTGAGAAAAGATGTAACCGCAAAGTGCTACGGAGGTGATATTAGTCGGAAAAGAAAACTTCTTGAGAAACAGAAAGAAGGGAAAAAAAGAATGAAGCAAATAGGCAGTGTCAATATACCTCAAGAAGCATTCGTCCAAATCCTTAAAAGCTCCTCTTAAACACTCAATTATTTTCATGAACAAAAAAAAATCTTCACGCATGCAAATAAAGGGAGCCAAGGAACTACTCCGACTGGGTCATAAAGTTTTGGCTTATCGTAATGACTTGTTGCGGGATAAAGAAAAGGAAATCCTTGAGGATGGAATTAATGGACTTAAGAATGTCATGAAATCAAGGCCAGTTTATGCTGAAGAATTAGAAGAATCAGCACGAGTTATGAATGATGCTTTGCAAAAATTTGGAGGTGTATATTACCATAAAAAGTCTTGGGTTGAAAATGTTGAAATGCTCTTAGTTGCAGCAATTGTGGTTATTGGAATCAGAAGTTTCTTCGTACAACCATTTATCATTCCAACGAATTCCATGTTTCCTTCTTTTTATGGTATGCAACCCAAGGTCTACGATTCGACTGATACTCCAAATCTTTTTGAAAGATCCCTAGATAAAGTTCTACTTGGAGCTTCTCATTACAAACTGGAAGCTCAAAGTTCTGGGAATATTTACTTAAAAATTCAAAACGGACAGAGTTTTCGATTCGCCAAGGCTTCTTTCCCAAACGGTAAATTCTTTGTTTTCCCGACGACTGTTCGCGAGTATATTTTTGAAATCGGTGGAAAGGATCATATTTTACAAGTTCCCGCTGAATTTGACCTTGATGAGTTGCTTGCAATGAAGTTTGCAGGAATTGAAAATCTAAGAGATTTACCACTTATCGTCAGCCAAGACCACGGGTTTTCAGGGAAGCGCCTGAAATTGTCAGACACTCAAAT
>PCCK01000089.1 GCA_002731695.1 Porticoccaceae bacterium
TACATGTCCCAATATTTCTTAGGAACACTAAAGGGCAAATGAGGCCTGGCAAAGCCCAACGCCATAAAAAATGGTTTTTCTGTTTTTTGAGAGAGTTTTCTCAGTCGATTAATGGCATGAGTAGCCACCCGTCCATCGGCATACGCTTCATCCAAGACATCTGGAGATTCCCATGCTGCTCCCCTTGGCAGCGCCTTATTACGCGGCAAGTCGGGTATATACCTGTGTGCATTTTGAAAATAAGCTTCTTCTCTGGTCAATTGACCGCCGGTACTCTGAGGTAGCAGGTATTCAATGACCTTTTCCCTATGATGTGGCACGCTCCATGAGGCCTCATCATTGTCATTGCCATGACCTATATGAAAAACTTTACCCATAGCTTCCGCGTGATAGCCCGCTTTTTTAAAGTGCTGCGGCAGCGTTACAGCCTTAGGATATAATGCTCGAAACTGGGTGCCGAAGTTATAAATTCCAGAGGAAGTTGACCTTGTACCTAACATCAAATTGTAGCGAGAAGCCATGCATACAGCCTGGTTGCTGTAGGCTAGGTCAAATTTCATGCCCATGGCGGCGAGTTTGTCGCTATTTGGGCTGATAGCGATAGGATCCCCATAAGTGCCAAGTGCAGGCTTGAGATCATCCACCAAAATAAGTAAAACATTCTTCTTCGTTTCTTCCCCAACAACAGGCAGACATATCAGCACAGAGCACAAGAAGGTCATTGCCTTTTTAAATAAGTGATTAATATTCACAACTAATTTTTCTCCCTCATTAAAAATAATGTTGCCGAGCATGAATTCAATAGTGTCAGTTTACACTCTAATAGAGTGATTAGGTTTTGCGTACGTAGCCATTCGTATCAAACAAAACAACTGATACAAGGCGCTACCAATAAACATTTAGCCCTTAAAAAATACAGTGCCATAGGGCAGCCGACTGGACAAATCAGCGCGCCATCATCGCCCTTTAGTGGATTTTCTTTATCGACTGCTGTGCATTCAACGCATGGGGCGTCGGCCCACTCAATGGCATAGGATCCCGTTGCATGCGCACACTATCCCCCTGCTCAATCATCCAAGTGTCGAGCATCTTAGACATTTTGATGATCTGCTGCTTATAGTCTGGGTTACCCGCCAGATTGATCTGTTCGTCGGGATCGATGTCGAGGTCGAAGAATTCGATCTCTGGACGCTGGTAGTATTTGTCGATGATCGCCTTAGCCTTGGCATCACTCTTTGCCGCTTGGTCCCACGAATCCCAATACCCTCCCGCGCCATCCAGACGGAGAATGTCTGAATGATTGGAGTGGTAAGCCCCGGCATGAATATTTCGCACGTATTTAAACCGAGCGGTGCGTACGCTGCGTGCCGGATAGATGTTCCTTGTTCCATCTGCTGTTGTTGTCGTATAGATGACGTCGCGGCGGTTATCCGTTTGCCCGAGCAGCGCCGACAGAAAAGATTGTCCATCAATGTCTTTGGGCACATGCCCGCCGACAAGATCCAAAAGCGTTGGAAAAATATCGATCCAACTGACCATGGCCCCGGTTCTTGTGCCACGGTCAATATGGCCCGGCCAGCGCGCAATAAAAGGCACATTGATGCCCTTATCGTAAAGGTTCCACTTAGCAAACGGCCACTGACCGCCGTGGTCTGCCGTATAAATAAACAGAAAATCGTCGTTTTTGAAATAAGATTTTGCCATCGCGTCTACGTTGGCCATCTGCGCATCCATCCCAGAAATATCGGTTAAATAACGCGCCCAATGCTCACGGGTTTGGGGTGTATCGATAAACCAAGTCGGTAAGGTGAGTTTGTTCGGATCATAAGCCATTTCTTTGATCCAAGGCACATGCGGGCGGTGATCGCCAACGATCAGTAAAAGCGGTTTTTTGGAGCTACGGTTGTCGAGATAGTGCTTTACATCTTTGCCAATCGCCTCACGACGACCCTGTTTCTCTATATCAAAGCCACTCATTTTTCCGTAATTTAGATGGCCGACTTTACCGAACGCGGCCACTTCGTAGCCTGCATCTTGCATCCGCCTAACCATGATCTGCGTTTTTGCACGGGGCGGCTGATGATTTTCCTCGGCACCGTTTCTGGCAGGCATCAAACCGCTAAGTAAAGCCGAGCGACTCGGTCCACAGGCTGGCGAAGCGACGAACGCGCGGTCAAAAACCCGCCCTTGCTTGGCCAGAGAGGCCATCATTGGCGTGCGAATATCTGAATTCCCATACACAGAACTTTCTGCAAGTCCATGATCGTCAGCTAGAAAGATAACCATATTTGGCTTTTCTGCCGCACATGCAAATGACGCCAAAAATAGAGAAAAGAACGCCCTATAGATACAGATGAATAATTCTTTTTTTGTCAAAATTTTTCCAAATCTCCAGTCGACATTACACCGAAGGTTATTTTAATCCACTTCTTACAGTCGTGGGTTAGATTGTAAGACTCTCGAGCAAAAAAGCCAGTTATTGTATTTACATTACCCGTAAGACATCAAAATATCTGTTAATAATGCGAGTTTACACCGCAATATATGCAAATACGTATCGTGTTTGTAACAGTTTGTATCAGTTCGTATCAACCAAAACACCTGATACAAGCAGCTACAAAGCAGACCCAAGCTCATACCTTTCATGACCGCAACAGTCCAAGCGTGCAAGACATTGCTTTAAAGCGGTCGACACTGGTTATTAATTTCTGTCGCCACGGCCTGCCGAGGGCAGACGGCGTTCCCGATTGCCCCCGATATGAATCAGATGGCAGGCGCTGTTTGGTGGTGAGCGATAACTTTGAGGTGGTATCCGATCCAGACCGTCTTCATCGTTCAATGTGTGTCAGTTAAACGCCGTAGCCTCGGGTATCTTTGCTGTCAAGCAGACTCAAAGGCATCAATCGTCCTGACGAAAGCAACAATCCAAGAGACCTTTCACAACATAGATCAAGGGGTCAGTCGATTGATTTATGTAAGAAAAGAAATTTTTAGTCCATTTACAAACAGGGATACTTTAAATGCCGATTCAAGGCCATTTGATAATTTTTGGTCAGCCACAACATATTATCGCTCGAGCAAAAAATCGCCAAGCCTATAATTTCGACTTCACTTTAAACACAACACACTGAAAAGGATTTTGGTCTTGCAAATGCTGCACTTCTCGCTTTCAAATTCCCTTTCTTCCTCTCTAATTGGTTCTCTGCTAAGTTGCATAGTTTCATCTATGCGGTCTGCGGGCCTCTCAGGCAAACCCAACAGCGCGCTCCCTAACCAGTTGCTGAATACCGCCTTCGGCTGAACAGCCCACTGCGTAGGCCGCCCATTAACTCGGCGTTAGGCTTCTGATGACCACCCGCGTCGTCAGCGAATAAAGTATTGCGGGATGGAGAAAAAATATGAGTGAAGAAAAAGCGGTCTGGTTTGGAACCCCATCGCAGGTGGTCAACTTGGGAAGCTTTCTATTCCTTGGAGTATTTTTCTGGTTGGTCTTCCCTCTGCTTATTATGTTGTGAAAATGGCTTGCTGTGAAGAACACCAAGTATGAATTGACCACAGAGCGAATTAGAACAAGGCATGGAATTCTAAATAAACAAACAGATGAACTAGAGTTCTATCGGGTTCGTGACTACAAGTTAGACCAACCATTTTTTCTTCGAATGTTCTCTTTGGGCAATATCGTTCTTGAAACCTCCGACCGTTCTCACCCAACAGGCATTTTTGCAGCAGTACCCAATGGTGAGCCACTTAGAGAACAACTTAGAACTTGTGTTGAGGCTTGCCGAACCAAAAAGGGTGTTCGCGAAGTTGATTTCGAATAGGGATCGTTGCAATGTCCATTTTTTCAATCGTAGTGTTAGTGGTCCGCGGTGGGTTGCTATTGTTAGGCGCCATAGCTAGTTACGCGCTTTTAGCGCGCGCCCTTAAAATCTCTGATAAATATGGTGACGAAACAAATATAGGAACGCTGTGAGGACTATTCATTTTGGGTTTGTCCGCAGGCGTACTGCTTGTCTGGTGGGCACTGCCCTAAAAAGCCGCTAAAAGATAAAATTCACTCATTGGCGACCCTAGATTTCTGCAGAGTGCGGCGTTAGCTATGCCCATGTAGCGCAAGCATTGATTGTGACAAAGATGATCCGAACAGCATCAAATTCCAATGAACTCGTTATCCATGCAGTATCACTCTGTTTACAAAATGACGCGTGCGAACTGCTCTTTATTGCAACTGGGCCGGTAATATGAAAAAAAGTCCAACCTTTAAATAGGGTGTGAGCCTCTATTTTAATATGAAAAACCCATAGAGCGGCTCATTAATAATTAGTATGAGTGCCGGTAGGCCTCACAAATGTACTGGAAGCGGTATTTTAATACATGGCGTCTTTGTGACGGCTTAGAAATCGTACAAATAGCATTATCAATTAGTGAACAGATCGACCTTCCTTGAAATTTCTATGTAACGGAGCAACTTAAAGTATCATGGAGATCGTTTTATCAGCGCCGTTTCAGGTTCCAGTGGTATTCGTTCTTTAGGCGCTGTAGCTGTTCATTTAGGTGGAGATTTTTTAATATATACTTTAATTCGAAGGTCTTTCAGTAAATAGTACAGCTAACAAGTCATTCAAGCAGTTCGACTAACAGCTGGCTATTTGCTCCTTCGTCGCTTATTTTAGCCAACTATTATTTGCCTCTTAATGGGGCGTTGGCTTTATCTATCTTTTCATAAGGAAATATTATGATTTTGTCGAACACCCCAGAAGTCTCGGGTTATAAAACTATCGAATCGATCGACATTGTTACAGGTAATATGGTTCAGTCTAAACATATCGGCAGAGATATTATGGCAGGCCTTAAAGCCATCATTGGTGGAGAAGTCGCGGGTTATACTGAAATGCTGGTAGAGGCAAGAGAGGAAGCATTGCGACGAATGATTGCGCAAGCAGAACACAAAGGTGCTAATGCCATAGTCAACGTGCGGTTTACCACCAGTGCTATTTCTGCTGGCATGTCAGAGCTTTTAGTTTATGGTACGGCTGTTGTTGTAGAGAAAATTTAACGAGGCGTTCATACGTCGCAAGACACATGCACACAGTCATAGCGATTATCCATAGTGCGCGACTATGGGTGTTCCAATGAGGCCCGCTGATAGTAGCAGATACCGTTGATGATGTGGTCATTGAAAATTGGCAGGCTTCTGGGGTTTATCCCGCAGTACCGAAAGGGTTCCTAGTCGATTAAAACGCCCTTTTGCCATTCGGCCGGGACAACGGACTCACCATCGCTAAGTCTTTGAAGGGTACGCGCGCTTGGCATTTTGTTGTTACTCATCCACTCAGTGAAATAAGTCCGAACAATGTACACAAACTTGAAAACTGGCATTTCCCTGGGTCGCCTCCTCGGATCAATGTCGCACACAAGCGACACGGTAAACAAAAATGCCAAAAACAGCGTTTACAGAACTCGCTAATGCAACGAAATGGGTGAAAGTATTTTTGTCCTTACAAAACATCACGCTTCTGACTCGAAGTCCGCTCACGCTTTGTGTCAAAATTTCGAGTGAATTGAGCCGCCATCGCTCACCGACTCGTGAAAGCAAGCCAAAACATGCGGTCAGATAGCGAACGGCGCAGAGTGAATCAGCACAGCGTGTTAGCAGTGATTGCGCGGTAATACACCGTGGCATAATGGCTATAACCCACCCAGCACGAACAAGATGGTCTGCAAAAATGCACAACTTAGAATATTCCGAGCGACTTCATAAAAAGCCCGTTAACGTCGTCGTCGTGGGTAGTATCAATATGGACCTAAGTGCTTTTGTAAAAGATTTCCCAAAAAAAAATCAAACTATTGCGGCGAAAAGTTCAGAAATTAGCGCGGGGGGTAAAGGCCTAAACCAAGCTGTAGCTGCGGCGCGTGCAGGTGCCAATGTCACCTTTATCGGTTGTGTCGGCGACGACAGCGCAGGGATTGCCGCTCTTCAGGTCCTTAAAGACAACGACGTTGACACGCACTACATCAAAGTGGACAAGCAGACACACACGGGAACCGCAAACATTATCATCGCAGACGATGGCGCCAATATGATTGCTGTCTCTGCAGGCGCTAACTATTCGTTAACTCGGCACGATATTGCCCGCGCCAGCTCCGTATTGCAGTCAGCCGATGTCTTGTTGTGTCAGCTTGAATGCCCCTTGGACGCTGTTGAGCAAGCGTTGAAAATCGCTAAAGCGGCGTCTGTGATTACCATTATGAACCCGGCTCCTGCGGTAGACGAGGCGACAAAACTCCTGCCCTACGCGGATTTCGTAACGCCCAATGAAACAGAAGCGTTGAGTCTGACCCACATTGATCCAACATTGCCCGAAAATCGTCCTTTGACGACACGTCGCCTAATGTCTGAGGGCGCAAAAAATGCAGTGGTCACTCTTGGGTCGGCCGGTGCTTATGTCACAGCGCAGGATGGCCGTCAGTTCATGTTATCTGCATTTACCGTCGATGTCGTCAACACAACAGGCGCCGGAGATACGTTTAATGGCGCTCTTGCCTGTGCGATTGCGAGGAATTACGCACTGACCGACGCGACGCTTTATGCAACCGCCGCCAGCGGAATATCCGTATCCGACAAGACCGCCTTCGACTCCGCCCCTACGCATGAAACCACCGTTGATTTTATAGCCCGCTGTACCTATTTAGACACGTTGCTAAAACACGACGAGTCCAGCATTACTCGCTAGCGCTAAAGGACGGCGCACGTCGAAGCTACTTGAGTGACTTGCGACACCGAAATCTCGCTATTTTTCCAACGCAAAGGTTTAATTATGGGACCAATTTTTCAGTAAATGGGCAGCGCCGTGCACGTCGTTAATGGAAGCAGCATGGCCAAACAAACGTTCTTTCATGGTTTGATAGACCACCCGATTACTCCCAAGATGCTGCAAAGATTCCGCTTTTTCGATCGCTTTATGCAGGAGGTCCGGCAACGCAAAGACTGCAGACACGATTCCTGCTTGGGCGGCTTCGGGACCGGTCCATCTTCGTGCCAATTGCACAGTCTCAAAGAATACGTTGGCGGGTAACTTGTGCTTAAACAGCGCCAGCTCAGGATCGGGAATCACCATGCCAATTTCGACTTCATTTGCGCAGGCAAAGCCCCTATCCTCGCGCATGAAACGCACATCATGGCACAAAGCCATCATAAAACCTGCACCGAAGGCATGGCCATTGATCGCGCATACAGACGGAATGGGCAGCGTTATAATTCGGCCCATCAGCGCCATAAACTCCGGCATAAAAGCGGCCCTATCCGCGGCTTCTGCGGTTTCTCTCCAGGCGAGATCTAAACCATTGGAAAAAAATTTCTGACTACTCGCAGTCGTCACCAACGCAGCTGCCCCTTGCGAGGCCTCGATTTCGTCAATTGCTTGTGCAATGACGCGCACAAATTCCGTATTCCAAAGATTCTGCTCTCCATTAAACGTAAGAACAAAAATATTATTTTTCTTTTGTAGATCAATCATTGAACTTTCCTTTTTTGAGTCGAACGCCGTAACGTTATGGCCGCCGCTTTACATCGTGCAAACGTTGACGATTAAAACTGTCATTTCATGCGCGCACAGCGTCCTCACATGATAGTCTTGAGCCGTTTTTCTTGGAAGCCAGAAAGACTCAAATCCACCGATACATATTTATCCCATATTACGACATTTTAACCAAAAGGCCGCCCCGTAAAGATACCATACACGCCCAGTAAAACTGAGACATCGGCTGAATCGGTCAATGTGGTTGACCCTGCGCATTTCGTATTGCGCGCACGACCTAATGACAAAGCCAACCTTTTCGGGCAACGATACCGAAAAGCGGTCGGTTAATTCGCGTACAGACTGTCGCCACCTCGTTATCCATTTAAATGGGTGACTTTTAATCTGTGCCCAATCAACGTGATAGGGGAGATCGCACCGCTGTTGTATATTTAAGGGCCACACGGAGACTAAAAGGATGCGATCATGTTGATCAGAATCGTAATCGTTTTGGGCGCACTCTGGAGCTGTCACGCAATGAGCTTTCCCATAGATATTGAACAGTTAGAACTTAGCGCCCCTGAATCAGTGGGCATGTCGAGCGCCAAATTGTCGGA
>PCCK01000090.1 GCA_002731695.1 Porticoccaceae bacterium
CTCTGCTAATCGAAAGGAAAAAGTTTACCCGTTAATCCTGCAAGAGAAAGGTGAAAATTCAGTTGCCGGGAGAGAAGCTGCTGGCGAAGAAACCGCTAAAATTACAGCTAACTAACGAGTACACCCTATGCAAAATAATCTATCTAGTGCCAACAAATCGATCGAAATTGTGGAAAGTAAAAAAACATACCGAATAAAAATTGTCTGTAACCAGAAATGTTGGTGAGATTGTAAATTGGGTTTAAAGATTACGTAACTTTGTAGAAAAACTTAAACCTGAAAAGATTGAGCCAAAGTCTGGGAAATGATGAGGTTCTTACTGATAACACAATTGATGTCGTCCCTCGAGTAGCCGAAGCCTTTGGGCAAAAAGCTCGTCTGGGGTAGCTCTCATTATCAAGGATTCTAACGTGAGTCACACTTTAGAAGAGGGCTCCAAATTCGCTACCCGTATTGAAATCGATAGAAGTTGCAAGGTTTGAAGACTCGGTAACACAAACATTCGTCACAATGAAGCCAATGCAGTTCTTAAGAGAGTAAGGTTACTTGCCACCAAAGCTATGGTTACGAAAATCAAATATGATTATACCGAACATTACTCCCCTCACCTCCAAAAGCCTACAACGCCTATTTTCATAGTCGATCAACCGAGCCAAGTTAAAAATCTCTACTACTTCGATGCTCTACAAGGTGGGAGTGCGCTGAACACCGCCCAACGCACTTTTTTTCTGTCTTGTAAGCCAACATATTCTGCCCTACTGAGACACTGCTTTACGCCCTAGCGTCATCACGCGTCTGACGTCAATACCTCTTCTGCCTGTTCCTCTTCTACGGCACTACCGCTTTCTGGCGCTTCGAACACCGATTCGTCTGTTTTCTTTTCGGGAGCGGCGGCAGTCGTCTCTGGCTTCATTTTGGCCCCTGTTGAGTGAGACCCTCCGCAATGTCCCGCGTAGGAGGAGCTCGAAAAAACAATGAGAATTGCAAGAATTGTCGCACTTGAAAAAATGTTCTTCATAAAAGGTTCCCTTATAAATAATTGATTCGCTTTAACAAGCTTGTATTAATGATCTTATTACGTTATTTGATGGTATCCTAGACCACTGGATTTTGGAGCAGCGCGGCTTATGAAACTCGTAAAGATTAAATTTTTAATACTCCTCTTATTTCAACCAATTGCACACTGTGGCGAGCCATTCCTAATAAACGAATCACTTGTTTTAGATGCACTCAAAAATTTTTACCACGTGCTCGATATAAACAATTACGACAAAGAAAAACTCCAAAACATAGTTACCGATGATTTTTTAGTTTTTGAGGCCTCCAGTAAGATGAATATCGATGATTTTCATTCATTCTTGACTCATAAAGACCCGAATGCTGAGCCTTTAGTAGAGACAACATGGAAACTATCAGATTTCCGAATTTACATAAGCGACAACTCGGCTCACGCGAGCTACATGAATCGCGGTATATTCCAGCATGGAACTAGTCTACGCGTTACAGTTCACTGGATGGAAAGTGCATTGCTCACCAACGAGAACGGAAAGCTGAAAATAAAATTCTTGAATTCAAACCTAATTTCCAAAAATGTTGAAGAGTTTCCTCCTCAGCCAAGCGGTTGATTTTAAGACTTCAAAAGTGGCAATTTGGACTCGACGAAAACTGAAAGGTCACGGACTATCTTTCTGCCTCAACTCTTCTATCTGTCTCACAACAAGCTCAGTCTGTTCCTTGGCTAGACCAATGTAAGTTTCGGGATTCAATAACGAGCTTAATTCACTTTCTGAAAATGCTTTAGAGGCTCTCTCATTTCTCCGAACCGCCTCCGCTAAACTGATGTTATTTTCGTACGCATCCATTGCAATCTTATGCATGAGCTGATTTGCAGTATCTTTTCCTATTTTTCTCGCAAGAAAAAATGTCAGCCTCTGTGACAATATCAAGCCCCCAGTTTTGTTTAGATTTGCCCTCATCATCTCTCCATTCACGCGTAGTTGACTTAGCAATAAGTTGGCGCTAGATAGCATCTTCTCGGATTCAATCGAAATCACTTTTAAGTAATAATCTGCTCGAGGGCCGTCTCTTTCGAAACTATTGACCATATCATCTAAGATTATTTCAGCATAACGCGGGATACTTCGCGAGTACTCGACCAAACGTGCTGGCCCCTTAGGATTGCGTTTCTGTGGCATAGTACTGCTGCCTACATCTCCCTCCCCCAGAACTTCAAGAGTCTCTCCAAGTTCTGTCATCTGAAGCAGAATCAGTTCGCCGCCCAACCGTCCAAATGACTTGGAAATAAGTGCTAATGTGAGTCCATATTCGGCAAAAACATCTCTAATTCCATGCCAATCAGCTACTGATGGCTTCTCCAACCCCAACTCGACCATCATGAGTGCCTCAGTTTCGAATGCTTGCTCTCCAAGACCGAGGTAAGTACCCACCGCTCCTTTTAAAATTCCTGAGGTATTTAATTTAGTTTTTACGTGCTGAAGTCTATCAATATTTCGTCGATTCTCAGCGAGCCAAGTGCTTACTTTTTTTCCAAAAGTTATTGGTAGTGCATGTTGGCCTCTTGTGCGACCGGCCATGAGTGTGCTCGAATTTTCCTTAGCGATTCTTAATAGCTTATTCTCAATTTCAAGTAAGTCTCTCACAAGGATATCAACAGACTTTTTGAGTTGAAGAACAAGAACGGTATCTAAAATGTCTACAGTTGTGGCACCAAAATGAAGATACTCCTCAGCCCCCTGATCAAGAGACCTTTTCCAAACATTTAACCTCGCAACAAGTCGATGGCGAACAATTTTGTATTCCCTTTTAACGTCATCGACACTCATATAGGTAGTAGTAGCCTTTTTTGTTATTTCATCTGCGGCCCACTGGGGAATAATACCTTGCTTGGCTTGAACCCTTGCTAGAGCTGACTCTATGTCAAGTATCAGTTGATTTGTATTTTTGTCAGAGAAGGACTCGGCAACAGTTGATATCTCCAGAGCTATGGCTTTGCAACACACAAGTAACATCGCTATCAACGACAATGCTCTCAGAGAAAAACCTCTTGGAGGAAGAATTTTTCGTGAACAACACTTAGTCATAAAAATCTCCCCTAGCTTGATAAGATAGACCGCAATTTACTATTTTTATGATTCTAGCTGTCTTACTTTTCTGGCACAGATTTTGGAGCTCTCTCTCAAATAGTCATCCTCTCCTAAATAGGCATTCTTTCTCTTTTCTTCCTTCATGCACTGCTTATACGGATCAGAGCCACATGAGACAGCCAAAAAAGTTACTAAGGCAAGCATAAATATCCTCACTAACTTATAGCTAGAGAGAGCCATGCCGCGATGCTTTTTAAAAACACTCTTCATTTTTTCAATCCTCAACTGCGAATGCTTCATAACCCACTGGCACAACAAATTTAGTTAGCCCGATAACGAGAGGCACCCCAAAAAACGAATAAAAAAACTGCAAGAAAAGAGGATAGCACATTCGATAGAAAGATCTCCTATCTCAACTAAGTTTGGGATAATTAGCAATTGAAAGTTTGTGCAGCACACCATCCGTGCTGTCTTAAAAAAATTCATGGTTTCAATTACCAGCACCATTCGCATTAATTCACGATAGGGGCAGTTAGATAAAAAGCACCATGAAGTCGATTTGGGAAAAAAACGCTTGATTTAGGGTCTCGTAAAAATCGTGCCCGTTACCTTCGCTTGCGGCTAAAACTAAAAGGCCGTTTGCTCTCAACTCTTTTTAGACAAGATCCATATAAATTGGACTAGACCTTTCAAACGATGCTCTCGACTACCTTCCAACAGAAAATGGAGGACTATATTTTAACTAAAACTGAGTTGTAAAAAATCACCCCATCCGAAATTTTGCTTCTTATTAAAAACTATATGCGCACTCAAAGCCTCAAACGACTGGCCGGTAAGCCCTTGAAATTAGTTTTGTATACTAGCAAGCTGCCAGACTTAGGCCGCTTCGCGAGATGCTCACTACTCAAAGATACCCTCGCGGAAGTAACAAATAGGATATCAAGATTATCACCACCAAATGTGACGCAGGAAGGCAGGTCAACAGGCACCTCTAGAACAAGGCTTATCTCTCCGTTCTCTCGGTATCTTACGATCTTGGAGCCACCCCACTGTGCATTCCAGACACCTCCAACATTATCAACCGTTGATCCGTCAGGAAACATGCCAACATCTGTCTCAACGAATATCTGCTTATCAGTGAGAGCTCCATGCATTGGATCGTAACGGTACCTCCATATTGTACGTCTTGGAGAATCTGCGTGATACATGATTGACCCATCCGGACTCCAACACAATCCATTAGATGTTGTTATGTTGCGTATGTGCTCATTTGGAGTATTGTGAGTAGAGACTCTGTACAACGAACCAGAGACCTTAGCTACCTCAGGATTTTCGATCATCGTTCCAACCCAAAAATGACCAAATGGATCGACCTTTCCATCATTGAACCTCAATCCATCAGCAAGCACACTTGGTCCAAAAATCCACTCTATCTCTCCAGTCGCCAAATCATAGAAAGCGATTCCGCAGTCAAACGCAACAATCAAGCGATCTTCATTTTCAATAAATCCGAAACACCCCACTCGATGGGGGGTGTCCCAACTCTTTAGACTCGCTGACTCAGGGTGGTATTCATATAACTTTGAACTCTCGATATCAGTCCACCAGACTGATGCCGTGTCTGCATTCCACACTACGCCCTCGCCAAGTTCATTTTCAACATCAACAGTATCTATTAACTGAGGTACTTTTGGCACCACAGCTTCAAATACCCCGTGCAATCATAAATGGTGACGTGTTGATAATATTCATACCTAATTTACCTCTAAAGACTTTTCATCCAAACCCAATGCACTGTGCAGCTCATTTCGCTAAATCGTTGATTCCGCGTTAACCCAAAACCCCGTAAACCATAATTTGTCCTAACTATACTACCACTGTCATTGATCGAAAAAAAAATTTACCCGTATTAAAATTCGACAAAACGCAATATGTATCAACGAAACCGTAGTCTTGCTGACTTAGATGTGCGTCACGATCAAGCACTTCCATCAGTAATCGATACCGAACTACTATACTCGTAGCATAGAATACAGTAGATGGTCATATAATCACGAATTCTACAACCAATCCCGCAAAGCTTGGCAAAGAGGTACGTATATGCTGTCAGTAAGAAGGTACTCGTGGCAAACACCAAAAAACTTACTGGTTCTCATGACTATCGCGATGACTCTTGCTTTCGCAACGTGGATGGGGGCGCTAAACAACTTTGTTGTAGAAAAAGCTAACTTCGACGGATCTGATATCGGAACCTTGCAAAGTATTAGAGAAATTCCAGGCTTTTTGGCATTCACTGCGGTGTTGGTTCTTCTTATCTTAAAGGAACAAACTCTGGCATATCTCTCATTACTATTTCTTGGTCTTGGGGTTTCGATCACGGGGTTTTTTCCGAGTATGGTTGGCTTAATGCTTACGACACTGCTTATGTCAACGGGTTTTCACTTTTATGAAACTGTCAAACAATCTCTTTCTCTTCAGTGGCTCAGTATCGAGGAGGCTCCAAAGGTACTCGGGCAGCTAATTGCTGTGGGTTCCATGACATCCCTGACGATCTATGGATTTTTGTGGCTATCCCAAGATTACCTAAATCTTAATTTCACCGAAATATATGTTCTCACTGGCGCTACTTGTATATTTCTAAGTATAATACTTGCGTTCTCTTTTCCTCATTTCGAGGGTGTGACCCCCCAACGAAAAAACCTCCTTCTTAGAAAAAGGTACTGGTTGTACTACGCACTTACCTTTATGGGAGGCGCGAGAAGGCAAATATTTGTCGTTTTCGCTGGTTTTCTTATGGTTGAAAAGTTTCGGTATTCCGTGGCTGATGTGGCGGCTCTGTATATGATAAATCATGCATTTAACTGGTTTTTTGCCGAAAAAATCGGACTGCTCATTGGTAAATTCGGTGAGCGCAATGCGTTAACTTTTGAATACATCGGCCTCATATGCGTGTTTGCCGCTTATGCATTTGTATCAGATGCAAAGTGGGCGGCGATCTTATATATACTTGACCACCTGTTTTTTTCACTAGCGATCGCAATCAAGACATACTTTCAAAAAATTGCTGACCCAGCAGATATGGCGTCAACCGCAGGAATCGCTTTCACTATTAATCACATCGCTGCCGTGTTTATACCAGTACTTTTCGGGTTGGTCTGGCTAGTATCACCCACCCTTGTCTTTCTGATGGGATCCGTTCTGGCGGCCGTTAGCCTTTTATTAGCACGAAACATTCCAGAAAATCCGAGCCCAGGCAACGAGGTACTCTTGGGGAAAGTGTTTCGAGTAAACTCTGATATAATTCCTTAGGTTTGTGGTTTCGCAATAAACCTCTTGTCAAACATCGCCTTCTGCTAAGAAATCAAGAGTGGGCGGAGAAACTTTGCGTTTATTCCAACGCTGAATGTCATTGTTAGTGAAGAAAACAAAGAAAGCGATGTTGTCAAAGCAATCCGAGGTATCTCTGTCTCATGATTCAACTCCTGCGACACAGATAATTACAAATACCAAAGTTCATGCTTCAGTCGAAGTAAACGAAGTTTTTACATCGGGTTTTGTTTTTTTTGCAAGAGCTTGTTTAATAGAATCGACTAAGAATCAGACTAGTGACATACTGGCAATTTATTAAGTAACTTATTAAATTTCAATTTTATCTTTTGATGCTTCTTATCAAACTATCTACGGACCTATAGTCTGCGCGTGCCAACCAAGAAATTTCAGGATAGTGCCTCCCGGCAGCATTTAAGCACCTAATTAAGTACTCACGCGATGAAAATCTATGCTCAGAAGAAACATCAAAAAACATTACCTCGGTATTACATTCCCATACATGTCGCAGGCGACGAATTAGATTTTTTTCTATAAACCTGTTCGCCCTCTCCGCAGATATGTTTTGCTGGTCTGATGCTAATTTATTTAATGTGGTCACCATAGTCGATAACCGGTTTGCCATCTTGCCCGCCGGATGTGGGAGATCTTCTAGTAACTTTTGACTTTTCTGTAAGTAGTAAACAGCCTCGATATATAACCGCTTATGCTCATCTGTACTGCCACTCATTTCCGAGAGAGCATTAATAATATAATCACTAAAGGCATTCTGGATCGAGCGCTCCAGCGAGTGAACAGTCTCAAGGAACTCAAAATCTTTTATAAGATCTTTGAGTTGTTGCTCGGTGAAAATTTTTTTAAGTTCAAATCTCTTGATCATACGTTTCTTCCGAATTATACTATGCAAGCCTAGATACGCGAAAAATGTCTCGCATTGATCATGCGTTAAAAGACCACTGAAACCTATAATGGGATTTTCCCTTAGGAGAAGTGCTATGAACAATAACTACATATATCGTGGCGTAAGTCACACTCAGAAAAGTAATTCAGCGTCAGATCAAAGTGTTAGTTTACCGAAATTGTATAGAGGTTCTCAATATTTTTGTGTGCCCTCTGCACAACAAGGAAATAAAGCAAGCACTTATCGCGGCGTAAAATTCGTTGCTTGATTGAGTACTATAGAGGGCCGAGGCAATGCCTCGGCTCTTTTTTATTATAAACCTCGAATACTTAGAGTTTACCCAAGTTGCTGACTCGAATCTGCAGATAAGCTTCAGTCGAGCCACACCTCCAAATTATCCCTACGACCCATACGCCGATCCAGCCTGAGGTCAAGAATATCCGACATTCCACAACATTCTAGCAGGGTGTTTATCTTTTCTTTTTCCGGTGCTTCATGCTTATCAAAGGTCTGTTGTATTGCCTGCAAAAGCAGATGCCTGTAGGGAACCACTGCTGCCTGAAATAACGTGTTTCTAACTGAAAATTTGGTCATACCAGGCAAAGATGCTTGGTCACTACTTGCAGGTTCTCCTGATTTGGGCTGATGAGTCGAGAGCCACTTATTCAAGAACTGGACCGAAGCCCGTGTCTCGGGAATAAAGTCTTGCGATAGAATTTTTAAAGTTATGAGCAATGTTTTTGGAACAATATCATCGTCTAGAAAATCCGTCTTCATACCGAAATATTCAGCGGCGTCTTGATTGGGTCGGTTCATTCGCTCTACCCACCGAGACACCCGCGGAGCGCGCGCAACCATGAGGCGGGAAGGATAAGGGTCTCGTCCCAAGTGCCCATATAGAGGAGATATGAGACCAAAGTCTCCCCGGCTCGGGCAGGCTCCCAGAAGGTAGGGGGTATATTTGAAATGTTCATCTAAAGCCTCTATAAACTCAAAATACAAATTTTCAACTAGCTTTTGATTTTCCTCAGTAACGCCGCGCAGGACGGTAAACTTGCCTAAGCGGTTCATCACCCTCGCCGTTTTAAGCTCACGATCGTCGTTATCCGGCAGAGTATGAAGAAAATGGTAGCGCAAAAACTCTTGATTTTCTTCAGGGAAATTCCAACGAAAATGCATGGCGGGTCTACGCAATCCCTCACACCCGACCAGCTCAAAGAGCAAACTAATGATATTTTGTCGACAACCCTTAGGACTACACAAGTTACCCGACATCCCCTCAAAATGGTCAACAATGGCTCCACCATCACGGATCACATCGCCAGCAGGCGTGACTAGTACCGGAATAGTAAATAGTTTGCTTTTGGTAAGAACTTCGTTTAAGAAGCTCTCATGTCCAATGGAGAACTCTTCAAAGGGAATATTACGCTTTATAAGATACGCGCGAGCGCGACCCGAATATAAAGAATGAGGTGCGGCGTATAAACGGTAAAAACCTTTCGGAACATTTATCATCAGGTGTTGAGTTTGCTCCAAGTGCATCTTTTGAGTTCGCAGTATCACTTATGCTAGTGCCCCATAAGTCATAGTATTGAATTGTATCCGCAATTACTCTACCGCGCGCGTATAACGCTTATGTTAAAAGAAAAGCTAACGCGAAAAAAAAAGGGACCTGGGATGGTCCCTTAAAAATAATCCTTACATAAAAAGGATTAGAGGGGTTGGGGCTGTTTAACGACCACTATTTCCACTTAACATAAAAGTCGCAGTCTTGCTCGCACTTTTCTTCAATTTAATACTGCTAACTTATGTTTTCTGGCTAGTTTTGCTGGTTAATCTCAG
>PCCK01000091.1 GCA_002731695.1 Porticoccaceae bacterium
ACTACGGCAACATGACATTACCTTAAAATCACTATACCATTTCATAGTATATAAAAAAACTAGTTGCGGTGTTCGGAGCCTTCATGACCACTTTACTTATGGCCTTAGCGACATTAATCATTGGCATTGTCGGATTAGTTCTGGGAGCCGACAAATTTGTCTTAGGTAGTGCAGCGACAGCGAGAAAACTTGGAATATCTCCAATGGTCGTTGGACTGACAGTTGTTTCTGTTGGCACATCCGCGCCGGAGATTATTGTTTCCATCAATGCAGCGCTAGATGGTGCCGGAGAATTGGCTGTTGGTAACGCCATAGGCTCAAATTTGGCCAATATCGGGCTAGTTTTAGGCGTAACTGCACTCATCGCCCCACTTCCTGTTAAAAAACATCTTTTGCGTGAGGAGAGCCCGGTGCTTGTGATAGTGACTTTAATTGCAGGTCTTTGCCTCTATGACGGAATGCTAGGACGATTGGAGAGTATTTTCCTCGCAATGCTTACGATTCCTCTACTGATAACTATAGTAAAATATAAGGGAGGAAATGACGCAGCTGTCTCGGAAATTGAAACAGACCAAGCCGAAATTGATACTAAAACCACAATTTTTTGGTTCTTAAGCGGCTTAGCGGTTCTTCTTGTAAGTGCCAAAATTACAGTTTGGGGAGCACGTGAAATAGCCCTATACTTGGGTATTAGTGAATTAATAATTGGATTGACAATCATAGCACTGGGTACTAGTCTTCCGGAGCTAGCCGCTTCGATCGTAAGTGCACTTAAAGGTCATCATGATATTGCCGTTGGTAATGTTTTTGGCTCTAATCTTTTTAATTTACTACTCGTAATGAGCGCTGCCGGCGCGATATCCCCGATTTATTTAAGCCCAAATGTTATGTTACGAGATTATCTGAGCATGACGGTAATGACTGTTCTTCTCGTTATTTGTGTAGCTCAAGCAATATTTAAAGACACGAACACTGATGGCTCCGGAAAAATATCAAGGCGGGTTGGCGCTATATTCCTTACCGGTTATGTTTTTTACTATGGAATCTTGTGGACTTCTCTAAATTTTCTAAGGTAATGTATCCACATAAATGGGAAATTGATCAATACGCCTCGCAAAAAACTTTCACTCTTCTATTAAATTGAGGCCCGAAAATTATTACGATGAGATCGAAAAAGATATCTAAATCTGCTATGCGAACTATTGATTTGGCTGCCGAAGCTATAACTCAATTAAAAGCAAAGATTGATCAACATTTTGAGTCGGCATGCAACATTATCCTCAAATGTAAAGGTCGAGTAGCAGTCACTGGCATAGGTAAATCAGGGCACATAGCTAATAAGATTGCTTCAACACTTGCCAGCACAGGAACACCTGCTTTTTTCCTGCATCCGGCCGAAGCAAGTCACGGAGATTTAGGAATGATCACATCAGAAGATGTCGTTCTCGCTATCTCCAACTCAGGCTCTACATCGGAGATTCTCACAATTCTCCCGAGAGTAAAACGACTTAGTGTCCCGCTCATCAGCATGACGGGGAATGCTAAATCGGAAATTGCAAAAGCCGCAGCCACAAACCTTTGTATCCAAGTAGCGCGTGAAGCATGCCCGATGAATTTAGCTCCCACAACGAGCACGACCACTTGTCTCGTTCTTGGTGATGCGCTAGCGATATCACTTTTAGAAACACGTGGTTTTAGCGAATATGATTTTGCGATGTCTCATCCCGGTGGGGCGCTCGGACGAAAACTTCTTCTAAGAGCGAGAGACTTAATGCATGAAAATACCTCAGTGCCCCGAGTCTATTGCGATGATTACGTGCAAACAGCTCTGCTAGAGATGACTGCAAAGGGTTTCGGTGTGACAGCAATCTTCAATATTTCTGAACGCTTGGTGGGAATTTTTACAGATGGCGATTTGAGGAGAATGATATCGCAAGGATTGAACATTGGTAGCACCTTGGTTAAAGATGTAATGTCGACGAATCCAAAAACTATTTCCGGCGATATTCTCGCCGCAGAGGCTTTGAATATAATGGAAGACTTGTCAATTACAACTTTATTAATAACGAATGAATCAAATTGCCTCTGCGGAATTTTGCATATGCATGATCTTGTTAGAGCGGGCGTAATATGAGCCCGTCTTCTCAAATTCTTGCCGGAGTGCCATCAAAAATAGTTGAAGCCGCGGAACGTGTAAAGCTGCTATTGTTGGACGTTGATGGCGTGCTTACCGATGGCAAGTTATATTATGGAAACACAGGAGAAGAATTGAAGGCCTTCGATATCAAAGATGGTCTCGGCATAAAATTACTCAACGCCTCAAATATTATGGTTGGAATTGTCACCGGCAGAACGTCAGAGCTAGTTCTTCGCCGTGCGGATGAATTGGATATAGCTCCAGTCGTACAAGGTAGTAAAAATAAACTAAAAGATGTTGAAAGTATTTGTCAAAAATACTCACTTACACTTAATCAAATTTGTTTTATCGGCGATGATTTTCCTGACCTAAGCGCCATTAGTCGCGTTGGTCTAGGCATTTGCGTCGCAAATGCTAATTTTAGGATACATCAAGTTGCTGCATGGTGCACCAAAGCGAGTGGCGGAAATGGCGCGGTGCGAGAAGTAGCCGAGCTCTTGTTAGCTTCTCAAGGCAAATATCAAAGCATTCTGGCCCAATATACATGATAAAGCAGTTTTTTATAATTAGCTCTGCAATAATAATGATTACAGGATTCTTGTTAATCTGGGACTCGCCGCCAGAATCATTTCTGGAAAAAAAACATATAAACACCGATAGAAACTTAATAGCAGATAGTTATATGGGACAAGCCAGAACAAGCATCTTTGGGACTGATGGCCAAAGGAATTTGTTACTAGTCACTCCAAAAATTGAACTATTTTATAAAAAAGGCGTTGCGCTTTTTGAAAAACCAGTGCTTGTCGCAGGTGGTTCCAAGAATTCTGTGCGTTTAATTGCAAAGAGCGCCTTACTTGATAGAGAAACGAATAAAATTTTTATGACTGGCAACGTCAAAATTAAATCAACCTTGGGAAACGAAATCTCCACTCTTTCCACTGAGAATTTAACCTACACGTTCGACTCAGGACAAATAGAGAACGACGCATTCTTTTCACTAAAATCTCACAACACTAAGCTAACCGGAGTTGGCATCACGGCAAAACCATTATCTGGTAATTACCAATTCAAGAAAAACATTCAAGCGCACTATGAAACCTTTCAATAGTTTTTTCAGCCCGCTTATCATATATCTTATTTTAGTCAGTGGTGGGATTAAGGCTCAAGCTCTATTACCAATAAGCATCGAATCTGACTTGGCTGAACGTAACGAAAAAACCGGGATTACAATATACAAAGGAAATGTGCTCATAACACAAGGCAACTTATCGATTAAAGCCGATCTTGTAACAATTACAGAGAATGCAGAACAAATTTCAAAAATTCACTGTGCCGGATCGCCAGCCAGTTTCAAACAATTAGATATCACATCTCAAACTCCTGACTTAATTGGAACCGCAGATGATGTCGAATATTTATTGCAAGAACAACAGATCAATCTGAAGAAAAATGCCTCCCTTTCGAGCTATGGAACTTTAATAACAGGAGATTCCATAAGCTATGACCTAAAAAATGAGATATGGAAGGCTGGAGGAGCGGAGAACAGTAAGAAACGTATTAGACTTTTTATTCCTCCCAAAAGCGTAAAAACGCAGAATCTATTACCATGAAATGTTTAGAAGCGCGCAACCTTGCGAAGTCTTATGCACGGAAACCTGTAGTGCAGGATGTGTCACTTTGGTTGAATCAAGGAGAAATAGTGGGCCTACTTGGCCCAAATGGGGCTGGAAAAACAACTTGCTTTTATATGATTATAGGCCTAATCGAGCAAGACCGCGGCCGTATAACAATTGATGGTTCTGACATTGGAAACCTACCTGTGCATGGTCGCGCAAGAAAAGGTCTCGGTTATCTTCCTCAAGAACCATCGATTTTCAGGAAATTAAGTGTACAAAACAATATTTTGGCAATTTTGGAGACAGTAATCGGTCTAACAAAGCAGGAGCGAAAGCAACGACTCGAAGAACTTATGGAAGAGTTAAACATTACGCATCTGCAAAACAGTCTAGGCGGCAGTCTGTCCGGTGGGGAGCGCCGTAGGGTAGAAATAGCGCGGGCACTCGCAACACAACCTCAATTTATATTGCTAGATGAACCTTTTGCAGGCGTAGATCCAATTTCTATGAATGATATAAAAAATATCATTCGCTATTTAAGTCGACGTGGTATCGGTGTTCTAATAACAGATCACAATGTAAGAGAGACATTAGATATCTGCCAAAATGCTTTTATTATGGGAGAAGGACGCGTAATTGCTCACGGATCACCGGACCAAGTTTCTAAAGACGAAAAAGTACGCCAAACTTATCTCGGAGAACACTTTAGTTTATGAATTGGGTCGCCACTAAAATTGATCATTGCCACGAGAAGCTCTCAAGTACTAAACTTGTACATGTTGCAACCAAGCGGCTTTTCAAATAATGAGACCCGGCTTACAATTAAAAATCAGTCAGCAACTTACGATGACGCCTCAACTCCAGCAGGCAATTCGTCTCCTTCAGCTCTCAACTTTAGAGCTACGTCAAGAAGTGATTGAGCAGCTGTACAACAATCCTCTCTTGGAATTAGAAGAAGAGGAAGATAGAGTAACCGACATATCAGATAATCAGTCAGCAGATAAACTTAACGAAATTGGTCAAGCCGACGCTGATAATGTCGAAACAACTCTAGATCAAAATCTTTCCGAAGACGAGGCAAACAATTTACTTGCATCTTCTACCCAAGATACGCCAGATCATCAATGGGAAGAAGACCTCTCTACTGAACTTCCGGTAGATGCAAATTGGGACGACGTTTATAATAATTCCTCTGGAACTGCAGGTGGTGGTGAGGTTGACCTCGAACAAGTGTACCAAGTAACCGAATCACTCAGAGATCACCTTCATTGGCAACTAAACCTCACCCCTTTCTCTGATGTTGACCGACAGATCGCTGCCACTTTGATTGACTCAATCGACGAAAATGGATTACTGATCGAGGACGTTTTTAGTATCACGGAACACTTACGATATGTTGAGGGGGAGGAAATTCTTCAATCAGACGAAATCATCGCTGTCCTCCACAGGCTTCAGCAATTCGATCCGGCGGGTGTCTTTGCAAGGGACATACGAGAGTGTCTGCTCATTCAGATTAACCAACTCCCCGAAAATATTCCTTTTCTTATTCAAGCAAAACTATTAATTACCAAATTTTTGAAAGAAATCGCCTCTACCGATCAAACACGACTTGCGAAAAAAGTTGGCTGTTCTCGGGACGAAATTTCAGGTGCAATGCTGCTAATAAAAAGTCTCAATCCTCGCCCGGGAGACGCGTTATCCTCACAAAACATTGACTACATTGTGCCTGATGTTTTTGTTGAAAAATTTGACGGGCGTTGGCGAGTTAGATTGAATGATGCCAATATGCCAAAACTTAGGATTAATGATTCCTATAGTCAATTAATCAAACGATCAGATCACAGTAACGAAAATCAATACCTTAAGGATAACCTTGCAGAGGCGCGCTGGTTTCTTCGAAGCGTTGAAAGTCGAAATGAAACCCTAATGAGGGTTACAAAAACTATTGTTGAGCTACAACAGAATTTCCTAAATCAAGGGCCAGTGGCGATGCGGCCAATGGTTCTTGCCGATATTGCTAATCGCCTAGATCTCCATGAATCAACGATTTCAAGGGTCACAACTACGAAATATTTAGCGACTCCGCAAGGCGTATTTGAACTCAAATACTTCTTCTCTAGTCATGTTGGAACTGCTGGCGGTGGTGAGTGTTCGTCAACTGCGGTTTGCGCGATCTTAAAGGCTATAATTAGTGCAGAACCAGCTGCTAAGCCCTTAAGCGACAGTAAGTTAACTTCACTTTTAGAAGACCAAGGCATCCAAGTGGCTCGTCGAACCGTTGCAAAATATCGAGAAAGCATGGGAATCGCATCATCCAGTCAAAGAAAGCGCTTCGAAAATGCGATGTAGGAGGATCAATATATGCGAGTAACAATTAGTGGCCATCATTTAACAGTAACAGATCCGCTCAGAGATTACGTCATGGCGAAATTTTCTAAACTTGAACGTCACTATGAGCAAATAAAGAGTATCGTCGTGAGTTTAACCGTTGATAAGCTTGTACAAAAAGCGGAAGCGACGGTCTATGTGGTAGGAGCAGATCTTTTTGCGAACTCTGAACACCAAGATCTTTATGCGGCTATTGATGCGCTTGCGGACAAGCTTGATAGGCAAGTAATTAAACACAAAGAGAAAACTCGGGGACGATAACTGACATTATGAAAATTTCAGATGTATTGATTCCGGAACTTGCAATGTGCGATCTCAATGGTTACAGCAAGAAAAAGGTTCTTGAAAATATAGCTCAATTTATTACAAAAAAACTCGGAGCAGATCAAGAGCAAGCTTTTGCACTTTTTCGAAGCATGTTAGCTCGAGAGAGACTTGGAAGCACCGGAATTGGAAAGGGTGTCGCGATCCCTCATTGCAAAGTCATGGGACTAAAAGAAGTACATGGATGCCTAATTAAACTAAATTTTTCAATTGACTTTGATGCCTTTGACGAGCAACCAGTGGATTTAATCTTTGCATTGGTTGTCCCGCACGAAAAAAATGGCGAACACCTTGAGACACTCTCCAAAATTGCACAAATGTTCCACAAAGAGTCATCTCGGCGACAGCTGCGCGAATGTAATAATAATCGCCAATTGTTTGATACCGCTATTTTGCTTGATCAAACAGGTTAAATGTGCGCGTTGTAGTTGTTAGCGGGTACTCGGGGTCAGGAAAGACAACTGCACTTAATATTTTAGAAGATGTCGGTTTTATTTGCATAGATAATCTTCCCGCAATTTTACTGCCAACACTAATTCGTGAAATGAGAGAAAACGGCTTACCTTTTTTGGATAAATTAGCGATCGGTATTGATGCACGAAATCCAGTTCTTGATCACAATTCAATTCCAAGAATTCTTCAAGAAATAAAAGCATCGGGAATAGATATAAAAGTAATTTTTTTAACGGCACGACACGGTGATTTAATGCGCCGCTTCAGTGAAACACGGCGCAAGCATCCTTTAACTACAAATTCTCTTGGCTTAATTGAGGCGATCAATAAGGAGGAGCTATTACTTGCTCCAATAGAAACCATCACAGATTATAAGGTGGATACCACCGGCTTAGCGCTTCATCAACTTCGAAAACTAATTAAGAATTGCATTTTACCAAAAAACGAAAATAACATTACAATTCTGTTTGAGTCTTTTGGCTACAAGCGAGGGCTTCCCATCAATGCAGACTTCGTTTTCGATATCAGATGCTTACCAAATCCTTATTGGAAGACTTCACTACGCAGAAAAACGGGTCTTGACCATGACGTAGTCGCTTTTCTTCAGACACAACCAGAGGTCATCGAGATGCTCTCAGATATTACAAACTTTTTAGATAGTTGGATTTGTAAATTTGAAGCCAATCATCGAAGTTACCTTACAATCGCAATTGGTTGCACGGGAGGCCAGCATCGATCAGTTTACATTTCGTCTAAATTATATGAGCATTTTTCGGTAATTTACCCAAATACACAAATTAATCATAAAGAACTTTCGATACCAGAGACATCGGTAAAGTGATTAAGTACGAGCTAACAATTGAAAATAAACTGGGCCTGCATGCTCGCGCAGCAACCAAGTTAGCTCGCTTAGCATCTCGCTATAGTAGCAAAGCGCAAGTTTATAAAGATTGTAAATCAGCAGACGTAAAAAGCATCATCTCACTGTTAATGTTAGAAGCGCCTTGTGGTACCGCTTTAACATTTGAGTTCGATGGCAGTGATGAGGAAATAGTTGCTGTAGAAATACAGCGGTTAATAGCGGATAAATTTGGAGAAGATAATTAAGAAAATCTTAAAATATCGTATTTTTCACGGGTAACGAAACAAAATTGCTAGAAAAGCCAAGTAAAACAAGCGTTAAAAATGAGATGCGGCGCCTGAGAGATCTAGGCAAGACACTTATTTCTCTCACTGACGGGACTCTCAAAAAAATTAATTTACCGGACCATATTTACGTCTCTATACAATTAGCGAAAAAGATGTCGTCTGACGAGGCAAAGCGTCGTCAGATTAGTTTTTTGGGAAAACAACTGCGTGATATGGAAGACTCGGATGTCCTTCGAATAATAAAGCGAATTTCATCCGCACATGGGCGCCCTAATTATAAGCTGAATGAAGTATATTCATGGCAAAAAAAGTTATTGTTGGGCGATATCAATGCGTTGGAGGAATTTGTTACTCAATATCCCAATACAGACCGACAAAAACTGAAAAATTTACAAAGAGCGGTTTTTCGAACAAGAAACGAATGTAATAAACCTAAAGCCAAAAAAAAATTATTCGAATACATAACCCATCTTGTTGTTGAATCCTCTATTCACTCTTAGGAGACAGAAGTGGGTGAGCATGATCATCTCCAGCTAATCCTGAAGCAAAAATACGATCAACTTGCACATCAATGTTATCCCAAGGACCCGTCAGCGAGTAACTTATACTTGATAATCGATCAACCTGTGTTTCAACTAACTTTCCGGTAACATAAACTCCAAGCGCAGCGGGCAATCCACCTACAAGTGCTCCAACCCAAGGTAAATTCGGTGCCACCGGTAAAGTTGCAACTAGGCGTCCATCAATTTTTTCTTCCAACAAATCGAAGTTTCCCGTCATCGCCATTCGTCCTGAGGGCATTTCCATTTTTAATGGGGTATCCAATCGGGCAATACCATTTTCAAAAACAAACAATCCGCTCATGTTATCATATGCTAGGTCTTGGCCAACTACATCAGAAAAATCAAGTTGCAATCGACGCAGCCAGTTTGCAAAATTCATTAAACTAATCATTTTAAGTGCTGCGTCTGCTCCATCATTTGACCTGTACAAGGTTCCATCCGATAACGAAAATTTAAAATCACCTGCGATATTTTTTCGAGAAAAATTCCAGGGCTCCGTCGGCCAGTTTAAATTAAAAGTTAATCTCCCAGACTGGCTGGATGCGATGCGTGGAAACTGAATTTTTCCAAAGATATTTCCAACATCTGATATCGAAGCAGGTCCTATCAAACGGCTAAAATGTCCGCTTAAATCATGCCCCCAAAAAAAATCTAGGGGCGGAAGCGTATTATCTGCACCAAATTCCAATCCCAAAAGATTGCCCTTTATTGCCGCAAATGCAGCACCGGAAACTTCAGAGCGCAACTGAAATTCAAGCTGGCCTAAATCTGCATTGGACACCATCAAATGATCTATTTTGACATCCAAATTGGGGAAATCTTTGGGATCAGGGCGTCCTTTTGAAAATCCTCCTTTCAAAAGCTCCTTTCCAAAGTCTAAATTGTCCAAAAACAATTTAGGAAAGCGGTCTTTGGCATCTGGGATGCTCAAATATCCTGAGGCCCACGCACTATCAAAGCTAATGTCCAGGCTTTGATTACCCCGTTTTGCCCTTGCATGAACATCAGAAAAGGTCACGCCTGCCAGAGAGGCCGAGTCAAATTTTAAGTCAAATAAAGATTGCCAAGTCTCCGACTTAAAATTCGGTTTTTGTAATAAATCTGCTAGGGGCGTCCAACTTTCTATTGAAATATTCGGAAGGTATCCAGAGAATAGCATCGTTCCTGATGATGGAGGTTCAACAGCTCGTCCATAACTAAATACTCCTGAATCAAAAACGCCGTCAATAAATTTTGCTTCTAAGGAACCTTCTTCTCCCAAAGACCCGCGGAGTTCCTCAATACCATGATCAATATCTACTAATATTTCTAAGTTTGACAGTTGCGATTTAGTTTTTCCAATTGGTTCGGGCAACATAATGGCCACCCCATCTAAATTACTACTTAGGCGGAATTTTGTTCCTGACTGTCCATCTCTTCGCGGTATCGTCAAAACTCCTTCCGCTTTAATTTTGCCATGCATTAGTTCTTCCCAAGCGAAGGGTATTAATTGAGAAATTTTTTTCGGTTGAATGAAACCTTCGAATTTAACTTTTTGATTCTCCAGATCCGACGAGACCGCCGCATTGAGTCGCTCACCCCAAAAAGTTCCACTAAGGTTGTCGCCCGAAAAACCATAATCAGATTTATAAAATAAATCACCATTTATTTCGGTGATCTCTATAGAACTATTAGGAATGGCCAAGACTCCATCATAAAATGACGTATGCACTTTGTATGATGATTTGTCTTGCAGAGATGAGGATTTCTCGCCTGATATCGGCAGTCTTAATTGAATTCTACTTTTTTGTCTACCCCCATAATGCCAATCTGATGTGTTACCCATAAATCGTTTTAGAGGAGACCCTCCAATAACCTCAATAGCGGCCGCCGTGCTCGAATTAACATGCAAGTCAACGTCAAGTTGAGGAGTCAGCGTGTCATCATCTCCCCTAAATTCAATTTGTGCATTAGTTATGGTCGTACCACCGATGTTTGCATGCTCGATGGAAGCAAATACGTCATTGTCGTCAATCAAAACCAACCCGCGAGCTTTAGTCGCGACCGACCAATTAGGGTGGAACTTGAAGTTGGTATCGTCTAAACGTAAAAAAATCTGATTTGTACGATTATTTTCAGAGTAGTCTGAGTTTGCTATGCTTAAAGCATAAGTAAATTCCTTCAAAGTGGTGTCTAAAATGGACCTCTCAAGCCATTTTTTTAGCGACGGGGATACTTTTTCTGGTAAATACTTTTTCCAATATCGCGTATCAATATCACGTCCATCGATAACAATATGCACGTCCGGCAAGGCATTACCGTCTGGAATTTCTGATCGTGTCGAAAACTGCAAATTAATATGTCCCGCATCCACTTTTGCACCTAATAAGTCGCTACTCATGACGAAAGCACCAACAGCCGGATCCCATGAGCTAAACACATTACCCTGCAACGAAAGTACCGGAAATGGATCGGCAAAGATATTTGGAAAGTCAATTAAAAATCCATCAGTCTCAGCGATGCGAAGCACAGCATCTTTTCCGCGTATTGACAACCTAGCATCTAAACCTTGGATACCAGGTATGCCGCTGAAGGATGAGCTACTAAATTCTTTAAAGGTAGCATCCGCGAATATCTTTCCAGAATCTTTTCCGGCCATTAGTGCCGTGATTTCTCCTTCGGGCTCTAACCGATTGAGCAATGCACTCAGAGGTGTTTTATTTTCAAAAGAGCTTTCAAAAAAAGATAGAAGAGGGTCCAACTTCGCGCCATCCAAGAAAAAACGAAAATCTTGCCATCGGGCGCCCATGTTCTTCTTAAAAAGAAGATTAAGCGGCTCTAATTCCTTGCTTGGAACACTTATTTCCAAATCTTGCAAACGAATTCCCCAATCTTCTCCGGGAAAATACCAACCAGTCAAATTAGTTTTAAACCCCCGCAGACTAGTTGTATTTTTTTTATTGTTGATCACACTACTAGTATTGATATGTCCCCGAAAATCGGTGTTACCACCAAGTCTCATTTCAAACCAGATTTCTCCGTCAACCATAATTTTATTTTGAGCATCAACAGTAGTAAATCCAGGGACTAATCTTTTTGTGGCATGAGCTAAAAGTGCGCTCATCTCAAATTTGTGTGCACTCAAATATCCTTCTGCCGAAAAACTGTTTGAGCTTAAAGGATCACCAAAGCCCTCAATAAATATATATGCCGAAGCCTCTTTTTGTTTCGAAACCAAGGAGAATTCCAGACGATGAAAATCCAAGTCATTTTCCAATTTAAGCTTGTTTCCTCTAAATCGAGATGTGTCGCCGGAATAAAAATTTAAGTCAACATTAAGATGGCCTATGCTAATTGACTTACTGTAAGCCAGTGGTTCTAGTATCATCCGTAAGTTATCACTCCCACCTGCGGACAATTCGTTTAATTGCCAAAACCCCTGTTTATCCTCCTCGAGCGAAATATCTATCTGATTTATTGAAAATTCTCTCCAAATAAGTGACCTATGCTGGATACTTTTAACGGGATCGATATCGGCACGCCACTGAGTAAAAATTAATGCTGGAGCATTAATCTCGCCAATAAATACACTTTCTACCTCAATTATGGGTACGAGCCCGGTCCACTTAGCCGATACTGGGCCCAAGCGAAGACGAACCCCGGTTCGGTCCATTAAAAACGCTTCTAATGAAGCGCGATGTTGATCGATATTCAAAACTAGTTCACGGATATAAAGTATAAAAACTAAAAAAAACATAACTAAAAATGCCAAAACTATAAGCATTATATTAGTCACTGATCCGATTTTTTTCTTGACAAAAATCATTTGCTTTCCAAGGCTAAACACACCAAAAAGAGCGCAAACTGCTTTTTTAAAACACACATATAACGACGCTATTAAAACTTAATATTTCACCAGTTGAGCGCCGACCCAAGTACTCTATTATGAGTAAAACGCGAAAAAATATCTTTTTACTAGGTTTAAACTCCCAATCAAATCTTTCAGAGACCACCATAAAAATCATACTAAATAACAACAAGTTGTTCCAAAGCAGAAAAATAAAGTCCAATATCTATAGGAAAACACACCATTTATTACATCACTTCAAACTGCGCCTGAATTATTGACCTCCCAAGACAGTGGCACCTCATATAATTGCAATAACTTATAAGTTACATCTATCGGTAGACCCACTATGCCGCTATAGCTACCTACAATCTTTTTAACAAAAAACGCGCCTTTACCCTGAATCGCATACGCCCCTGCTTTACCGAGAGGTTCCCCCGAATCACAATACTTCTTGCAATCACGCAATGTTATTACATCAAAAATCACCTCAGAAACTGACAAGCCCTGCATTAAATTATGGCCATCAGTGATAGAGACAGCTGTGATAACTTCATGAAGTTTACCGGACAGACTCATCAGAGTTTTCTGTGCGCCGTCTAAATCTTTTGGCTTCCCAAAAATCTTTCCCCCGAGAACGACAATAGTGTCAGCTCCAAGTACAGGCTTTACAGATTTTGTTAATTTTTGTATGCAGATCGCTTTTTCACTCGCTAGACGGGAGACATAATCAATCGGTTTTTCACAAGCGATCCGATCTTCATTGATATCAGCTGGCTCCGCGCAATACCGGACGCCCATCTGGTGCAGAATATCTTTTCTTCTCGGCGAGGAGGATGCCAATATTAAATCGAAGTCCAATTCCATATTTCAAATGTCTCGTCTTAAAACCAAACGATCTATTATTGGAAAAAATAATACTGATATTAATGCCAGTGTAGGCATAAATTCTATTGGAGTTGATAACCCTTGCATTTTCGCAATAACTCCTTGCAACATAGACCCGAGAAGACTCAGGGAGAAGACAACACAAACCCGATAGAACGAAGCAAAATAGGATGTCCATCGGCTCAATAAGCTTACTACCCCACCGCAAAGAACATATACCAACATAAAATGTCCAAAGCTGGTACCGTTAACTGCGTCAGCTAGTAGTCCAGCGACTGCATATGTCTTTAGATCGTGACGCTCCGGATGATGGAGCGTTACCATTACAACCATTAACAAAATAAAATTTGGTCTATATTCCATCATATCAATTGGCAGTGGCACTAATTGCAATAGAATGGCGATTGAAAAACAAAACGCTAAATCGAACTTTGGCGGAACATTGCTCATAGCTTGTTCTTCAATGGATCGCTATGATCCGATGTGAATACTAGAAGCAAATGTGAACTGCGATCTAATAGTGCAGATGGCTCCACTTCGACTGACATAAAAACCGATCCGGTTATATCCTGAATCCCAACAACTTTTCCTACCGGATAGCCGGCTGGATAACGTCCTCCCAACCCAGAACTAAGAAGCTGATCTCCTAGTTTTATATCGGCGGTTGGCGACACGTAACGAAGGGTCAAACGCCCGAAATCTGATCTGCCCTCCGCGATCGAGCGAACACCATTTCGCAGAACTTTAACAGGAAGAGCATGACTAGAATCGGTAATCAGAAGTGCTACGCTATGGTTAGCGTGAACCCTAATTAATTGCCCCATCAATCCCTCTGAATCGAGTACTGGCTGACCAACATAAGCCCCATTTTTTGTCCCTTTATCAATAGTGATTGTATGTCGTTGTGTGGTCGGCGAGACACTGATAACTTTAGTCACAAGAATTCGATCGAACAAAAGCTCGGAGGCATTTAACAATTGCATTAATCGAAGATTTTCAGTTGCCAATTCGGATAGTCTTTGAAGCCTACCTCGATAAATTAATATTTCTTGTTTAAGTTGCTCATTCTTTTTAACAAGCTCCGACTTGCCGACGAAGTTATCTTCACCCCACTTCAATACATTATCTGGGATATTGGTGATCCAGTATAATGGTCTCATAAGTTGATCGATTACAACCCTTGCAGGCTTAAACCATTCAGTAGAGCGATCAATTATCATCAAGCCTGTAGCAAGCAAAGCTAGGATTAGGATTTGGCGAAGAAAGGGTGAGTACAATGCGTCTTACCTACCTAAAATCCCCGAAAAAAGCGAGTTCAATCGAATACAATCAAAAAAATTACACTAAATGTCATGCGTGAGAGATTCAAGTCTATGAGTGCTCATGAGATCCAATGCCTCTCCACCGCCCCGAGCAACGCAAGTCAGAGGATCCTCAGCGAGGATGACGGGCAGCCCAGTCTCAGAACTCAGTAAGCGGTCTAAATCTCGCAGCAACGAACCTCCTCCTGTCAACACAATACCTGTGTCAGCAATGTCTGATGCTAATTCAGGGGGCGACTGCTCAAGAACGCGCTTGACGGCAGTTACAATACCTGACAAAGGCTCCTGCAGTGACTCTAGAACCTCTTTACTAGAGAGCGTAAAGCTGCGGGGCACTCCCTCGGCTAGATTTCTTCCCCTAACGTCAATTTCTCTTCCCTCATCAGAAGAAAAAGCCGTGCCCACCTCGATTTTAACACGCTCTGCGGTGCTGTCCCCAATCACACTTCCGTATTTACGCCGAACAAAATTCACTATGGATTCATCAAACCGATCACCCCCAATCCTAACAGAATCGGAAAACACCACTCCATTCAAAGAAAGTATTGCAATTTCTGTTGTGCCACCACCAATATCTACAACCATTGAACCAACGGCATCCTCGACAGGAAGCCCTGCACCGATGGCGGCTGCCATTGGCTCCTCGATAAGGAAGACTTCACGGGCGCCAGCACTAAAGGCTGATTCTTTAATTGCTCGTTTTTCTACTTCGGTGGCCATACAGGGTACACAGATTAAAACTCTGGGACTTGGGGGCAAGAAGCTTTTGGTAATAGCTGCTGAATGCACCTTTTTTATAAAATGTTGCAACATTTTTTCTGTGACTTGAAAGTCTGCGATCACCCCATCTTTCAGAGGTCGAATAGCCGTAATATTGCCTGGCGTCCTCCCCAACATGCGCTTCGCATCAATACCAACAGCCTCAACTATTTTCTGCCCTAAATGATGGCGTATCGCTACAACCGAAGGCTCATTCAACACAATACCTTTCTCACGGACATAAATTAAAGTATTTGCAGTTCCCAGATCAATGGACAAATCGCTCGAAAAAAAACCTCTTATTTTTTTAAAAACCATGTTTTTCAACCTTATTCAAAACCAAGGTGCAGCATCACCTAACATGCTCCAACACGCAATCTGAAGATAACAGCGAGGAAGTTGTAGCGCAAGTCGATAGTGGAGTTAAACATTGTTTTTTTCCTTCTTTAAACAATTTATACTACCGTTTCTATTAATCGATTGGAAAATAAAAAGGTTACCTTTGAGAGTCAATCGAAACAATTTTCACGTCCACTAGAAACCCTACATGTGCTATAATTCCAAGTATTATTGAATTCAAACGAACCAAACTTATGAAGTTAAAAAAAGACGACGTCACACAACTCGGAATATTGTCAAGATTGACAATTGATGAGCATACGATAAGTGACGTTACATCGAGATTAGAAAATGTCCTTAGATTAGTTGACCAGTTGCAAGCAGCTGATACCGAAAATATTGAACCGATGGCCCATCCGCAACAAGATTTTCAAACTTTGCGTAAAGATGAAATAACAGAAAAAAATGATCAAAAAGCTTTTCAAAAGTTGAGTAAAGGCATCTGCAACGATCTATACTTGGTCCCTAAAGTAATTGAGTAACAGAGTCTCTGTCATGCATGACATGTCAATAGCATCGCAAATATTGGGATTAAAAAAACGTGAATTTTCATCTTTAGAGCTCACTCGACATTACTTAGGTCGAATTGAAAGGCTAAATCCCATTTTAAATGCTTTGATAACTGTAACCGAAGAACAAGCATTAGAGAGCGCGAAGAGAGCGGATGAGATGCTCAGTGGTAATATTGATAATGAACTGTGTGGCATACCCTTAGTCCACAAAGATATTTTTTGTACGCGCGGGGTGAAGACTAGTTGCGGTTCGAAAATGCTGCACAATTTTGTTCCCCCCTATGATGCAACTGTAGTAGAAAACTTGGCTCAAGCAGGAACAGTTATGCTTGGCAAGGCCAACATGGACGAGTTTGCTATGGGCTCCTCCAATGAGACTAGTTTCTATGGGCCAGTTAAAAATCCTTGGGATATTACGAGAGTTCCCGGAGGGTCATCAGGAGGTTCGGCGGCGGCCGTTGCTGCTCGGATGACACCAGCAGCGACCGCTACAGACACAGGTGGTTCCATTCGCCAGCCTGCGGCACTCTGCGGAGTCACTGGTCTGAAACCGACTTATGGGCTTGTTTCAAGGTGGGGTATGATCGCATTCGCCTCAAGTTTGGACCAAGGAGGTCCAATCGCAAGAACTGCCGAGGACTGCGCCATATTGCTCAATACCATGGCAAGTTATGACCACCGTGACTCTACTTCGCTAAAATTTCAGGAAAAAGATTATAGAGATGAAATTAATCGATCCATATCCGGTTGTAGAATCGGTATTCCAAGAGAATATTTTTCCAATTCATTGAGCCCTTCTGTTGAGGCAACCGTCTTTAAAGCGCTCAGAGTGTTGACAGACTTGGGAGCCATACTAGTTGACATTAGCCTTCCGAATACCAAACTATCAGTTCCCGCTTATTATGTCATTGCACCTGCAGAAGCATCGGCAAACCTTGCTCGATTTGACGGCATTAGGTTTGGCCATCGATGCGAAAATCCACAAAGCCTCGAAGACTTGTACTGCCGCACTCGAGCCGAAGGTTTCGGTGAAGAAGTGCAGCGAAGGATATTGATCGGTACTTACTGTCTCTCGGCGGGGTACCATGATGCATACTACAAGAAAGCGCAACAAGTTCGACATTTAATTAAACAAGACTTCACAGAGGCTTTCTCCAAAGTGGACGTTGTCGCGAGCCCCACATGCCCAGCACCCGCATTCAAATTTGGCGAAAAAAGTGATGACCCAGTAAAAATGTACTTGGAAGACATATATACCATCGCAACAAACTTAGCAGGCCTCCCTGGGATGTCCATTCCTTGCGGTTTTGTTGATCGAAATCCCATAGGCCTTCAACTAATCGGTAATTATTTGCAAGAGGCACGCATTCTGAATATTGCGCACTGTATACAAAAAGAGACAGATTGGCATAACTCTGCACCAAAAGAGCCTTCATGATGCGCTGGGATTCTGTAATCGGCCTTGAAATTCACGTCCAACTTTCAACCGTAACAAAAATATTTTCTGGTGCAAGTACATTATTTGGGGCCAAACCAAACAGTCAGGCATGCGCTATTGACCTGGCTATGCCGGGAACGCTTCCAGTACTAAATTCTAAGGCAGTCGATAATGCAATTATGCTCGGACTTGCAATTAATGCAGAAATCCCACCTATATCTATATTCGAAAGAAAAAATTACTTTTACCCTGATCTTCCCAAGGGCTATCAAACAACGCAATTAGAGTGGCCAATTATTGGGAAAGGGAAAATACCGATTGTTTTGAGAGACGGAACCAAGAAGGAAATAAGAATTCATCACGCCCATCTTGAAGAAGATGCCGGAAAATCATTGCACTCAGGAAATTTTGGAAGTGGGCTATCTGGTATAGATCTCAATCGAGCCGGCACTCCGCTGATTGAAATTGTGACAGAGCCTGATTTATCAAGTGCAACCGAAGCAGTCATCTTTGCTAAAAAGATTCACAGTCTTGTAACTTCACTAGGAATTTGTGATGGACATATGGCGGAAGGATCCCTTCGCTTTGATGTAAATGTTTCAGTGCGGCCAAATGGTGAGAAGCATCTGGGCACACGCACCGAAACAAAAAACCTCAATTCATTTAAATTTATGAAAGAAGCAATAACATTGGAAATCGACAGACAAATCGAAATATTAGAAGATGGAGGGTCCGTTATTCAAGAAACTAGGCTATACAATGGAGAAACAAAGACCGGCTATTCAATGCGAAGCAAAGAAGAGGCAAATGACTACCGATACTTTCCGTGCCCTGATTTACTTCCAGTTGAAATTACTGAATCTCATGTTCAAGAGATCCGAAAAAAATTACCCGAATTACCTGACGAAAGGTCGATTCGGTTGGTATCTGAGTATGGTATCAGTGCATTTGAAGCTGATATTCTCTCTACTAGCAAAGAATTATCAAATTATTTCGAAATCGTTGCAGGCAAATCTAAAAACTCAAAACAAGCTGCAAATTGGACGCTCGGGGAGCTGATGGGTCGGTTAAATACCGCAAACTTGCCAATTATGGAAAGTCCTGTTGCTGCAGAGGATTTAGGAGTACTTGTTAGGCGTGTTTGCGACCACACTATTTCTGGAAAAATCGCCAAACAGGTCTTTGAGGCTATGTGGAAGGGCGAAGGTACTGCTGACGTTGTAATAAGGGATCGAAATTTAAAACAACTAACAGATCTCAAGGCTTTAAATGAATTAGTGACATCAGTGATATCTGACAATCCTAAAATGGTAAACGACTTCATAAGCTCAGGACCGCAACATCGAAAGAAAAAGCTGGGTGGCCTCATGGGACAGATTATGAGGCGATCCAAGGGTCAAGCAGACCCAAAGCGAACAAGTGATCTCCTAACCCGAAAATTGCGTGAATTAATAAATGGGCAGGAAGATTGAACTCCAGTAAAATCCCCCGTGCACAGTTTAGCAAAAGAATTCTATTTACACCCAACAGTCGCTTTACCAAAACCACCAATATTTTTATTCCAAGCAACAGATAATAAAAGTATTATAGTGTTTTGCTTACAAAACTCGGCTAGTCCTTCTTTAGACTTCCATTAGGTAAAATAGTTATGTATTTTCAATTGCTTAACAAACCCAATAAGTCCGCACTTCTAATCTTTGTTATGTTAATATGATTTAACGGCAGAATTAGAGATGTTAATCACCCCTAGAAAACTGTTACACAAGACTTACAGGAGTTGTTAATGACAGACACAGACCAAGAATTCGAATTTTATGTGGGTCCTGCCACTCATCTTGAGGGAGCGTCGCTTGCAATAGACGGAACAGCGAGAATAGATGGCAAGATTGTAGGAAAAGTCTCCGTTAAACATCTTATTGTTGGAGTAGGGGGAGTCGTTCAAGGAGATATCTCAGGTGAAACTGCAACTATCGAGGGTACTGTAGAGGATACTTTATCACTTACAGGAAAACTCACTGTATGCGCGTCGGGTAGAATTAGAGGCAAGATTCAATACGGCGCATTACAAACGGAAGAAGGCGCTAAACTTGTTGGAGAAATCACTACTGATTGGGATCAAGATCTAGGGCAGCCGGTAGTTTCCAGTCGTTTAGAGGCGTTTAATGCAGGTGCGACTATGTCGGACGATGGCCAAACACTGGAAACCTGATCATTCCTCTGAATTCAGGCAAGGACCGATGAATAACTATGATCCCAGGCCAAGCACCCAGATCAACAGCAAGGCCCAAAACAGTCATCTTTGGCAATTCAAAAGGTGGCGTGGGTAAAAGCACTCTAGCCCTTTTGATGGCTCTTGGACTAGCCACTCGCTACAGGGACGCTAGCGTAAAATTAATTGATTTAGATCCACAAGCAACCAGCAGTAGTTCGTTGCAGAGGTTCTGTGATCAACGATTCTCGGTAGTACAAGGCACCTCCCTTCGTTGCGAAGATGGCTCTCCGAATAACGAAAATATTCTGAAACATATTGAAAAAGAACGGTTAAATAACTTTAAAAAACGCTTTGTTGTGCTTGATGGAGCCGCCGGCCATCAACCTAGCAATAGTGTATTTCTTCATCATTGTGATATTATGTTGATTCCCACTTCAGTGAGCGACGCAGACATCTATGCGACGCGTAATTACATCTCCGGTCTTCACGACCTTTTTAATGGTCGTGGAAAGAGACAGCGTCCAGCATGCCCAGCGTTAGTTATTCTCCCAAATCTGGTTGACAGCCGTGATGAATTCAATGAACTCAGACATGCGCTATCGAAAGAGCAGGCTTACTTGGGAAAACCTCTTTATTATTCTCCTGCGTTCAGACGAGCATTTCGAGAACAGCGTAATGACGAAAATATCCGTATCATCTTTAATCAAACACAACCCTACACGCTATGGCTTACAAGCTTAGCGACACAATCTCACCGGCTTGACAAAAAACCAGAAAAACTTTTCCAACTTTAAAAAAAATCCTCGTCTTAAATATGAATGGTATTAACTCGTAAAACTAAAAAGTGAGACCATTTTATAATGCAGAAGAAGCGGAACTTTCCACAAAAAATTTGTAAAATCTGTAACCTCCCTTTTTCATGGAGAAAGAAATGGAAAAAAAACTGGCCAGAGATACGATACTGTTCGCAGCGATGCAGAAATCAAGCTCGACTGAGACATCCACTTAACAGGAAAGAATAAACATTAATTTTCAAGGGAAAAAATATTATCCAACTGTAGATATTCTGGTTATTGGCGCCGGTTTAGCCGGTCTCTCCGCGTCTACAGAGTTGGCCAGCAAAGGATATAAAGTACTAGTTGTAGACAAAGGGCAATCGGTTGGCGGAAGACTTGCTAGCCGCTCATTTGAATCTGCTTTTTTTGATTATGGCGCTCAGTTTATGACGGCCCGAGAACCAAGATTCTTAGCTCAAGTAAATAGATGGGTCGCTGACGGAACTGCAGAGTTATGGTTCAGAGGATATCCGGGGGGGTCCGAAAATCACGGGAGATGGCGGGGGATACCAAATATGCGAGCGCTCGCAAACAGCTTAGCACGCTCGTTAAACATTAATACTGCAACACAAGTCCTGAAAGTTATGGTCCAGCAAGATCAATGGAAGGTTGAGCTTACAGACGGCGGTTTGATACACGCAAGAAATATTCTCCTTACCGCGCCTGTTCCGCAATCATTGGAAATTATTGACAGAGGCGGCACAAAACTGAGTCAAGACCAGCGCACCAGATTACAAAAGCTGACTTATGATCCATGCATTGCAATGATGGCCTTACTAGGGGGACCAAGTAAAATTCCCGCCCCTGGGATGTTGGTTCCAGATATTGATGATATAGATTGGATTAGCGATAACATGAAGAAAGGAGTATCCAAAATTCCATCCGTTACAATTCACGCCTCATCTGACTTCAGTGGAACTCATTTCGCTGAGGACCAACATGAAGTGGCAAAAAAGATTATTAATCTCTCAAAGTCATGGCTTGGAGCCTCCGTCAAACATTATACGATACACAGGTGGCGCTACAGCAAGCCTCGATGTGTCGACAAAGAGCGTTTTATGCTGATTCAGCATAACCCAACGCTCATGATCGCAGGCGATGCCTTCGCCGGACCAAGGGTAGAAGGCGCTTTTTTGTCGGGATGGAATGCTGCTGAGGCTCTTATTACTCATATCGAGAAGTAGAAGTTAAGAAGTTTTAAAGTCCAATGGGTAAAAAAATTGAATTATGTTGTTTAAAATATCAAGCCGTATCGAATAAAAATTGCTCTCACCACCTAAGTTTTTACAGCAACATAAAGTTTCCGCATCCCGATTATAGAAGAGTAAAAAACGAAGGTTAATTGTTTAACTTTTTTAAAAATTGCCTAAATTATTGGGGCGTCTCTAAATCCCTTTATTACTGATTTGTCGGCAAGTAAGAATTCAGAACGACCATCTGTCATTAAACGGACCTTGCTCATAGCAAAGGGACTCAACAGTGCCCTTAAATCGCCCATTGAATGACCAAATAGTGGCATGTTATGCATCTGTCTCGGAGACTGTGTCAAATTTTGAGTATCTGAAATCCCATAGTGAAAAGTCGCCATCTTGTCGATATTCATACTCCCTATGCAATAAGCCTTAGTCGAAGTTTTAAGGAATGGTCGTAAGGCCATCATAAAACCCTCCACATATGTCCTTCTCAGGAAATAAAAAAAATCCCAGAATAGACAGACGTCGAGGGCAATTCCAGGCTTCAAATTTAGCATCGAACAAAACAGTGCCTCCAGCTTAGACGGCGAAACATCAGGCTGTGTTCCACTCAAGAAAGGCTCAGAGTAAAGATCAGGAAAAAATAGGTTACACTTTTGGCTCTCGCAATAATCTGCAAAAAAATTGACGGTTGCTGACCCTGCGCTCCCTAAATTTAGCACACGCAGGGGGGTAGTTTTTGGCAGATCTCTCCAAAGCTCCTCAAATATTAAAGAGTTGAGTAATGAGTGGTCTCCAAATGAAATGTTACTCGCCTTATTCATGTTATCTATAACCACCGATTGTCACAGATCTTGTGACCGTGCCAAACCAAAAATGAGCTAATTCTCAAGAGGATTCAACTGCCTCATCACCGTCACTTGCATTCGAGGTTAACTTACCCGGCCTCGCATTAAAAATTGGCGGAACCGAGGGGTCCATTTCAATATTACCCTTAAATTTTGCACCGTCTTCTAGTGTTACCCTTGGTGCATCAATATTTCCGAGAACATTTCCACTCTGACAAACCACTACCTTCTCCAAACCAGTTATGTCTCCTTTTACGGTACCTTCAATAATGACCACATGCGCCCTTACGTCTGCCAATAAATTCCCACAAGCGCTGACAAAAACTTTGTGTTCCTCAGCGCTGATACTACCTTCGACATTACCATCAATTTGAATATCCTCAGCGGAGATGATCTGACCGACGACTTTAACGGTGGCTCCAATAACGGCCTTAAATAATTTACCATCAGGCGAATTTGCTCGAGATTCACCTTTCTGATTAATAGGTTTTTTACTTTTATCAAACATAATTTCTTACCTCACGTTAATATAATGAACTTATTTAGCCTCTGCATCGGAAGTCAGCGTTTCTTAGAGAAACATTACGTCCGACACATTACAAATGCTCAATTTCACTATTTAATTGCAGCCATCGATCCTCTCGTTGTCCTAAATAAGCCCTCAGACGGCATTCTTCAGCCACTATAGTCTGCAATTTTTCCTGATTTTCTCGAACATATGAGGAAGGATCCGCTAAAATCCTCTGCGCCTCAAGTACTCTTTCCTGCAGATCCCGCATTTCTGACTCTATTCGTCTGATCTCCACTTTAAGTGACCGAGTCAGAACTCGCTCTTTCGCTGAGTTTTGGCGATTGGATTTTCGCGATAAGATATTCTTGCCCTCGGTCAACCTACTACTTTTTATGCTAATTTGGTTTTCGCGTAAGCGACTCTCATAGTCTTTAATTTCCCCATCAAATAAGAGAACCTTGTGGTCCTCTATTAAATAAAACTTGTCCACGGTGTTTCGTAGTAAATGACGATCATGTGAAACGACTATTAAGGCACCTGAATAACTTTGTAAGGCATAAATCAAGGCGCGCCGCATCTCCAGATCTAGGTGATTTGTAGGCTCATCCAAAAGCAATAGATTGGGGCGAAGCCAAATTACCAATGCTAAAGCCAATCGTGATTTCTCTCCACCCGAAAAGCTTTCAACCGGATTTAACGCTCTCGCATTTGAAAAATCGAAGCTCCCAAGAAAATCCCTTAAATCCTGATCCGATGCCTCGGGTGAGGCTCTTTTCAAATGCTGTAAGGCGCTCACACTTAGCTCTAAAGTTTCTATTTGATGCTGAGAGAAATATCCTATTTGCAAGTGTTTTGTGACTGAACGCTTACCATTTTTTAGCTTGAGGGATCCAAGTAAACCGGTCAACAACGTCGATTTACCAGATCCGTTTGCTCCCAAAAACGCTATCCTTTCACTCGGTTGAATTCTAAAATTTAGTCCAGAGAAGACTACGTCAGTCCCATATCCGAGGCAAGCATTATTCAGACTAATCAAATGTGATGCGACCATTTGAGAATCGAAAAAAGTAAAGTGAAAAGGCGAATTAACATCTACAGCTGTTTCAGTTTTTATTCGTTTGAGCTCTTTCAATCGGCTTTGCGCCTGACGCGCCTTGCTCGCTTTGGAACCAAATCTATCAATGAATCTCTGTATCTCTCGACGCCGGCGCTCCTGTTTTTCATAAGTTTTCGCCTCATGTGACAATTGCTCACATCGCACTCTTTCAAAACTAGAATAACCTCCAACATACATTTGACACTGAAGTTCTTCTACCTGAATTATTGATTCCACAACGTTATCGAGGAATTCTCGATCATGGGAGATTACTATTACCACTCCCCGATAATCTTTCAACCACTGCTCAAGCCAAAGCACCGCGTTTAAGTCGAGGTGATTAGCAGGTTCATCCAACAAAAGCAACTCTGACGGACTCATTAACGCTTGAGCTAAATTTAGCCGTAATCGCCAACCACCAGACAATTGGCTGCATGGTAGATTTATTTGAGATTGGTCAAAGCCTAGTCCATATAACAGTAGCCGCGCACGATGATTGGCATCAAAACCGTTAATGTTTTCCAATTTATCAAATGCAACTGCCAACCTTTCATAGTCATTTCTAGCCTCTGCAGACTCTATTTCAGCCTCGATTTCACGTAAACTTTTATCTCCATCAACCACAAAATCTATGATTTCTCGGTCAGATGAAATAGTTTCTTGCGCTAAGTGTGCAATTCTCCAATGCGAGGGCATGGTAAGTGTACCGGCATCGATCGTGAGGCTACCCATGAGTATCTCGAATAAGCTAGATTTTCCGCATCCGTTACGGCCTGTAGGGCCAATCTTTTGGCCTGCATGAACCGAAAAATTGGCATTTTTAAAAAGTAAGTTTTCTCCGCGACGCAGCTCAAAATTAGCAAGTCTGATCATAAGAGAATATCATTTTCAATCAAAACCCAAAAATCCGCCCGATTGGTGACGCCATAATTTCGCATAGACACGGTTGAGGGCGAGTAAATCTTTATGACATCCCTCTTCCACAATTTCACCTTGATCGAAAACTATTAAACGGTCCATCGCGGCAATAGTCGACAACCTGTGTGCAATGGCGATCACTGTCTTTCCTTGCATCAAGCGATCCAAACTAAGTTTTATAGCTGCCTCAACCTCAGAATCGAGTGCAGAGGTGGCTTCGTCGAGTACGAGGATCGGCGCATCCTTTAATAATACTCGAGCTATCGCTATCCGTTGCCGCTGTCCCCCAGACAGTGTGACACCACGTTCTCCTACGTGTGCATCATAACCTCGCCTTCCTGCAGTGTCTTGAAGGCCTAAAATAAAATCATGCGCTTCAGCCTTAATCGCAGCATCAATCATTTCTTCCTCTGACGCCTTCGGTCTAGAAAACAAAATATTTTCGCTCACAGATCGATGCAATAACGAAGTATCCTGTGAAACCAACGCGATTTTACCTCTCAAACTGTTTTGCTTAACCTCGGCAATGTTTTTACCATCAATAGTGATTTTGCCACTCTGAATGTCATAAAATCTCATTAATAAATTAACTAGGGTTGATTTTCCGGCGCCACTGCGTCCTACTACTCCTACCTTCTCCCCAGATTCAATCCTCAAGTCAAGACCTTGAAAAACTGAACCACCGTGCTCTTTAGCCCGATTGTTATAAGCAAAATGTACCTTTTTAAACTCAATGACACAGTCGCTTACCTCCAACTCTCGAGCATCAGGTTGGTCGAAGACCTCCTTTGGTACAGAAAAAGAATTAATACCATCTTGGACAACACCTAGGTTTTCAAAAAGGTTAGCAATTTCCCACATAATCCAATGTGACATGCCCGTTAGTCGGATTGCTAAACCAATAACAACCGCAATTGCACCCGGCGAAACTAAATCATCTAGCCAAAGCGTGATCCCAAGCGCGGATGTTGAGAAAATCAGTACCACATTGAGAGACCACATCGTTATATTCAACAAGGTCACCAGACGCATTTGCGGGTGCACGGTACCCAAGAACTCTCCCATCCCGCTTTTCACATACATTGATTCACGATTGTTATCAGAAAATACTTTAACCGTCAGAATGTTTGTATAACTGTCTACAATTCTGCCAGTCATTAACGAACGAGCATCAGCTTGTCGAGTCGAAATTTTTCTTAATCGTGGGACGAAGACTCGTTGAACAGAAATAAAAAGCATTAGCCAGACAAACAGTGGAATACACAACATTGGATCTGCGCTAGCAATCAAGAAAATGGTTGTTATTAGATACACCATAATGAACAGGAGTACGTCTAAAATTTTCATCACGACATCCCGAACAGCGAGCGCAGTCTGCATAACTTTGGTTGCAATGCGACCACTGAACTCATTTTGGAAGTAGGCATAACTCTGATTCAAAAGATATCGATGCATGAGCCATCGGACTCTCATAGGAAAGTTGCCCATCAATGTCTGATGAATAACTAGAGACCGGATCGACTCAAGCAAGGGTATGATCAGAAGAACAAACACAGTCATCATCAAGAGAAATGGCCACATTTGCTCTATGAAACTCTCTTGCTTTTGAAGTGCTAGCCAATCCACTATGGTTCCTAAGAAACCGAATAGCATCGCCTCAGAAATAGCCATTATAGCGGTCAAAGACGCCATAAAAATAAGCCAGGATTCGGAGCCGCGAGTATAAAACCTACAAAATGCGAAGAGAGTATCTGGAGGTTGATGCATTTCCGCTGGCGGAAAGGGGTCTAAGCGCCTCTCGAAAAAAGCAAACATTTTTTTTCCTTACGCCGCCCCCCAACAACCTCGAATATCAATATACTTTAAAAGCCCAATTTTTAAAAAAAGTGATACTGAGTAGGGAGATTTTATCTGTCTGTTAAAATTACATGCTAGAGTATATTATACGTAAAAAAATTAACCTAGACGCAACAATCGACAAAAAATGCTTGTTCGTAATAGCTTCAACGAATTAATTGATAAAGATCGAAGCCTTTACTTTTTTTGTCTGGTATCCATGCATACGGACGAGGATTTTTTTTACATCAACGCGCTCACACTGTTTAGCGTGGTTACCAGTTTACACATAAAAATAGTAGATATCTTGGGTTAAAAATTTGGCAAATAATAAATATGATCTTATCGTATTTGGCGCTACAAGTTTTGTTGGCGTTATCCTGACCAAGCACCTTCTTTCTCAAACGAATTTAAGCGCAAATTTTAAGTGGGCACTAGCGGGAAGGTCTCAACACAAACTTGAACAACTTCAGTTGAGTCTTGGGACCGCAGCTAAAACTCTTCAACTCGTGATTGCTGATTCTGATGATATTGCATCACTCCGTAATCTTTGTAATTCAACACGGCTGATAGTAAGCACCGTCGGTCCATATGCGCTATATGGCGAGAATCTTGTAGCAATTTGCGCCGAAACAGGGACTGATTACTGCGACATCACCGGAGAGGTTCACTGGATTAGGCGAATGATTGATAAATATCAAGTTTTAGCCCAATCTAGTGGCGCAAGGATAGTGAATAGTTGCGGTTTTGACTCGATCCCATCTGATATTGGTAATTACTTTTTACAGGCAAGCGCGCAAGAAAAATTTAACTGCTATCTCCCCCTTGTTTCTATGAGGGTCGCCAAAATCACTGGCGGAGTATCTGGCGGTACTATAGCGAGTTTTATTAGCACGATAGAAGCACTGAAGGCTAGCCCTTCTCTACGCCGTGAAATCGCAAATCCTCGATACTTGTGCCCAGAAAATGGGCCTAAAAAAAACAGCGAACGAAATCCCAAAAAAAAACAACGCTTTGATACGAACTTTTACTCTTGGATAGCGCCATTCATCATGGAAAATATCAATAGTCGAATCGTAATGCGCTCCTCTTACTTGGGCGGTATGAACTATGGTGACGATTTCACCTATGACGAGGCTATCCTCACAGGCAAGGGTATGTTGGGTCTGTTAAAATCTCTTAGTATATCTCTCATCCTGACTGTATTATTATGGTGTTTTTATTTTCGAATCACCAGAGCCATCTTAAATCTGTTTTTTTTACCTGCGCTCGGTGAAGGCCCCTCCGTTGAATCCCAACAAAGAGGTAGTTTTATAATCCAAATGCTCGGCAGAAATCATGAAAATCACCAACTTCGCGTTTGTATTAAAGGGGACAGTGATCCTGGATATGGAAGTACAGCAAAGATGCTCGGACAAAGTGCACTGTGTTTATTGGAGACTTCAAAAACTAAAGTCCCGGGGGGATTTTTGACGCCAGCGTCAGCGATGGGGAGCATGCTGTTATCTCGACTTCAAAGGAATGCGGGCTTGACTTTTGAAATAGATGAACACTAAACCAAAAGATCATATTCTTTATTTGCTGTATCTGAGTACCTCATTCAAATTAGATTAAAATAATCTTTTTAAACATCGTACACTGAAAGTTTTCTTTAAGTTACAATCATACTCTCAAGACAAATACCACATAGCATCCAAAATTTTCACATAGTGCAAAGAATATGGCTCAATACGTCTACACAATGAATCGGGTTGGAAAGATTGTTCCCCCAAAACGAGAGATTTTGAAAGACATCTCATTATCATTTTTTCCCGGGGCTAAAATTGGAGTTCTGGGATTAAATGGTGCTGGCAAGTCTACTCTCTTAAAAATAATGGCCGCTATTGACACAGATATTCAAGGTGAAGCACGTCCAATGCAGGGAATTAAGATTGGTTTTTTAGCACAAGAACCAGAGTTAGATTCCACCAAAACTGTTCGTGGAAACGTTGAGGATGGCGTTCGCGAGGCTGTAGATGCTCTTGCTGGCCTAGAACAGGTATACATCGATTATGGGGACGAAAATGCAGATTTCGAAGAATTAGCGAAAAAACAAGAAGAATTTGAATCAATCATAGAGGCCACAGACGCACATAATCTCGATAATATCTTAGACATTGCCGCGGATGCACTGCGGCTGCCGCCGTGGGAATCCAGCATAGAATCACTTTCAGGGGGAGAAAAAAGGCGCGTCGCGCTCTGTCGGCTACTACTATCTAAACCAGATATGTTGCTGCTAGACGAACCTACCAACCACTTAGATGCCGAATCGGTGTATTGGTTAGAAAAGTTCCTTGAAGAGTTTACCGGAACCGTAGTAGCTGTGACTCACGATCGCTATTTCTTGGATAATGTCGCCGGTTGGATACTCGAGCTGGATCGAGGTCACGGTATTCCGTATGAAGGAAACTACTCGACATGGCTCAGTGCAAAAGAAAAACGTCTGCAAACCGAATTTAAACAGGAGGCATCTCGCCAACGTGCGATAAAACAAGAGTTGGAATGGGTACGACAAAATCCAAGAGGTCGGCAAGCAAAAAATAAAGCTCGACTAGCGCGCTTCGATGAACTCAATTCACAAGAGTTCCAGTCCAGAAATGAAACAAATGAAATTTATATAGCTCCGGGAGAACGGCTGGGCGATAAGGTAATTGAACTTGACAAAATATCCAAAGGGTTTGGTAGTGCGTTGCTAATTAAAGACCTTTCATTATCTATTCCAAAGGGCTCCGTCGTCGGAATTATTGGCGGAAACGGCACTGGAAAATCTACGCTTTTCCGTATGATTGCGGGTAGCGAAAAACCTGACAGCGGATCAATTATTATAGGTGACACAGTGAAAATAGCTTTCGTGGAGCAAACTCGTGACTCCTTATGTGATGATCACAATGTCTGGGAAGCCATTTCAGGAGGACAAGATATTCTTCGGGTTGGTAATTATGAGGTGTCTTCACGAGCATACGCAGGACGTTTCAATTTTAAGGGATCTGACCAGCAGAAAAGAGTAGGTGATTTATCTGGAGGAGAACGGGGACGCCTTCACCTTGCCAATACATTAAAGCAGGGTGCTAATGTGTTACTTTTGGATGAGCCCTCTAACGATCTTGATATTGAGACCTTACGTGCTTTAGAGGAGGCAATACTCTCGTTTCCGGGTTGTGTCTTGGTTATTTCTCACGACCGCTGGTTCCTTGATCGCATAGCCACTCACACACTAGCCTACGAAGATGATGGTGAAATCATTTTTTTTGAAGGTTGCTATAGTGCTTATCATGATGATCTTGTCGAACGAAAAGGCTCCGAAATACAACCATCACGAATCAAACACAAGCGTCTTAAAAGGTAGGAAATTTGTATGGCATCTATCTGGCACACCAAACCAGACTTAAAATATATCAACCAATACATACTCTCAGGCACCATAGACAGTCATCTTGGTATTTCAATGACGGTAGTGGGTGACGACTTCTTGTCTGCAACTATGCCGGCAGACGCGAGAACTTTTCAACCCGGCGGAATTATTCATGGTGGCGCAAATGTCGTGTTAGCGGAAACATTGGGTAGTACTGCCGGATACCATGTTATCGACAGAGATCTCCAGCAGTGCCGCGGTCAAGACATAAGCGCTACGCACCTTCGTCCTGTTTCTGAGGGAGTAGTTACAGGGACAACTCGGCCGATCCACCTTGGACGACGCTCTCATGTGTGGGAAATAGAACTCCGTAACAGTGCTGGGAAACTCACTTGTGTGGCTAGACTTATCCTAGCAATAGTTGGAAAAGATAAAGACAAAGTTTGAGGACAAGCCTAATTTACGACCATTTCAAAAACACATGTATAAATCTATCTGGCAGTTTCATGATTACTCATCCGCAAGCGCAAACATCATTTTAAATATCGAGTGTTTGAATCAGTTTATTAAGGAGTCAAAGTATTGCGAGGGATCAACGAGTTTCGCGACTAGTAAAACAGCTGCGAAAGTTTGCCCCTAAACAATACAAAGAGCTATCAACGGTCAATTTTTATCATGCGTACCCAATATTCTAGTGTTGGATGCAATTGCTGCAGTTCACTCGCAGCGACTTGGGCAAGCTGTCGATTTCCGAATTTACCATAAAGTAAAAGAGTGAGCACTCCTCGCTGTTTTACTGAATTTGTAAGCCATAAGCTACTTGATTCACTGACATACTCTTCCCGATGCTTTAACGCGGCATCTCGCGAGGCATACGCTCCTAACTGAATCGTCCAGACAAATTCTGGCAATGTTCCACCCAAGTGTTCTTCTTGCTTGACGGAACGAGGGGATGCCGCTTGGCTATTAAGCTCAGATTTTACATAGTCTCTAAATTTTTCTTGGCGGCCAGTGTGAGAGTCTTCAGAACGGCATCTCCATGCGGAGTCAAAATTTTCTTCACTCGTGCAAGACCAAACAATCTGATCCGAGTAGTTATTATTTAAGTCTCGAAAACTAGCACCCTTGATGCACCCGTTTGAGGCTAAAACGCAAAAGAGGATAAGAAGAAGACGATTCATTAACGTGGTTCTCGAAAGTTTTCAATTCACACCTAAACGAAAGACTAAGCAGATAACAATACAATGAAATAGAGTAAAAGTGGTAAGTTTCAACATAAAATAAATACTGCCTAAGAAAGTCAAGTTCATTTTTCACAACATGACCACCTTTTTTCCTAATTCCATAAAAAAAATCATTTTTTAAAAGACGGTTTATGCCTCGAGTGAATCTATTTTTGCTCAAATAAGGTGCAAAAATAGATTTTACTTCCTTTTAAGCACTACTAAAGTGCGTATTATTAAAATAATTTTTATTTCTGTTTAAAACAAGTGCATAAGTACAAAAATTAGCCTATAGAGAAAGCGTTAGATCCATAATATTTAATTAAGGAGGGTGGTGATGAAATACACTATTGCTTCAATCAAAAATATCTTAAAAATTTTTACCCTTGTGATGCTATCGTTTACCGCAGCAGCCGACAATCTCAATGGCGCAAACACCTCATGGATTCTTACTTCCACTGCCCTTGTCCTGTTCATGACAATTCCGGGACTATCACTATTTTATGGAGGTTTGGTTCGCTCGAGAAGTGTGCTTTCCATATTGATGCAGTGTTTTTCAATAACATGCTTAGTATCAATAATCTGGTTAGTAGCAGGCTATAGTCTTGCCTTTGGGGACGGTGGTGCTGTGAATGCACTGATCGGGAATTTAGAAAACTTTATGATGGGTCAGGTCTTGGAAGATTCGATGGCGGGCGACATTCCAGAATCAGTGTTTGCGATGTTTCAGCTCACCTTTGCGATAATCACTCCCGCTTTAATCGTTGGCGCATTCGCTGAACGTATGCGCTTTAGTTCTATGCTTGTATTCAGTGGCTTGTGGGTAGTATTTGTTTATGTGCCCATTACTCATTGGGTATGGGGAGGTGGATGGTTAGGAGAGATGGGATTACTCGATTTTGCTGGAGGCACGGTAGTGCATATTACAGCGGGCGTTGCGGCTCTTGTAGCAGCATTAGTTATCGGCAACCGCAATGGGTTCCCGAATCAGGCAATGCCTCCCCATAATCTGACTATGTCAATGACGGGGGCCGGCATGCTTTGGGTAGGCTGGTTTGGTTTTAATGCAGGATCGGCGCTAGCGGCAAATGGCGACGCCGGCATGGCAATGCTCGCTACACACATATCTGCAGCCTCAGGGGCACTCGCTTGGATGATGATGGAATGGACTAAATTTGGAAAACCCTCTGCACTAGGAGCCGTAACTGGAATGGTAGCAGGCCTCGGCACAATCACTCCAGCTTCTGGTTTCGTTGGTCCTGGCGGTGCGCTAATTATTGGTTCCAGTGCAGGTGTAATATGTTATTATGCAACGCAGGCTATAAAGCAGAAATTTAAAATTGATGATTCACTCGATGTCTTCCCTGTTCACGGAATTGGCGGAATGCTTGGAACGCTATGTGCTGGTATTTTTGCCTCCGATCAGCTGGGTGTCTTCAGCGGTCAAGGTTATGGGGAAGGGGTTACCATGGGCTCGCAAATTTATGTCCAGCTAATTGGTGTCGTTAGCACAGTCGTTTATACAGCGTTGGTCTCACTGATACTCTTAAAATTGGTGGACAAACTTTTAGGACTCAGAATCGATTCAGAGGAAGAAACAAATGGGCTCGATTTGGTCGAGCACAACGAGAAAGGTTATGATCTTTGAAAAATGGCCTCACCTAAGAGTTGAAGATACATGAACCAACAAGTAGCGCATCGGGGCTGTTAATAAATATCATCGGCTTCTTTGCCGATTAACGTCCATGTTCTCGGTACCGATCCAAGTACTTACACATGTAAGAAGCGCCATCAAGAGTGCGGTAGGTGGGTCTTTGCATTAAATCAGGAGGAATCAGGTAAAGATGTCCACCCTTAACTGCGGTAATGTTTCTCCATCGGCTCCAAGTTTTTTTCCATGACCCTAATCGCTCTTGCGTACCACTAGATAGTATCACTTCCGGATCAAATTTCATGATCGTTTCAATGTTAACGCGAGGCACTAACGGTGAAGAGGTTGCAAAAATATTCACACCTCCGCATATTCTTATCACATCACTCACCAAGTGTTCGCCATTAAGGGTCATAATGGGGTCATCCCATATCTGATAAAAAGTTTTTACCTTCTTTTTGTGTTCATATGTTTTATTAAGGTACCGTAACTTTTTTTGAAAATTAGCCGCGATGCGTTTACTTTCAATTGTTTTATCCGATAGCCTGCCTAGCTTTTTTAAAAGCTCCGGAATATGTGACAGCTTTGTTACTTCGATAACAAAAACTGTTAATTCTAGTTCGCTTAAACGCTGAACGATTTCGAAACCATTGCCCGAGCTCCACGCAAATACGAGATCAGGCTGTAAACTTAGAATAAGTTCATAATTAACCCGTGAATGATTATTTACACGAGTGATACTCTTGGCCTCATGGGGATAATTACTAAACTCATCCACACCAACAATGTTACCTCCGGCACCAATGTGGAAAAGAAGTTCAGTTATGTTAGGTGCTAAGCTAACAATTCTTTTTGCTGGGGCTCGTAAGGTTATTTCACGCTTTAAATCATCGACTTCCGAAATATTGCTATTAGCAGTAGCTGGACATAAAACGCAAAACATACTGACGGCAGTGATTAGGAAAATAAAAAGTGTAGATAGCTTCACCAATTGATCACTATATTTTTGCCAGTTTCGGGATGCTTAATTATACAAGGGCCTATGCCGAAGACATCAAAAATTAGTTTCTCACTCAGGATTTTATCTGGCGGCCCCTCCGCAACGACATAACCTTTGTCAAAAACAATAACGTTATCCGCAAAATGAGTAGCCAAATTTAAATCATGTGACACGACAATGACGCCAACACCCCGTCTCGCTAAATCAGATACAAGTTCCATCATCAATACCTGATGCGAAAGATCAAGGGCAGATGTTGGCTCATCCAGAATCAAGAATTGCTCTCCAGCTAAGGTCGGCTCCCATATTTGGGCCATGACCCGAGCAAGTTGAACTCGCTGTTTCTCCCCTCCGGACATTTTAGTAAATAGTCGCTCTTCCAGATGCTCAGCATCTACTACCTTAAGGGCCTCCCTGACAATTTCGGCGTCCCTTACAACACCAGATCGGTGTGGAATACGTCCCAATGAAACCACTTCCAAAGCATTGAATGGAAAATCAAGCGAGCTATTTTGAGGGAGAACGCTAATCATTTTTGCCCGCTGTTCAGATCTCCACTCAATCAGGTCCTTTCCATTAAAGATGATCCGACCACAGGTCGGTGCAAGCTCACCACTTAGGACCTTCACAAAACTAGATTTACCGGCGCCGTTAGGACCAACTATAACCGTAATTTTCCCACTATTTATAGAAAGATTAACACCCCGAAGAATATCAAAGCCAGATTTGGTAAGCGAAATGCTGTCTGTTGTGAAAGACATAAATCAAATTTGTTTACGTTGGTCTGCAAGCAACATGATGAAAAATGGAGCACCAAGAACGGCCGTCAAAATCCCTGGTGGAATTTCGATCGGTGCATAAACGACACGAGCAAAGATATCTGCGATCAACAAAAGAATACCGCCAGCTAATGCCGATAGGGGCAATAACCATTTGTGATCGGGACCAATTAGTAACCGTACCATGTGCGGTATAACTAACCCAACAAAACCAATCATCCCCGCAACAGCAACAGCAGAACCAACACCAAGTGTCGTCAAGAGAAGAAGTTTTTTCTTTACGCGCTGGACATCAATACCCAAGTGCCTTGCCTCTGATTCTCCTAAAAGTAACGCATTAAGCGATTGACTTTCCCGAGAGAAAATCATCAAAACAAATATGCCTACAGAACCAACGATAAAAACGCGGGGCCAATTAGCAGTACTTAGGTTACCCATTTGCCATACACTTAATTGCCTGAGCATTTCATTATCAGCAAAGTAGCTAAGCCAACTATTTACAGCACCCGCTAATGCGCTTACAGCTATTCCCGCAAGTAACATAGTTGACACAGAAGTACCAAATGTGGATGTAGACAGCCTGTAGACGATAAGAGTTGCAAAAAGACTGCCGAAAAAAGCTCCTGTTGCAATCAATGATAATCCCAAAATCGAATTGCTTTGCAACCATGCTCCGGCAAAAACTATTACTAAACTGGCTCCCAACGATGCCCCACTTGAAACGCCTATCAATGATGGCGCCGCCAGAGGGTTTCTAAAGAGACCCTGCATCACAGCACCACTAATTGCGAGGACAACTCCCACCAAGAAGGCAAGACACAATCGGGGCAATCGTATATCAAATAATATAATCTCAATCTGACCTGAGCTAAGGTCGGTACCGTTTGATCGAAAAAGCATACTTACACAGTGCTGAATAATGATATCAATCGGAATTTTTACGGCTCCTGTGCTCATTCCCACCATAATCACCAGTGGTAAAGACAGCCACAAAAGAGCACTCAATTCCCGGGGTGCCATTCTTTGCAATTAGTAGTCCACTCCTTTACGTGCCTTAATGCCAAAGTTGTAGGCATGTCTTACTTCTTTAACCTCAGATACGGTATCAGCTATCTCTCTTATTGCAGCACCGCCACCGCGTCCTGTTAATACAACACTCTGATTGCTCGGTCTAGCCGTTAAGGCGTTTACGACCCGCTTCTCATCCAAATATTTAAAACTGAGCATATAAGTAATCTCATCCAGAACAACCAAATGATAACTTTGGTCTGAGAGCATTGGTTCTACCACAGACCAAGTCTTCACTGCCGCCTCAATATCTCCGGCACGGTCTTGCGTATCCCAGGTAAAACCCGTGCCCATTTGATAAAAGTCGACTTCCGGTAATACGTTCTTTAGAAACAGTTCTTCTCCAGAGAGCTGTTCTCCTTTTATAAACTGAACCACTCCCACTCGATACCCATATCCCAGCGCCCGCATTATCATACCAAATGCCGAACTAGTCTTTCCCTTCCCATCGCCAGTCAATAGGATTATAACTCCTCGCTCCTCGATGGCAGATGCTATACCCGCATCAATTTTTTTCTTCTGTTTTTTCATTTTTTTCTTGTGGCGCTGTTCGTCTTTTATTTGCTTTTCTGACATAGACATGTCCTTTTTATGTTTAACTTGAATTGCCGAAGGGCGACTATGGAGCAGTTACATTAATAATCAATTTATCACTTGAGCTATAATTTCGGAGGCATAAACGAGTCTCGGACTCGGATGACTAAAATAGACGTTACCATCAACTCAAAATACTTTTGTATCATAAGCCCTGTGCAAACTTGGGAATCCCGAGTACTGTATAAAACTTTTTACGTCTCGCTGCGAGCGCTCTACAGTGAACCCACAAAGTGCTGCAAAAATAATACCCTCCCTTATCGGCACGATTGACGGCCGCCGCGACAAGCTTAATATTATTTAAACGGTCAGACTGGGGATTAAAAACCTTAGAAATACTAGCGAGCTCGCCCGGCGCTCGAACGCCGTCGTTAGCGGATACTGCGCAAACATTACAAAGTTGAATGACGATTAGATACGCCCAAAAGTTGGCAAAAGTCGCAAGACCGAGATCATATATCGCGTATCCACTCCTCAGTTTTACTGTCACCGATTCGTAGATTAATTCACTGTCTGCGTCCTTTGAAATATGCGTACCAGTCAAGAAATGTAACCCAATAAATGAAATCGCATAATCGCTCTCGTGAGATCCGCCAACTACCTTATGTCTTAACCCCAAACCACAAATGAGTTCAGTGGCACTTGGTAGCAAAGATACAATTCTCATAATATGTCTCCAACGAGTGGGGCGGATGCTTACTCTCTTGTTATTTTCTTCTCCAATCAAAAATACGCATGGTTCATTCAACAACACTCACCGTTCATTTATAATTTTTTAAACTAGAGGCTATAACGAAGCCCCATGCTAGCGCCAAAACCTAAAGTTTGATAACCAAAAACCTCCTCATAATCCTCATCTAACACATTGTCTAGATTGACATAAATTTCAAACTTATCATTTACAACATAATTGATGTTGAGGTTCAGCAAAGTATGATCTTCCATCGTAACCACCTGAGATGATTCAGGATAAGGTGGAAAAAAAACATCAGTCTGATCTCCAGTAAACTGAAGATTAATGTTTAGGGAGAGATTTTCAGTCGCCTCCCAGCTGAGATTGCCGCTCGCAATATTCTTTGGCCTTCTTACTTCGTCAGCGGAGTCTGCATCCTTTGAATGAGTATATGTGTATGCAGAAGAGATTGAAAAAGAATCCCAAATGTTAGCAACAAAACTCAACTCAAAGCCCCTCCGCTCACTCTTTGCATCCATATTGCCTGATGTGAAGGAAAAAATCGTTGGATCATAAACAAATCCGTCTATCTCATTCGCCAGTTCACTATCAAATATGGTTGCGGATAACGTCACATTATCATCTGACAGTTGTGAATCAAATCCCAGCTCCCAACTTCTAGACTTCTCTGGAACAAGATTTGGGTTACCAATAAAGTTAGTGTAATAACCAAACCTCTCAGTGAAGGTAGGATTCTTTATCGCCGTACCTAAAGCGCCCCTGACGCGAGTTTGATCCGTTAACCGATAAGTGGTCTCAGCTCTGAACGTCTTTGCACTATCAAATTCAGAGTTTTTTTCGCTACGCCCACTTACTGCAATAGTCAATCGATCATTGATATCTGTGCGATATTCAACCGCCAAGCTATCGGTGTCACGCTCTCTATCCTGATTTACATCTCCCCACGGATCATCTCCGCGTTGCATCCAGTCCTCCTGATCGCGTTCTGCAAGGAAAGAAAGTGTTCTAGTTCCGTCTGCAAATGAAACAGAACCGACATATTGATATTGGTGTTTACTGGAGGCGGTGATATTCCCCTCTACACCATCAGTAAATGCTGAATTATCATTTGTTGATCTTGAAATCAAGAATTTGTGCCGCCACGAACCATGAAAAGGAGAGTAATCTATTTGTAATCGCCTTGTGCTATTGTCAAAACTTGAGTGTCTATCTCGGTCTTCAACGAGGCCATCATAGTCATCATCAGCATCATACTGGTTCATGCCATCTGACTCTCGAACCGAGAGCGAAACACTTAATTTTTCATTTATTTTTGCTCCCGTTTTTAAAGTGAGCGTTGTATTTTTGTAACCATCTTTCTCATTACCCGAGCGAGCTATGTTGCCGCCATGTGACTCAACATGACCCAGCCCAAGACGAACATCAAAGTCTGACTTTTTGAGGCCTAAATTGAACCCGCTGTGCTGTGTAGACCTACTACCTCGCTCCAAAAACAATCCAAAACCGGTCTTTTCGGCACTGGGAGTAATGATGTTTACGACGCCGGCTATTGCGTCACTACCTCGCAATGAGCTCTGAGGACCGCGAATTATTTCAATTCTTTCTATATCGGTTGCAGTCACCGTTGCCCAACTGAACTCATCACTCTGAGATGGATCATTGGCTTCGACCCCATCAATTAATACTAATAGGTGATTGGCTTCTGCACCGCGAACACGTACTTGAGTCTGAGAACCTAAGACACCTACGCGGCTCACAGAAAAACCGGGAACGTCTCTCAAAAGATCAGTTATGCCAACAGATTTACGATTTTGTAGCTGTTCTCTGCTCAGAATACTTACTGAATTACCTGATCGTGATCTCAGAATAGGCGTTAATGACGCGGTGACCACGACTTCTTCAATATCATCATTGGTGTTTGAAATTAACGGTAAACTTATGAGAAGTCCCGCCAGCATCATTGCTGAAGCACATATATTTTTCATTATAATCTAGCACCCTCACACTCGCCCCGAGTGAAACTTGAGTTTTCAAGGGTGACAGCGCGAGGGGACGGACAAGTTCGTCGCGACTACACACAACCACACCCCGCGGTTTGTGTTAATGACGAAAAGGCCGGTCTCCGGACTCATAAGTGGGAGTAAACCCTACCTGATATCCTTCCCACGCCATTTGCGCAGTGGCACTACTACCAGGTATTCTTATCTACCGTTGCGGGGGCAGTGTCGGATTTGCAGCACATTTTTATATACAGCGCACCAACTTCCCGTTTCACTGATTACTACACGCTAGAAGCCAACGTAAGCTATCAAAACCTTCCGTCAAAACAGTGTATTCAGAGTAAGTGGGATAACACTGACTGTCAATCAAAATCCGCCATTACCCGTGAAGTAGTAAATTAAAATAAAGCCTCAATAGCTTGAGTAATCCGCTGCACAGGAGTCACTTGCATACCTAATATTGGGCTCTTTGGTGCGTTTTTGGCAGGGACAATCGCGCGTCTGAAACCATGCTTCACCGCCTCTCTTAAACGTTCTTGCCCGTTTGTAACAGGTCGAATCTCACCGGACAATCCGACCTCCCCAAATACCACTAAGTCGTCAGGTAACGACTTATTCCTAAAGCTAGAAACTACCGAAAGAATTAAAGGCAAGTCGGCGCTAGTTTCAAGAACTTTTACACCTCCGACAATATTTACAAACACGTCTTTATCTCCCACCATTATTCCGCCGTGCCGGTGCAATACTGCCAGCAACATCGACAGACGGTTTTGATCTAGTCCAACAGTTACGCGACGAGGATTCGCTAAATGACTGTCATCGACCAGCGACTGTAGCTCTACTAAAAGTGGCCTTGTGCCCTCCCAAACACTCATAACAACACTACCCGAGGAAACCTCATTGTCGCGCTGTAAAAAAATCGCAGACGGGTTAGCAACCTCTATTAGACCTTTTGAGGTCATCGCAAATATACCAAGTTCATTAACTGCACCAAAACGATTTTTTTGGCCTCTCAGTGTCCGGAAATGAGTGCCAGTCGAACTCTCCAGCACAAGTGAGCAATCAATCATATGCTCAAGTACCTTGGGTCCCGCGAGTGAGCCATCTTTAGTCACATGCCCGACTAAAATTAGTACCGTACCTGTCTTCTTGGCGAAACGAACAAGCATCGCAGCACTTTCTCGCACCTGAGAGACACTCCCGGGCGCCGAACTTATCTCATCGAGATGCATTACTTGAATTGAATCAACCACCAAAATTTTTGGGTTCTGTTTTTCAGCTACAAAACAAAGCTGTTCCACAGAGGTCTCTGCCATGATCTGTAATCTTTCATTTCTCAAACCAAGTCGATCTGCGCGCATTGCAATCTGTTGAGGAGATTCCTCTCCAGTTACATAGAGCGCGCTTTGAGCTTTTGAAATTTTACATAAAGCTTGTAATAAAAGTGTGCTCTTGCCCGCTCCAGGCTCACCACCAACGAGAATGCATGATCCAGACACTAGCCCTCCGCCTAAAACCAAATCTAATTCACTCATGCCGGTCACTATTCGAGGTATTTCATGTAGATCTATAGCACTGAGCGATCTGATTTCGTTGTCGCTTGCTCCCGCGAAGCCAATCGATGTTGCTGGGCGCTTACTCTCGGACATCCCTATACGCAATTCGGACAAAGTATTCCATGCCTTGCATTCAACACACTGGCCCTGCCATTTGCGGTAGTCAGCACCGCAGTCATTGCATACAAAAGCTGTCTTGTGTTTTTTCACTGTTGCAGAATACCAATCTTGTAGCGCATTTTAATTCCAACGCGGGTTAATCATAATAAGCTGTTTTTATATACAGTTTTTTACCCTTTGTCAAAATCCCCTCACTCAAAATATCACTGCAATTTATCTCACAGGTCTTGCTTTTTGCAGTTGTGATTTGTAAGCCATCTGCTAAAGTTGCGTGATGTCGTTAATACCCGAAAAACAGATTGTTATCTCGCCAACATTAGCCGCGACCATCGGTTTACAAGAAACTATTATGTTGCAGCTTTTACAAGAATGTAAAATGCACTCATCACCACAGGTCCACGGTGGGTTGCAATGGACTGACGTGCATCTGAAACAACTATCAAAACTTGCGCCATTCTGGAGCAAAACTGAAATTCATCGCCTTTCGTTTAATTTAGCTGAAAAAGGAGTCATCATTCTAAAAAATGATCTGAACAATGACGAGCAAGCATTGTGCTTTGCATTCAATGAACCAGTAACTGAGATTCGCAGTAATGTTTCTAAAAACAATTACAGCGTAAAGGAAAACAAAGCAACATCAGCGCGTGCAGGTCTTATTGACAACGACTGGCACCCCAGTGAAGACGCCCTTAGACAGCTCTCTCAACTTGGAGCAACAAGAGAATTTGCTCTGCAACAGGTACCTCAATTTGTTGCGTATTGGCGCGATAAAAAAGTACCCAGATATAGTTGGGAATCTAAGTACTTGAAAGAGGTTTGGCGTCAGTGGCAAAAACTGGAAGCAAGTAACCAACTACGTAGTCAACAGATAGCGATCGACCGAGAATGGCGTCCCTCCGAAGATGCAATGCAAATACTCACAGACAAAGGTGGTATAAGCGCTAATTTTGTGGAAGATGCCGTACCAGAATTTATTCTTTATTGGCGAGAACGAGGTGATGTATCAAACACTTGGGACACGAAGTTTATACACCATGTGAGAAGACAGTGGCAGTTCTTTGTCGGTATGACGGAACGAGAACTTCAGCCTAAACCAATCACTTCAGCGTGGCGTCCAAAGGAATCAGTATATGATGTCCTAAATATGGCTAATATAGATCGTCAATTTGCAGAAGCATTATTACCTGAATTCATTTTATATTGGCAAGAAAATGGAGCGTTGCAAAGCTCATGGAGCACGAAATTTTTACAATATGTCAAAGGACAATGGGCAAGAGAGAGCCCGACAAAATCATTGGAAAACGGCTATGAAAGACAAATCAAAAATGATCGAAAAGGTCGTCTCAGAGATCGAAGCATCATCGACGCACTATCAGACAGAAGCTGGGCCACCTGAGAAGGAGAGAAATCAGTTAGACCGAATTGATGCAGTGAATCAAATATTCGCTCTTTTTCGACTCAATTATCATAATCAATACTACAGCGCTTTTGGCGACAATCCTAACTCCGAGAATTTGGCTAAGAAGCTTTGGCTTGACACTTTGGATAACTTTTCATCGGAAACCATTTACCTGGCAGCACGAAATGTTATCGCTGAAAGTGAGTATCTTCCAACGCTCAACAGAATGATTACTGAGTGCCGAAAACTTGTTTTCTTCCCAGGATTGCCAGACCCACGCCAAGCCTACTTGGAAGCTTGCAACAAAAATAGTCCAAAAATACAGCAGACTTGGTCTCACGCTATTGTGTATTTAGCTGGGAGAGATTGCGGTTGGTTTTATCTAGCCAAAACTCCAGAATATCAAGCATTGACGGAATTCAAAAAAGTATACGCAAAATACTCTAATGGATTACAGACGGGAGAGACCTACAACATCTCGAACGCAAACCCAAAAACGATTTCAAAGTTCCAAGTTCCCAACAAGGCAGAAGCAAAAAAACATCTAACTAGTATAAAAGAAATGTTCGATTAACGGTTGAAATAAAAAATCCTAGTATTGGCTGACAATTAATTGATAAGAAATCCTACAGCGCGGCGCATGGCAAAAACAATCCTCAATGGCTTCCGTAGCTATTTTGCCGATCACTTAAATGCGACCCTAAGTGCTAAAGCGCGATTTGAAAAGGCTGATTGGACAGGCACGCAAAGGGCAAATGCAGATCGACTAGAGCTTTACACTGATAAAATCAATCAGACTGTGCAATATTTGGGTATGGTCACCAATAAAGATTTAGCCAAGTTGGATCTTTGGCGTGAAGCCAAGGTCGCCTATACTCAACTAGTTTTTAATTTTCCAAATTTTGAAATAGCCGAGACATTTTTTAATTCTGTATTCAGCCATATCCTTGATCACGACAAAATTGCCGAAGACGTTGTGTTCGTGGGTTCTTCTCAAGCTATCGAGGCACCGGAATCAGAGTACAGTATATTCATACGTTACAATGGAAATAATTACCGCGACACGTTTCATCAAATCTTATCGGAATCAGAGTTTTCTCTTCCTCGGGAAAATATAGCCCTTGATCTCGATAATATTATGGCAGCATTCAACCGAGAGGTAGCCCCAAAACTTGTTAGGCGCGAAGAAAATATAAACTTTGACATACTTGAGTCTATCTTCTACCGGAGTAAGGCAGCATACATTGTGGGTCGTATCGTCGATGGCGAAAATGTATTCCCCATGGCGTTAGTGATACTCAATAATGAACACGGACATGTTTTTGTTGACACCGCTCTTTTTAACGTAGATGAATTGAGCGTAGTGTTCAGTTTTACTAGAAACCACTTCATGGTCGACGCGCCCCTCCCTTACCAGTATGCACATTTTTTAAAAAATTTAATGCCAAATAAATTGGATCATGAAATTTATAATAGTCTTGGTTTCCCCAAACATGCAAAAACAGAATTTTATCGCCAACTAATTCAACACCTAGAGCAGTCCAATGACACCTTTATAATTGCACCCGGTATAAAGGGTATGGTCATGTCAGTATTCACTCTACCTTCGTACAATATTGTATTTAAGATAATAAAAGATAGATTCGATCCTCCCAAAGAGGTTACTCATGATATCGTTCGCCAAAAGTACCACATGGTATCTCGACACGATCGCATAGGACGCATGGCAGATACACAGGAATTTAATAACCTTATTTTCCCAATCCAAAGGTTTTCGAAGACGTTGTTAGCAGAATTGGAAAATGTAGCAAATTCTCAAATTGAACTGCGTGGAGATCAGTTGCTCATCAAACATCTTTACATTGAACGCTACATGACGCCATTGAATATATTCCTCAATAACGCCTCAAACCAAGAGATCCGGAGTGTAATGGAAGAGTATGGTAACTGCATCAAACAACTAGCCGCCGCCAATATATTCCCCGGTGATATGCCTCTTAAGAACTTTGGTGTTACTCGTCATGGTAGAGTAGTTTTCTATGATTACGATGAAATCATCCCTCTTACGGAATGCAACTTTCGAAAAATTCCACAAGCAATGAATTCAGAAGATGAGTTGAGAGCTGATGCCTGGTTTTCAGTGGGTGATTCAGACATTTTTCCTGAGGAATTCAGGCTATTTTTTTCAGGCAACAAAGAGGCAAGAAGGATCTTTGAAGAAATGCACAGTGATCTTTATGAGATATGTTTTTGGAAAAATTTACAAAAAAAAATAAACGAAGGGTACATCATCGATGTGTTCCCTTACCGACGTTCAAAACGATTTAAGCAAAAAATGCTATCAGATTTCGAAGTTTTTACCGATTAAAAAAAAATTGACACGCCCATCCTCAAATCGATCAGAGTCCAGGATATGCTATCCTCGTTGTGTGGTCATCAAACCTCAGCACAACCGCATCAACCGCGATTGACTCTATCATCCAATTTGAGTCAACTAAATCACCAACTCTCAACGCTCTATCATCAATAAAAACTCGGTTAGATTTCGATCCATCGCTCAAGAAAATGCTGCCAGTTATTAGAATATTTGGAACAGATGGCAACATAATCTTGGAGCTGTTTTCGGTATGCACGCCAGCCCTTAACGTCGTTTCGGGTGCAAACCCATCCGGCAAGAACGCTGCAGTTGTATCAACTATCTCGTCATCTAATAAACCGTCTTTCAAAGTGACAGAAACTAAAATCAAAACTCCTAAACAACAAATTATTAGTACCAAGCTGATTTGAAAAATTAATTTTTTACTGGTTATCGGAGTTATGTTGTTAAGCTCCCAAACAGGGCTAGTAAAATCCTCAATTTCAAACTTTTCGTCGCGTAGACGATCACGCTCAGCTTTTTTCAATGCATCCAGAATAAACGACATCAGCTTCTAACCAATATTGATGGGGTGCTTGGATCGGTCAGTCTATTGATCATCATCATAGTTTCCGGGCCCAAAATACCATCTTGTTTCAGTCCATAGAGGCGTTGGAATTCTAAAACATGAAATTGTAACGCCTCGGTGTAACGCCCACCGGTGATCATTCGCTCGTAGGCACTATCCAATTGCAAAAATCGTTCTTGCAACCAGTTTATTAAGAGCTCATTCCTCTGACCTCCCTGTAAAACCTCATAGTTCGGTGGAGGCCTCCAAATATATGTATACTCCTGATTCCACACTGCCAACAAATCAGAGAATTCCACTTTTTCATCACCGAATTCTCCTCTCACAGTAACAAAATTATTTTGAATCCCAATTAAGACCATAGGTCTAGCGCGACCCATTTGAGATAGCGTCACCAATCCCGGTCTATCTAATGCACGCATAGCATCTAAGTCTGATAAAAAAATTGTCTCTTCTTTCAATCTTAATATTTCTTTTGCAGAAGAGGAAGATAGCTCCAAAAAACTTTGAGGAACCCAGAGTTTTAGTAACTCAGTTTTTGCGTCAAAGCGTTGATCCTCAGTTTGGGCATGAGAATCCCTAACATCCCCAATATCGCTAGCGGGAGATTGAGAAATATCATTTTGACTCGTTTCAACGAACCCTGAACTAGACTGCTTCGAGAGAATCCAATCAGACGATAAAGCAGTACGTTCTGTCGTATCTACTAAATTATTTGCATTCGATACCTCAGCGTTTGGCGGGAAATCTATTAACTTAGCCGAATCGATTTTATGGAAATCTTCTTTAATAGCCTCCTGCAATCCAACAACTCCTAAAATTATTACCAACGCCAAAGGCAGGCCCACGATCCAACGCCCCTTGACATCCCGCGTTAACCCAGAGAAGGGTACAGCCTCGGCGGCGGCTTCCTTCAATAGCCTTTTTGAGATTGAATATCTTCCAGTAGCATAGGCGGCCACCAGCGCGTGTTGGCAAATCAGATTAATGAGCCTTGGGATACCCTCGGTTAGTTTATATATAACGGGTATGCACGAATCTTCAAATATAGCTCTCGTAGCTCCCGCCTTGTGCAACCTATACCTGACGTAATCGGCTAATTCCTTTCGGTCAATAGGTTGCAAATGAAACCGTGAGACTACCCGCTGATTTAATTGACGCATATCATTTTGAGCTAATGTCTCTAAAAATTCAGGTTGGCCGACCAAGAGAATATGTAGCAATTTGTTAGTATGAGTTTCCAAATTGCTGAGAAGGCGAAGTGTCTCTAACACATCGCGTCCTAGATTTTGAGCTTCCTCAATAATGATCAAAGTCCTATTTCCACGTGCATGATCTGCGAGCAGATCGTCATACAAGGCATCTATACACGCTTTTACAAAAGACACTCCGTCCCTAGCCACAGATTTAATAGATAACTCGAGACATATACTTGCAAGTAGGTCACTAACTTGCAACTGACTATTAAGAATATAGGCGGTTCGCACATGTGCAGGCATGCTTTTAAGAAACGTTCGAATTAAAGTCGTTTTTCCAGTCCCAACCTCACCTGTAAGGAGTATAAAACCACCCTCGCGCTCCAAACCATACTTGAGGTGTGCAACCGCTTGCCGGTGATAATGACTAGGATATAAAAAGCCAGGGTCGGGAACAATTGAAAATGGTTCGCGCGTCAAGCCGAAATGTTCAAGATAAAGCGACATCATTGCTCCAAAAAATGTAATTAGCGCGAGTTCGAGGCCTCAGAAGAGCGGCCGAAATCATAATCAGTAGACGTCTCTGTTTTGAGTTGTCCTCAAAATTCTGTTCACTCGGCTCTCATTCTAATTCCTTCAACTTGGGAGTGAGGTACCCTGGGGTATCTCCGTCTAGATCCCGAAGAATCAAATGGTCAAAACGTCCCTTGGTAGCGGTCTTCGCATCAAGAGAATCTCGTAATATAGTTGGTCGAATAAACATCATCATCACTCGCTGCTTAGATTCGTTTTTGGTTGCTCGAAATAAACGCCCTAATAACGGTATCTCTCCAATGAGAGGTACCTTCCTTGCATTATCACTGCCAGTGTCCTCAATTAATCCTCCCAGCACGAGTAATTCTCCATCCTGAACCATTACGTTAGTTTGCATCGTGGTTTTTGAAGTTGTTTGCAATCCAACAGTACCGCCAGCTTGCACCTTAGACGATTCTTGTTCGATCTCTAAACGCACGGCATCGCCCTTGCTTATCTGAGGTTTAACCTTGAGCGTTACCCCCACTTCTTCTCGATTGATTGTCGTAAAAGGGTTCGTGCTTACATTATTACTATTGGTAAAACTCCCGGTTTGGAAAGGCACCTCCTCTCCCACCGTAAGCGTTGCTTCCTCATTGTCCAAGGTCACCACAGAGGGGGTAGATAGAACTTTGGTCGCTCCATCAGTTTTCAGCGCCTGCACCAACAAGCCCATACCTTTTCCAGTGGCGTTATCGAAATCACCCAGAACACCGAGCCCAGCGGCCGGTAAGGCCTGACTCAACATCGAAGAGGATGTATTTTGACTTCCCTCAAGCACGGTCGCCCCCAACAAACTGGTCAAAACGCCATCAAAATTTGTCAGATAAGCCCCGCGATTTTTACTAGAATAAATCAGCTGTGAGCTAAGATCCTCCGCTTGATCCTCTGACAATTCAGCAATAACTGCCTCTATCAGCACTTGCGGACGAGGCTTGTCAAGCTGATCCAATACCTTGTTTACCTCTCGGATGACTTCCCGTGGGGCCGCTAAGATGAGCGCATTATTGAGTTCATCAATCTCAATTTTATAATTTGTCTTATTTTTCCCATCCCCACCAGATTGACCGGCAAGGCGAAGAAAAGTGTCCGACTGCAGCATCCCGTCAATAACCGGCTTAATTTCTGCAGCCCTTAAAAAATCTAGATACATCACCTCAACACTTGCCTGTTTCGCAGAGGGCACATCTAAGTTTAAAAGCATGGCCTTAAAAGAGGCCCTGGCTATGCCGGGACCACTTACAATTATTCGATCATTGAGGCCATCTTCAACAAGGGACAATTCTTGCTTCTGTAACTGCTTTAACTGGCTTGCAATATGCACAGCCTCCGCAGCGGAGATGTGCCGCAAATTTACCACCTCTACCGCTGAACTATCAGGGTCATCCATAATTGCAATGAAACGTTTCAACTGAAGAATGTTCGTCTCTATATCCGACACAACTAAATAGTTGCTAGGTGCGTAGGCCATAAGACGAGCTCCGTTGCTCAGCATTGGCTTGAGCACCGATACCAAGGTTGCCGCTTGGACGTGTTTTATTCGCAAAACTTCTGTCCGCATCTGATTGCCGCCATCTCCAGCAGCAAAATTAAATGCTTGGCTAAACGGTATAATGCGCGTGACCGCTCCATCTCGCACCGCCTGGAAACCTTGGACCTGAATAGCAGACAAAACCGCTTCATATAGAAGACGAGAGTCGATAGGTTGCGGAGCAATAATTGTCACTTTGCCTTTAACCCGGGGATCTAACACAAACGATTTACCAGTTATTTCGGCTACACTTTCAATCACACTACGAATATCCGCATCCCGAAAATTTATACGCACTTCTTCTTGCGCATTAGCTTGACCGAGGGATATCAGTAATAAAGCCAATATCGCGACTACATACAACCCAAATCGATTAATTTTTAAGCAGGAATTGATCATCTTATTTGCCCCAGGTTCGGTAACATTTTCGCCGACAGACTTGCAGCATTCACGTAAACTACCACCTCGCGGCCATCGCGGATTACCGTCACTGGTAGACTAGTTTGACTGCTGTAATTTAGCAACGCAGTGGGATTTTTTAGGAGTTCCTGTATTCCAGAATCACTAACTTTAACAATCACGTCACCATTCTCTATATCCGCAAGAGAGCGCATTTCAGCGGAGAGCTCATTGAGCTTAAAGCCCGACGCATAAGCTCCGCTTGAGTTATCGAGCCTCACTGGTACTGCACCAAACATATTCGCTAACTTAAAACCGGCCTGCATACTTTTAACCAAACTATCTGGCTCAGTTCTATCCAAAGACTCTATAATTGACTCTGGCTTTTTCAGTGATATCTGCCGAAGCGACCCGTTCTGATCAATGATAATGCGATGAGGCTCTATCCCCGAAATACTCACGCCAGGTTTTATTTCATCCCCTATCTGATAAACAGTTTCTGGTTTTCCGCCAGTAGTTAATGTTGCAGCAGACACCTCATCGCTTATCATTATGCCGAGAAGCTCGACATTGATGTCGGCGTCTTTCAGGTTCAATAGGGATCTAGAGGCAACAGGTTTGGGTAAGGCGCTCCTGAACCAGTTCCAATCTTTAATTGGTGCTACAGTAACCCTCTCAATCACTCGAAAAGATAGAGGTCTTTGATTAGCCAGATCTATAATCGATATGGCCACCACAATTAGAGCCAATATGAGGAGGACCAAAGTCAAAGGCGCATATAACTTTGGGATTAGTGGTTCCCCGCCCCGAGAATGTAAGAGAAATCTGAGTTCAGAGATAATCCACGATAACTTTTGACGACTCAATCTTACAACCCTCATCCTAAAAGCCTCTCACCATATATTATGATATTATCAAATTTAAAAAACTCGCCTTAACTGCATTTTAGCGCCATAACGTACTAAATTTTCGTCAACCAGGAGCCGATCAATCGACAATCTTTCCAAAGCAAATTGCTCACATGCGAAATGACCGATCATTTTTAATACCTTATTTGCGTCGTTTACCTCAAACTCAAGAAAATGCGAACCACGATCCTCTTTGTTGACTTTTGTTCTCAACTGGTTTCGACGCAAAATTAGATTCAAGATCTCACGATCGGAACCATTTTTTATCGCTCGACCAGCACAATCATTTTCAAACTTACTAACCGACTTAGCTTGCTCGTTAAGCCAGTTTAAATCTTGCTCACGGGCTGCAACACTTGCTTGTAACTGCCGATGAGTGCGCCAAATAGGCTCTAAAAAAAGCATAACTGAGGTAATCAAAATTAAAATAATCGCGGCTGCAATGACCCTAACCTCACGACGACTGAGCCCTTGACTCCAGTCTTTAAAAGGTTTCGTAAATCTCACCGATTTCTCCTAGAACTCAAAGTTAGCAATAAGCCGTCCGAGGATTTTTCTGAAGTCTCGATATCAAGGTTGAATTCTGGAAGCTCCAAATCTCTTCGACGAAGCTCAACAGAACGATCCACCCTTATCTTAATTTCACCAGAAGATGTCTCAAGAGACCGCAAGTCGCAGTCACAGTTTCGCATTACCTCAGATAACGCCTGAAGCCCGACAAAAGGCATGCTATCTCTGGCTTTTCGTTGCGCTAGCATCCTCTTAAGTTGTGCATCGAAAGCACTGCGAAGCTCGGATGCTTCGATACTTTGGCCTAAAAAGATCCTTCCATAACTTAATTCTATATGCTGTTCGATTTCTTTTATGTCCGCGGTGAATTTCTTTATCGCCAATTGTAGGTGCCCAAGCATCAATGCGCAGAGGATCATCGCCAAAATAATATTAACGCCCCACAAACGCGGGAAGGCACTAGCTTTCGGCTGAAATTCACCCTCTAAAAGATTTATTCCATCCTGAATATCACAGATTTGCCAATCCACCTCAGACCTATTTAATTCCGCTTGCTCGCCAAGACTCTCTGGTACTGAGATGTTTTCCGGAACACTTATTGACACTCGGGGCGAAACAGATTCACTTTCAATAAAGCGTTCTATTATTCTCCATGCGGAATTTGGTTTTGACGAAAATCCCTCACTCGCAGAATAACGAACTAGACAGTAACCCTCTCGCCAACCCACTGATAACCTTCCAATCTCCCAGGGAAGAGCAAAGTAATCTGGAACCATCTTTCTCACAACGACTCCAGAGTTTTCCGCAACTCTGAGCCAATTCCGCAAGTCCTTCTTTCGAACGCAAAATACCTCTACCGTGTCGTCCTCAAAGCATTCGCCAAGAACAAAATGCATATCCTCAATTCTGTCAAGAATACGCTCCTCCATAATCCACGGTATTAGGCTTGGCCACTTTCTCCGAGGTGCAGTGGGAACCTGAATCCGTTGAACTGTTATCTGTTCAGACGGAACCCAAAGGTCCAAATACACAGGTTCACCGTCACTTGCTCTAGGCCGAGTATCTAGGTTATAAAGATGATCAACTTGAGTAGCCAACTTTCCTAAACTCCCAACGCTTCGCATGCTGTTTGAATTCGGTAAGAGTCTGTGTGTCGCTCGGCCTCGTCTTCACTCTCACCTGTGCCATAGCTCTCTTCCTCTACTTTTAGCTCCAACACAATATCTGGGACTAAGAAAATCTCTCTGGCCATAACTACCGGATTCTCCTTATTCTTTCGCCGGTCTATTGTACTCTTTAGCCGCAGTTCGATGTCACCCAATTGAACCTCTAAGTAAAGCTGAAATAAGTCTGATTTCACATTTATCAAAGTAGAGGGCCAAAATTTCGCGGCTTCTCCTGGGGAAATGGGGAGCACACGTTCCAATTCTTGGTACAAATCTTGGTTAGTTTCAAAGTAACGCCCCTCGTCACGCGTTTCCAAAATTACAGCACTAAACGTATCACTAAATTCGCCACCTAGCGCCCGCAATATATTCTCTGAAGCAGTGTTTATATTAATTGTCGTTGGCGTTAGTTTCGGGGACGTCCCGGCCAAAGGCAGTGCGGTGATCGAAGGTAATAAAGATTGCACTTCCCTCACATCGTATCCAGCCACAGCCGCCAATTCAGTGGCATCACTCATAAGGGTATTGGCGACTACTCGAGGTAAGCTGTCGTAATCAGGCTGTTCAGCCCCCCATGGATTGACCAACTGATTATCGTCATCTAACCAATCGACGAGCGTAGCCATACGAGCAGGGGTAACGGGCAAATCAGCCAATGTAAGAAAATTCCTCCATAACGAGGCGATGCCAACAGAACCTCCCGACAAGGTGGAAAGTTCTTTCTCCAACAACTCCTGGTCCTCGGCGTAAACCGAGAAATTATTAAGATTTATGAGTCCCTGAAGGTCTAATAAGCATCCGCGAATTAATCCACCCTCAACAGGTAACATCGGCACAGCTTGAGCCCAATTTTCTCCATGATGATCAACATCAGTGTTTTCATCCATCCCTTCCGTTTTGGACAAACGCTGCCGTGCCCATCGCTCCACACTCAACGCTAGCAAAAATGCCTGATCACTCAGTGCGGCATCGCTCGCTTGCGATACATCAATTTGGTGTCGATAAAAAATATTACTGAGCACCATCACAATTCCCAAAATTAAAACAAGCGCAGCCAAAAGAGCTACCCCGTCTTGCTTAGCCGAGGTGTGTGTTAACAAGTTCAGCGTCCTACTCAACGATCACTCCGGGAAATAACCTAGAGGTTGAATCACCATTTTCTAAGATAATCACTACCCTTATCATCTTCGGCAACATTGGAGCCAGTGGTGAATTGAGTGGTGGCCAATTCTCTGAGTACTCATTTTCTTCCGATAAATGCTCAAAAATTACTTCGTCAACGTTGGAGAGTAAAGTGCGGCTGTTGCCGTCACTGTAGCGAGGCGAGGCAGTAATCGCCCAAGTTGTTCTTACTAAATTGCGCGAATCATCGATACTATAGTGTACCCGCGTCAAACCGCTTGGATTTGATGCCAACATAGGCCCTCCGCCCCGAGAGAATCGAACGCCAAATTCACTTACATCGGTTTCATATGGCCTTTCCAATTGTCCCAACCCATCGCTGAATGGTCGATTTCGCATATGAAGAAGGTCCCTTTGAATAATCGCCCATGCCCTCCTTAAGTTAACTTGTTGCGACATAGTGTCATGGCTTCGATCATTAGTATTCATGACTACTTCAAGCGCCTGATAAGCCATAACGGACATAATTGACAATAAGCCAATGGAGACTACAACCTCTATAAGCGAAAATCCTCCCTGTCGGCTAAACCCCAGAACCACTTTACCTCTCCAGAAAACAATTAAACGTTCTTCACTCCCTTAATGACTCATCAATCAAAAAGATCGCTAACACCGAGCTGGGTCGCGGCTGAGACTTCTTAACAACAGTTGCCTCAAACCTATATAACTGTCTTCCCATCGCATCCTCAACCCCAAGTTTCCATTGCCAATCCGCGCCTCCCTGATTCTCTGAGCCCTCTATGCGTCTCGAAATTAACGAACCATAAGAGTGCCATCCCTCCAACTCTTGATACTTCTCCAACAAACGGTTCCACCCTACTCTATTCGCAAGAAAGCGTTCGCGTATTAGGACCCGCTCATCAGCATACTGACCCACCAACTGGAGTGAGCTGGCAAGCACCATACTGAGTATTAACAGTGCAACCGCCACCTCCATCAGCGTAAAACCCCGAACAGATGTCTTATACATTGGCGAACTAATACATTTGTAGGCACAAATCATTTTAATATCTTGTCCATGTCAATCTTTGATGTTTCCTCATTCCAAAAATAACCGAAAACTCCATCAAACTCTGAGAATCTCAATGAAATAGCGGTCGAAGGATCCATATCTCCCTCAGGCAATAACGCGACAATGGGTAAGATCGAAGTTTCTTCAGACTCGGAGTGTTCTAGTGCGACGGACTTCGGTTTAGTCAGGAATTTTGCATCATTTTCACTCTGCCAATTTAGTCGAGCCCCCTGCATTAATTTGAAAAGCGGAGGCTCTGTTGCTCTCCACCAGCGATAATCGAAAAATACTAACGCCTGAAGTTGCCGATGCTCAGAACTAGAAAAAACAACCGAGATATCTCGATCACTCTCAATCACAAAGCCATAAGGAGCGCCGGTCAGTTCAGCCTGTTCAGAAAGCTGTTGGAACCACATAGACAACTTTTCTGCGTGATTTACATACCTTCGCGCCTGCACCTGAGTTATGGCCACGTAACTCATACCCGACACAATCGCTACTATTATGACCACCACCATCACTTCAAGGAGCGTAAAACCCCTTTGGTGCAATGGTATGGCGGCTTCAATTACCTTCTTTTTCAGGGGATCTCGTTTATATTCCAACTGCCCCAATCCTTTTCTACCCCGTTACCACCGGGAGCTTGACTCTTTCCGAGAGTGAATACCTCAATTTCTTTTCCGCGCGTACCTGGGTTCGAATATTCATAAGGCTTTTGAAAGGGATCCATAGGCACTTCCTCAAGATAAGGGCCATTCCATCGTGAATCTGACGAGCCCCCGGGAGCATTTAAGAGAGCCTCTAACCCATCACTCTGCGATGGATAACTATAATTGTCCAAACGATAAAATTTTAAAGCACTCTCTATAGCTCGAATGTCTTGTTTTATGCGCACGCGCTGAGCTTTTTCAACCTGATTAAATAACCTAGGTCCAATCATAGCAGCCAATAAGCCAATTACCACGACCACAACCATCATCTCAATCAAAGTAAAGCCTTTCTGCGCACGCTTGCTAGACATTATTCTTTCTCTCATTCTAATTTCTCCTAACGAAGAGCGAGTGCTACATCATCGTGCTCATATCCATTATCGGCAACATCACCGCTGCGACCACTGCTAAAATAACAAGCCCCATGAAAACAATCAAAACGGGATTAATTAACTTCATAAACACATCTACCGCATTTCTTAGTCGCAAAGAATAGTAATCAGCCACGCGTATTAACATTCCGTCTAACTCACTTGAGGCCTCTCCACTACCGACCATGTGAATTAAAAAACCGCTCTTATTGAGATGTTCCGCAAGCGCGTTTTGTAAGCTATTTCCACGACGCATTGATTCTGTTACGAGCTCCATTTTTGAACGCAGATAAAGGTTTTCTACAACTGAAGAAGAAATCTTCAGCGCCGCTAGGGCCGGTACGCCATTGGACAATAGGACACCCAAGCTCCTTGACCAATCGGCCAAATTAGACATATGAATCCAGCGACCCATACCGGGTATCATTAGCAATCCCCGATGCCACTGCCGACGTCTCACTTCGTCCCGCATTAATAAATTGAACACCAAAAGTGCTAACACGAAGAAAAAGAATAAAAAGACACCTTTTTCTCGAAAGAAATTGCTTAATTCCATAATAACTCGGGTAATGAACGGTAACTCCCGTTTTGCACTTGTAAAAATAGTTGTTATTTTAGGGACTACCCACACCATCATGATCCCTATCACGGCGAGTGCAGTGGTTAGCAAGGCAGATGGGTAAATCAGCGCACGTCCTATAGTTTTACGATTTTCTGCTCCTCTCTCTATATCATCCGCCAAGCGATGAAGTACCTCATGCAGATGTCCACTCTCCTCCCCCACGCCGATTCCAGCAATTACCGAATCTGAGATTTTATATGGCGAGCGCCGGAGCGCCTCTGAAAAACTGCGGCCCTCAATTATCTCACTTCGCCAGCTTTGAACCATCCGACGTTGGGCATTAGTTTCCGCTTGCTCGATAGTCATTTTCAAAGCGTCTTCAAGCGGAAGACCAGACTGAATTAGAATAGCCTGCTGCCTCAACAAAAGCGAAAGATCGAAATTATTGACACGTGCTTCTCTTGAAAAACTTAACGTGCGGAATAACCACAAGCTTTCTTTTTGCTCGAAAACCTCTATTTCTGTAATTGATGAAGCCAGTAAGGATTGCTCCTTAAGGAGACGTCTAGCATGGCGCTCTGAGTCTGCTGAAATAACTCCCCTTTGAAGTTTACCTGAACCATCATAAGCTGCGTAATCAAAAGCGGGCATAAAAATTAAACGCTCGTAACTCTGAGGACTTCTTCAATAGTAGTAATCCCATCAGAAACAAGCTTAAATCCGGCTTCGCGAAGACTGAGAACTGTTCGACGCACAGCTTTTTCTAGTTCCAATTCTCCCGCTCCCTCATGAATGAGTGTTTGCAATTCGGAATCTATCGTAACTAGCTCAAACAAAGCTTGACGACCACTGTATCCAGTATTGCTACAACTCACGCAACCACACGAGCTATATATTTTCGTTTCGCTTGAGATTTGTAAAAGCGCTCTGTTGAACTCATCTGGCATCTCCGCTCGCCGACAATCAAAGCATAAAACACGCAGTAATCGCTGTGATAGAATGCCCCGTACCGTTGAAGCCAATAAAAAACTGTCAACGCCCAAATCCTGTAGTCGGGTGATTGCTCCGGACGCTGTGTTCGTATGCAATGTCGCGAATACCAAATGGCCAGTCAAACTAGCTTGTGTGGCAATCTCTGCTGTCTCACCATCTCTGATTTCTCCTATCAGAATTACATCTGGATCTTGACGCAAAATAGCCCGAAGCCCTCTTGCGAACGTCATGCCTGCACGCAAATTTATTTGAGTCTGACTCACACCGGGCAAGTCGTATTCCACTGGATCCTCAACGGTCATAATATTACGTTCATTCCGATCCATTTGCTGCAGTGCCGCGTACAGGGACGTAGTTTTACCTGAACCCGTTGGCCCAGTTACCAAGATAATGCCATGTGGCCTAACAATTAGCTCATCTAATTTAGATTTCATTTCGCTGGGCATGCCTAAATCATTTACCTGCAGTTTACCCGCCTCCTTATCTAACAGACGCATAACTACCCGCTCCCCATGACTCGCCGGCATTGTAGAAACGCGTAAATCAATATTTTTCCCTCCCAACTTGATACTCATGCGACCATCTTGAGGCAACCTTTTTTCCGCAATATCCAGTTTGGACATCACTTTAATTCGAGAAACCAAAAGGGGTATTATTTGAATAGACGGTTGCAAAACTGTACGAAGAACACCGTCCAAACGAAAACGAACTGAGGCTTTCTTTTCGTAAGATTCAATATGAATATCAGAGGCTTTTTCCTTCAGTGACTCCGCAAAAATAGCGTTTAATAAACGAATTATCGGGGCATCGTTCTCGGAATCTAACAAATCAGCGGCCTCTTCTAGAGCAGTTGCCGCCGTCTCGATGTCCACAAACTCCTTTATATCCTCCATCACTGATAGAGAGGAGTGTGCCCTTCCGCTGTAAAGGTCACTCAGAACAAGATCGAAGCTTTGGTTATCCTCATTTTCAAAATAGAACTCATCTCCATAAGCCCGTTTAACTTCTAAAATAGCCCAGAGTGGCGCGGTTGGGCTCAAAATCAAACGGTCTTTTTGTTCCGTTACCAAAAGCCTGTGGGAGCGCGCAAACTCATAGGGAAGTAAATGTCTTGCGTCTTCCATTCCGTTTCCTCCCTGCATGGAGATTCTTAAAAATATGCTTGTTAGACGAACGAAAGGAGCCTAGTCCTTTTTTGGCTTGGCGGCTGCCATGGCCTGATATGGGAATGCGCTGATATTACTACCCCCAGCTTCCATAATTTTAGAGGCACCTTCCTTCTCCACTTCATCAATTCTCACTACAGATTGCATCGGAATGAAGCTTCTCTTTACACCACTAAACTCAGTTTTTAATTTTTCTTCCGAAGGATCAACAATAACCTTAGTTCGCTCGCCAAACACAAATTCTTCAACCTCCAAGAACCCCCATAGATCACTTTGGAAAACATGCCTCGCGTATATCTCATATACCTCACGCTGATTAAAAAAAGTTATTTTGTATATGGCGTCGACAGGAGTTTCAGACACGATGTCTCTCTAATAAAATTAATTAACGAAAATTATATCACAGTAAAAAGTTGAAACATCTGTTTATGTTGTCAATTTTTGGTCGGAAGATATAATAACCTCCCTTTTTAAAGTTAATGGTTCCTCTTCGAGATATGAAAGAATCTCAAAAAAAACTTCACATAGTTACTCACGGTTGTCAGATGAATGAGTATGACTCAGAACGAATGCGTGACCTATTAGAAAAAAGCAATAATATGTTGCCCACGGAGGATCCGTTCGATGCAGATGTATTGCTTATCAATACTTGTTCAATTCGCGAAAAAGCACAAGAAAAAATGTTCCACCAATTGGGTCGATGGAAGCGACTAAAAAAGCAAAAACCAGACATAATCATAGGTGTCGGTGGTTGTGTAGCGAGTCAAGAGGGTGAAGCAATCGCAAGACGTGCTCCTTATGTTGATCTTATCTTTGGACCTCAAACCTTACACCGACTTCCTGAGCTAATTGGTAAGCAAAAGGGAGAGAAGTCAGCGATTGTGGATATCAGCTTCCCTGAAATCGAAAAATTTGATCGGTTACCGGCAAGAGAAGCTGATGGTGTCTCAGCTTTCGTATCTATAATGGAAGGTTGCTCTAAATACTGTTCTTTTTGCGTCGTGCCGTATACTAGGGGTGAAGAGGTTAATCGACCGGCAGAAGACATACTGCGAGAAATCATGGACCTTGCAGATCAGGGAGTACGAGAAGTTAATTTGCTTGGCCAAAATGTTAACGCATATTGCGGTAAATTGCCAAATGGCACTGTCTGCGATTTAGCTACACTAATCATGCTTGTAGCGAAAATTGAGGGAGTCGATCGTATCCGGTACACCACCTCCCATCCTTTAGAATTCACTGACGCGTTAATAGAAGTATACTCAGCGGTACCAGAACTAGTGAGTCACTTGCATCTTCCGGTACAAAGCGGTTCAGACAAAATTTTAATGGCAATGAAACGAGGACATACTGCAATCGAGTATAAATCAAAGATTCGCGCAATTCGAAAGCTCCGTCCCAATATAAGTATATCCTCTGACTTCATTGTTGGGTTTCCGGGGGAAACGGATCATGATTTTGCGGATACGATGAAACTAATTGAGGACATAGGGTTTGACGCGTCGTTCAGCTTTGCGTATAGCCCGCGTGCGGGCACGCCTGCAGCCAATCTACCAAATCAAGTGTCAGAGAAAATAAAAAGAACCCGCCTTTCTATACTTCAAACAAGCTTAAAAAAAAATGTCGCCAAGATCAGTGGCAGGATGATTGGAACTCATGAAAAAATCCTTGTTATGGGTATATCTAAAAAAGATCCCAGACAGCTTCAAGGGCGGACAGAAAATAACCGAGTCCTCAACTTCATATCCAATGACCTTAGTTTGATTGGTCAGTTTGTTGAGACAAAAATAACTGAAGCTTTACCTAATTCACTTAGAGGGAAACTCGTCGACTGAACTCTAATAAAAAACGAATTGCTAATATTACAGTTAAAAAGGTTTACCACACCATTTATATCGCGTTATGCTTACTTTGAACTTTAGTATTGGAGGTTTAAGCAGTACTTTTGGAACACCTTTCACACCAGCCCGCGGCTAGTGCCATACTTGAGCCCTCAGATTCCAATCGCTTCGCTGCGCTGTGCGGTCAGTTCGATGAGAATATCCGATTCATTGAGAAGCGTTTGAATGTACTCATTCGATTTCGTGAAACCATGATTTTAGTTTTTGGAAACGCTGAACCGTCTTGGCTCGCCACTAAGGTTCTCTGCCAACTATATGAACAAACTGGATACTCAAGCGAAATTTCAATTAATGATGTGCATTTACAACTACACCAGAATGCGTCGGAGCAATCAATTAATGATTCAATCAACCCAATTATGACAAAATCTAACGTCGATTCTTTTCCGGTAGTCCGTACAAAAAAAAGAAATGTTAAACCGCGGGGTCTAAATCAGCAAAAGTACGTCCGTGCTTTACAAACTCATGATGTTAATTTTGGAATTGGTCCTGCGGGTACTGGTAAGACCTTCCTTGCGGTCGCCTGCGCTGTCGAGGCGATACTTAGGAAAGATGTTGAAAAACTCGTTCTGGTGAGGCCCGCAGTTGAGGCTGGTGAACGGCTTGGCTTTTTACCCGGAGACCTAGCACAAAAAGTAGATCCATATCTTCGTCCTCTCTATGATGCCCTCCATGAAATGATGGGATTCGACACAGTCGCGAAATTACAAGAGCGAAATATAATCGAAATCGCCCCTCTCGCCTACATGCGGGGTCGCACGCTTAATAACGCCTTCATAATTCTTGATGAGAGTCAAAACACCACCCGAGAACAAATGAAAATGTTTCTTACACGGATTGGCTTTGGCTCCACCGCAGCAATAACAGGTGACATCACACAAATTGATTTGCCTCAAGCTGTGCCCTCTGGCCTAGTGCATGCCTGCGGGGTCTTGAAAGACGTTAAAGATATAAGTTTTACATACTTTTTTGGTCGGGATGTCGTAAGACATCCGGTAGTTCAATCTATAGTAGGCGCATATGAAAAACATGAAAAAGCAGAGTAACTAAAAGCTCATGTCACTACGTCTCCATGTTCAAAGAGAGTTTAGATATCCACAAAAACCTAGTGACAAAGAGCTTACGCATTGGGCTAAGACTACTATCTCATTTTTGGCAGCTCCAAATAGTACCCAAGAATTGACAATTCGAATAGTTGGCAAAGCTGAGAGCGCACGATTAAACAAGGCGTTTAGAGATAAAAGTTCTGCAACCAACGTGTTAGCATTTCCATTCTGTGCTATAACTCCGTATCCCATAGCCATTTTGGGCGATCTATTAATGTGTGCTCCGATAATCAGGGAGGAAGCTGAAGCTCAAGGAAAACAAATTAAAGCGCATTGGGCACATATACTAGTTCACGGATTACTACATTTACTGGGATTTGACCACAAAACTGATTCAGAAACCGAGGATATGGAATCCTTGGAGACAACAATCATGCTAAAGCTAGGATTCCCGCCGCCTTATGAGCTTATTGGCGACGCCGTTTAACTATGAATGACGAATTCAAAGAAAAAAAATCGGACGGTCTCGGCAGGATTAAGCGTTGGATAAAATCTTTCTTTCCTGGACCAACAAGCAGCAATGAAGTAGCAGAGATGTTGCGAAGTGCGCAGAGTGAGTCAGTCATTGATACGGGCGTCCTCAAAATGATGGAGGGGGCATTAAAAGTCTCGCATCTTCAGGCCAGAGAGATAATGATCCCGCGCTCACAGATGGTAAGCTTGGAACATAACTTAACTCTTAATTCAATTCTTGACATAGTTATTGATTCTCAACATTCGCGGTTCCCTGTATTTGGCGAGTCCTCCGATGATGTGTCTGGGATTTTACTCGCAAAAGAGCTACTACCATTATTACTCCGAGGGAAGAAGACATTTCAACTAAGTAGCTTTTTGAGACCAGCGACAATAATCCCTGAAAGTAAACGTCTTGACGTCCTTCTGAAGGAATTCCGCGAACACCGCTATCACATGGCTATCGTTGTGGACGAATACGGAGGAGTATCGGGGCTTCTGACTATTGAAGATGTACTAGAAGAAATCGTCGGAGAAATTGAAGATGAAACTGATGAACAGGAAAGTGATCCGATACAATTAATAAGCGCCAATTTATTCTCGGTCTCCGCAATCACTGATATTGAAGTGTTTAACGAATTTTTTGATGTAGGATTGGCGGACGATGAATGTGACACGATTGGAGGATTAGTTCTGCAGGGTTTCGGTCGATTGCCAGACATTGACGAAGAAATCACAATAGGTGGATTCGATTTTAAAGTCACAAACGCGGATCGCCGTAAAATTATCTTTTTGTCGGTACGCCAACATTTAACGAATGCTAAGTAAAGCGACATTTAAAAAACATTTATTACTCATGGTTGCCGGTTGTCTCGTCCCCCTAGGGCTCGCACCGTATGACATATGGGTTATTACATTACTATGCCTGACTTTTTTATACCAACAAATCACAACTCATAAGTCTGAGAAGATTATCTCGCTCGTTATCACTTTTAACTTAGGGGCTTTTCTTACTGGAACCAGTTGGGTCTTCGTCAGCATAAATAAATATGGCTTCGTGCCGGTACCATTTTCACTTATTGCTACTTTTTTTTTCTGTCTATTTTTGTCCTTTTTGAACTCTATTCCATTTGCCATATGGAGCAGGACTCCCCAAAACCGAGTATCTAGTGTACTTGCTTTTTCCTCCCTTTGGGTCCTCGGAGAGTGGTTACGAAGTTGGTTTTTAACCGGCTTCCCCTGGTTACTTGTTGGATATAGCCAGTCATCTAACTGGCTGAGCGGCTGGGCTACCATCGGGGGAGTCTTTTGGGTGAGTTTTATCTCAGCTTTAATTGCAGCTTGTATCTGGGAAATTTACCTAATACGCTCAAAACCAAAAGAAGTAATGCTAAGCTTTACACTAATTTTATTCTTAGCGATAACGGGTGCAAATTTATTACACATGAATTGGACAAAACAGTCTGGAGATGTTCTTAAAGTTGCTTTAATACAGCCAAATATCGATCAGCTACAAAAATGGTCTCTCGACAGCCGAAATCGCATCCTCAACCAACTCTCTGCACAATCTTCACTATATTGGGACCACGACTTGATAATCTGGCCAGAGGCAGCGATACCGATAATTCCCCAGAATGCAAACTTATTTTTGAGCAAAATCGGTCGTCGGGCCAGAGAGACTGGCACCACGCTGATAACCGGAATCCCGACTTATAATCCAAATACACAAAGATACCATAACTCTGCCCTCGCACTTGGAGAAAAAACTGGGCAATACGATAAAACCAAGTTGGTGCCATTCGGCGAGTATGTTCCAATGGACAACCTTTTACGAGGCCTTATTAGGTTCTTCGATCTTCCAATGTCTAATTTCTCCCGAGGTGAAAAGCATCAGGATCTTCTATCAGCCCATGGGCACAAAATTGCATCCGCCATTTGTTATGAAGTAGCGTATCCAGATCTCGTTGCAAATAACGCAATAGGAGCGAGTTTAATACTAACCATTAGTAATGACGCTTGGTTTGGAGATTCGTTAGCCCTTCCGCAACACCTGCAAATGGCACAGATGCGATCTATCGAATTGTCAAAACCAATAATTCGCGCAACCAATAACGGGCTCTCCGCAACGATAGATCATAAAGGACGAATTATAAGTCAGCTCGACCCCTTCATTTCAACCGAACTCTCGGGGAGTATTCGGCCCATGTCAGGTCAAACTCCATTTGCAAAATTCGGTTCAATACCGTGTATCGCATTCTGCTCAATAGTGGTAATGTTCTTGGTATTTCTAAAATTAAGAGAAAAGTTTTGAGGTGAATTAAATACAATGTATGTGTCCCAAAAATCCTATGCATTCTATTCCATGTTCTGGATATTTTTATTATTCTGGAGCTCGCAATTGTCGTGTCTCGAAGCGGGCGACTTAGCGCCGGATTTTAGTCTCGAGGCCTCTGATGGAAAAACCTATCAGCTCAGCGAGGTCCTTAAGGAACATATAGTAGTAATTGCATGGTATCCTCGCGCATTTACCTCAGGATGCACCATAGAGTGTAAGTCCTTGGCAGAAAATGGGTATCTTATAAAAAAAATGCAAGTTGCATATTTCATGGCGAGTGTGGACCCCTTGGTGAAAAATATTGATTTTGCGTTACAAAATGAAGCAGACTTCCCCATTTTAAGTGACCCCAGTAAAGAAACGGCGAAAAAATATGAGGTCCTCACGATGGGACTTTTCGCAAAGAGACACACTTTTTATATCGATAAAAATAGAACGATATTATTTATTGACAGGAATGTCCGCCCTTCGCAATCGGCTCAAGATATTGCGGCAAAACTTAAAGAGTTAGGAGTAGGAATGCGTAGTTAGATATAAATATTAAACACGCTTTTAATAAGTAAAATAACGCCTCCAACGAAAGCGAGACACCTGCGTTATATAAGTACTTCAGCGATATGAAACCTTAATTCATTCTGTAATCACCGTATCTGCGACTCAAAATGATGACTGAAGAGCCCTATCTGCCAAAAAAAATCGAGGAAGAAGCCCAAAGATATTGGGAAGAAAAGGGAACCTTCGAAGTACACAAGGATGACAACAAAGAAAAATTCTACTGTTTGGCGATGTTCCCATATCCAAGCGGAAAACTTCATATGGGCCACGTGAGAAATTATACTATCTCTGACGTAATCGCCAGATACCAACGTATGCTCGGGAAAAATGTGCTGCATCCCATGGGTTGGGATTCATTCGGTTTGCCCGCAGAAAATGCTGCTATTCACAACAAGACCGCCCCAGCGCTCTGGACGCGAAAAAACATAGGGCACATGCGAGCTCAATTGAAAGCTCTTGGATATGGCATAGATTGGTCAAGAGAATTGAGTACCTGTGAGCCAGAGTACTATAAATGGGAACAGTGGTTTTTTACAAAGCTTTATAAACGCGGTTTAGTGTATAAAAAAGTTAGCTCGGTAAACTGGTGCCCAAATGACGCTACAGTGCTCGCTAACGAGCAGGTTATTGACGGTAGGTGTTGGCGTTGTGACGCGCTAGTGCAAAAAAAGGAAATACCTCAGTGGTTTATCCGTATCACGGATTATGCCGAGCAATTATTAGAAGATTTAAACCAGCTAAATGAATGGCCTGAAAAAGTTGTGACTATGCAGCGTAACTGGATTGGCAAAAGTAACGGGCTTAATATTCGATTTCCTCTAATTAAACCAATATGTGGTTTGAATCACATAGAAGTATTTACCACGAGGCCAGACACCCTAATGGGTGTAACGTATTTATGTTTGGCGTCTGAACACCCAATTGCGTTGAAACTTGCCGAGGCGAACTTAGAAATAGAGACATTCCTTCAACTTTGTGTCAAAGAAAGGTTCAGGGACCAAGTCACTGCAAATCCTGAGAAATTAGGCATTGATACCGGCATTCTAATAAAACACCCGCTGAGTGAAGAAAGGGTTCCCATCTGGATTACTAACTATGTACTGATGGAGTATGGCTCCGGAGCGGTTATGGCAGTACCTGCACATGATCAGAGAGATTATGAATTTGCCAAAAAATACAAATTACCGATAAAAAGTGTGATCAAAGGAACTGATACACAAAATAGGGCGAATACAGGCACTGGCACCCTTATAAATTCTGGCACTTATGATGGCACAAACTTTAAAACGGCGTTCAATATGATAGCGCGAGACCTGAGTGAACTTAACCTAGGCTCAATCGTTACCCGCTATCGATTAAGGGATTGGGGAATAAGCCGTCAAAGATACTGGGGAACTCCAATCCCAATGTACAATCTCCCATTTGGAGGCGAAATTCCAGTCCCTTTAGATCGGTTACCAGTACTTTTACCTGAAGATGTCATTATTGATGGCATTACCTCCCCCTTGAAGACTGACATAGAGTGGCGAAAGACTAGTCATGATGGTCGAATGGTTGAGAGAGAAACAGATACTTTCGATACCTTTATGGAATCCTCTTGGTATTATGCTCGCTTCACTTGTTCAAACACAGACGATGCAATGCTAAACTCGGAGTTAGCTAATTATTGGCTGCCAGTAGATCAGTATGTAGGCGGTATTGAACACGCAATTCTTCATCTTCTGTATGCACGTTTCTTCCACAAGCTAATGCGCGATGATGGTATGGTGAATACTTCAGAGCCATTCAAAAGATTATTATGTCAAGGGATGGTTTTATCCGAATCTTTTTACCGCGAAATTGATGGCCGAAAACGATGGCTTGCAAGTGATGAAGTCTCTGTAACGAAAAATTCTCATGGCGAGATTGAGAGTATTTTCGAAATCTCTACTGGCGCTAAGGTCTTTAGCGGCGGCATAACAAAAATGTCTAAATCGAAAAATAATGGTGTTGACCCGAAAGAAACAATAGATCGCTATGGTGCTGATGCAGTTCGTATGTTCACAATGTTTGCAGCACCTCCTGAACAAACACTAGAGTGGAATAATGAGGGCGTAAAAGGAGCTGCGCGCTTTTTAAAAAAAATTTGGAACTTAGTATCAGTCCTCTCAATATCATCCCAAAAATTGTCAAATGATTTTAATGATTTAACCACTATACAAGCCGACCTGCGCCGAAAAACCCATGCAACGATAGCCAAAGTAAGTGATGACTTTGGGCGGCGCAATACGTTCAATACAGCGATCGCAGCTATTATGGAATTAATCAACGCAACAGGTAAACTTGAGTATAAAGATTCAAAAAGTTTTGCGGTATACCATGAGGCTCTGACGACTAGCCTGTTGCTACTTTCGCCAATTGCGCCTCATATCTGTCATTCTTTATGGATGCGACTTGGTTTCAGCGAACCGATCGCTGATGCGTCATGGCCAATTGCAGATGAATCTATAATAAAAGAAAAAAGCAAAGAAATAGTAATCCAGGTTAACGGGAAAGTGAGAGGAAAAATCAAAATTTCTGATGATTATTCCAAAGCAGAGCTAGAGAAACTTGCGTTCGAAGAACCAAACGTGCGCCGCTTCATTCTAAACTTGCAAGTAAGAAAGGTAATTTACATACCAGACAAACTTATAAATATTGTGACTAATTAATGTCAAAAAAAGTTAACTTTTTCCTAATTTACCTCATGTTAAATTCATTTTTAACCATTTCTAGTTGCGGTTGGCAAGTAAGAGGCAGTGAGACCTTTAGCGGTGATATTGTAAAGATATGGCTTGGATCTGAAAATATACAACAACCTCTGCTACAAGATCTTACACAAGCTTTAAACAAATCCGGCCTATTAATAACGAAACGCAAACAGGATGCGGACTATCTAGTTGTGATTACTAAGCACCGAAATAGTCGTAAAACAGGCACTTATAATACTAGTTTAAGAACGGCGGAATATAGACTGTTAGAAGAAGTTGATTTTACTATATCTAATTCAGATGCTGTTTTAGTTGTAGCGCAATCTACCGCCTCGGTTGAGCGTGTATTTAATTTTATTGAACAGGACGTGATGGCTTCATCTTTCGAAGAAAGGTCCCTCAAATCCAGAATGAAACTAGAAATAGCTCGACAAATAATTAGTCATTTAAGAACCGCACAAGAGAAAGATGGTTAATGATGTTCATTAAGATCGACGTTTAACGTATGAAAAATAGTATTGCTCAACTGAGGGGAAACTTATCCAAAAAGCTTTCCCCCATTTATATAATTTGCGGCAATGAAATTCTGTTGGTAGAGGAGGCATTTGATCTAGTTTGCAAGGCAGCAAAAAAACAAGGATTCCACCAACGAGCCACATTCGAGCCAAAATTAAATATAGACTGGGAACAACTTCACCTAGAAACAAATACGCAATCTCTTTTCAGCGAAAAAAAAATCTTAATAGTCAGGATTCCTGAGGGCAAACCGACGAATATTGGAGCGAAGATTCTAATTGAAATCAGCTCAAAGAAACATCCTGACAATCTATTCTTAATCATACTTCCAAAACTAGATAAATCAATCAGGAGTAGTCGATGGTTCAAAACCATTAGTAATAACAGTAGCGTTACTGAGATATCATCAATTCAACCTGAAGAAATGTGTGAATGGATTAAGACACGTCTCACATTAGAAAAAATTCGTGCAGATCAGATCGCTATACAGACTCTAGCTGATCGAGTCGAGGGTAATCTTTTGGCGGCTGCTCAGGAAATTGAAAAAATAAAGCTATCAGCTCCCCAAGGTCCAATAGATGAGTCTTTTATGATGTCTTTAGTATCGGAGAGCGCCAAATATAGCATAGCAGAACTTACCAAAAATATTTTTTTTGGTGAAGCCAAAATGGTTCACAAAATACTGAGAAGGCTAAGAGAAGAGGGAGCCAAACCCTTACCAATTCTTGGGAGCATAATGCGGAACTTACGGGCTCTCTTAGCTGCCAGTGAGCGACAAAAAAAAGGGGATACAGCAAAGAGTAGTTTATTGAAATCAGGCGTTTGGCAAAAAAACATTGGGATGATGCGGTCTGCGCTGGATCGCATCAGTTCAGCCAAATTACGTATGCTTCTTTATCAAGCTGGTGCCATAGATCGTGGCGCAAAAGGCTTGCGAGACGCTTTGGTGTGGGATGAGTTAATGATCCTCGCATTATCTCTCGCTGGATCCTCGACTTTAACACCAAAAAACATCAGGATTCTTGTCGACAATTAGTGCTCACTTGGTTTGATAATGTCGGTATAGGACGTAGCACAGATACAAATAATCAGCGGTTAACACTAGTTTCTATCACTAGCTGGGCACATTACAAAAAGACTGAAGTCAATAGCCAAGTTGTCACCTTATCACATCGTCGGAAGACTCTTGTGTTTTTTCATAAAACTTGTGAAGGTTAATAATGGAAGCAGCCAGTAATACTCCGCAAGCGTTGGCAATGATGTCAAAAGCATCAGCGTGTCTATACAAAATAAAATTCTGCGCTATCTCAATCGCTAGTCCAAAACCAACAACCACAAATCCCAAAATTAAGCCCGAGAAAACAGTACAATAGGCTCGCTCTGCAAAAAAATACAACAGCGCAAAGGCCGAGAAATGCATAAATTTATCACAGCTAAAGATTGCGAGAGTAGATACCTTACTGGGTAAAAGAGAACCCAACAACACGACCGAAAGTACCAACCAGAAGAGAACTCGAAAGTAAGACTGAGACATACGCATTATTCCTCTGAGAAGCAATTGTTGATCGAAGTTTGGTACCAAGATTTGTATGTAAAACAGAAAATTATCATAATTAGGTTTGAGTTAATAACCTTTTGTAGCGCGAAAGGTCTCCGATGTCACACCAATTTCCCATATACAACTCCCCCGTTACCCTCTCCAATTTAACGCTATGATTAAGAATGTTTTTCAATGGAAAAGGCTTATCGTCCGCTTTAAATTTCGCAAATATTTCAGGACGCCATAGGCTTAACCCCGCAAAAGTATGTCCAAGAGATACGTCCGTGTTCAGCAATGTAACTTTTCGTCGAGACATTGAGAAGTCCCCCGTCAGTTTGTCTTCTGGATTTTCCACCAGCACAAGGTGAGCGTCTATGTGATTTCCAAGACCGTTTTCTACTAATCTCTCTAAAGGATAATCAGTCCAAATATCTCCATTTAATAGCAAAAATGGGTCAGCTCCCAAAGCTGGTAACGCAGCGACAACAGCACCTCCGGTATCTAGTAGGTGAGATTCCCTCGACCACATAATCGAAACTCCAAACGTCTCACCTGTTTTAAAATAATCCTCAATAGTATGAGCAAGCCAATGGGTATTAATTATCAACTCCCTTACACCCACCTTAGCCAATCGCTCTATATGATGCTGAAGTACAGGTTTCCCCGCAATTGGGAGCATTGGTTTTGGAATCTTAAGTGTGAGAGGCCTCATTCGGTAACCCAAGCCTGCTGCCAATATCATTGCTCGCATTAAAATAATTTCCCCACAATTCGAGCTAACTGTCTAATATTACTCATCGAAATAGTTACTCTTGGTAAAATCAACTCTATTAGAAATATTTGGTAAAAGACGATGACGGAACCAGTCTTCAAATGCTTTTAGCGCTGGATATCTAGCCGCCGTATCTAAAACATAACTAATGACTCTGGGAATCTCTTGAAGATAGACAGGTTTTTTATCCCTCAACGCTAAACGGGAAAAAATTCCTAGAACTTTAATATGGCGCTGTAATCCCATCCAATCGAAGCAACGCAAAAAATCAGCCTCACTCTCTGTATGTATTGAACCGCGGGACGATAAACAGCGCATAAAATTTAACGCGCGATCGTCAACCATTTTTCTAGGCCAATTAAGGTAACAATCCTTCAAAAGTGAGACCAAATCATAGGTGACAGGTCCAACTAGCGCATCCTGAAAATCAATAACTCCCAGTTGTCCATCATCTAACAACATCAAATTTCGAGAGTGGTAATCTTTGTGAACAACGACTTGTGACTGCGCGACTGCGCTTTCAATAAGTTTTTCAAACAAATCCTCTATAATTTGCCTATCTCTACTCTGGATCTCAATACCCAAAAGAATGTTGACAAACCACTCAGTAAACAGATTCATTTCCAAGCGCAACATTTGCTCATCATAACGCCGATAAATTCTGTCGTCTTGAGGAAGTTTTTGTAAATCTAAAATAATTGTTTCTGCTTTTGTATAAAGGTCCCTCATATTTTGGACGTTAAGCAATGGTTGAATTATGGCCTCACCAAAATCTTGTAACAGTAGAAATCCTCGGGAAAGATCTACCGCGTAGATTTTTGGCACCTGAATATTATGCTCAGAAAAGTGCGATGATACTCGCACCATAGCTAGGTTATTTTCCAAACCCGGAGGCGAGTGGACCGCGATAACGGTCGGCTCGCTGTTAACCCTAAAATATTGCCTAAACCCAGCATCACCTCTCATCGGAAACAACTTTAAGTCGCCGCTTATCCAGCACATTTTAGGAAGGTACGCCGCTACCCAAGCAATCAACTCCCGATTATTATTTTTTGTCATTCAATCTTTCTTCTTATTTTTTCCGCTTTTTTATGTAGCACATGCAAGAACATGAGTTTGTTATAAATAATATTAATAGATATCAGGTAAACTAACACTCTTCTTTTAGGAAATCTTTAGGTACCCAATTGGTGTGCAAAATAACTGACTCAACCTTGCGATACGGTTAAAAGATGGATACTAAAATCGGGATAATGCTTTGCTCTTTAATATGTTTTTCTTACGCGAGCAAAATACTTGCTGTTGAAACTAATGTTAATGTGAACTGCAATAAAAAAAATACCCATAGTTTCAATTATTGTAAAGAAGATGCACCACCCCCTGCCCATAAAACCGAATTTTCCACTCCACAAACCAATTTTCCTACAAAGATTCAGGGAGCACCCGCTGTTAAGGCTAGTAAAAATCTAGACTGGATACCCAAAGAATTTCTTACGGCAGCGCAAAAAAATTATGTAGCAGCCTATTGTAGCGGGGCCTATATAGAGCCACTTACGACATATCCAGATTCTAAGTTAGATCCTGCTAAAGCAGCTATTCAATTTAGTGCAAAAAAGACAGAATCTTTGGATCTAAATAGAGCAAAATTAGAAGGAGATGTTCAAATTTCTCAAGGATATCGGCAAGTCCGTAGTGATGAAGCGGTGTTTGATCAAGCAAGTCGCAAAGTCTCCCTTAATGGAAACGTTCAATTTCGAGAACCGAGATTACTTTTATTAGGTTCTGAAGCAGAACTAGACTCATATAATAGAGAGGTTAAAATTAAAAATGCCACATATTTACTACACGAATCAGCGGTGAGAGGGAGTGCTCGCCAACTTACTCGGAATCAAGATGGTGGGATATTAATTGAAGACGCTACCTACACCACATGTGATCCTAGCGATAATGCATGGCAACTTATCACTAACAAAATTCATATAAACCAGACTGAGGGTTTTGCAACCATTGAGAATGCTCGATTGAAAGTAGGAAAGATTCCAATTTTTTTCTTTCCCCGCATCACATTTCCGATAGATCAGAGGCGCTCCTCAGGGCTACTTTTCCCTACAGTTCACATGAATCGTAGAAATGGACTTGACATTACACAGCCTATTTACTGGAATCTGGCACCTAATCTAGACGCCACCTTAATCCCAAGATTTATGAGTGAACGCGGAATCGCGTTCGGTATGGAAGTTAGGCGTCTTTCCGGATTATCAAAAACAATTGCAATTAATTCCTTGCTTCTAAAAGATCGTCAGGCACACTATTATAGAAACTCAATTAAAGAACCTTCCGATTATTTTAAGCAAAATAGATATCTAACTTCAATCCATCACCAAAGTGGCTTTGGGAAACCATGGTCATTTTCTATTGACGCAACAAAAGTAAGTGACAAAGACTACTTTTTAGATCTGGGCGACGAATTCCACTCACAAAATAGCCTGACGCATCTCAACCAAGTAAGCTCTTTCAGCTACCGACACGAAAACTGGATGTTCGGTATCAGAACGGAAGATTATCAAGTTATGAGCGATAATATTTCGGAAAACTATGCACTTCTTCCACAAATTTCTGCAAACGCATATTATCGATTTTCTAATCTTTTTGAGATAGAAGCTAAACAGGCCTTTAGTCGTTTCATTCATCCAAAAAAAAATCAAACTCAGGGGTATCGTCACAGGCTCGATTATACACTATCTTGGGGTACTGAAACGCTGCGAGGATTCTTTAAACCAAGTTTCAAATTAAGTTATCTCGGCTATTCGTTATCTGAAGGCAATAGTCTGGACAGAAATCCTAGTGTCACTGCTCCTAGCTTTTCACTTGACGCAGGTATTTTCCTTGAACGAAAAAGAATGATGAGTTCTAAACTAACGCAAACGCTAGAACCCCGTATTTTCTATGTAAAAAGAGCCTTCAAAGATCAGTCCCAACTTCCTGATTTCGATACCGAGCTATCCCAACCGACATATGATCTATTATTTCAAGATAACCGTTTTATCGGTGATGACCGTTTGAGTGATCTTGACCGATTATCATTGGCTGTTACCTCGAGATTTATCGAAGAAAAATCAGGCCGTGAAATTCTTAGTGCAAGTATTGCTCATGCGGTGCACTTTACTCAACCATTAACAAATTTACATAAATATGCACTAGAAAATGAATTAAATCGCTTCGAAAGTAATGATTCCCTTTTAGCACTAAAAATTTCATCCAAATTAAACTCTAATTGGAGAGTTAACACTGATGTCATTTATGACAATGAAAATAATAGGCTAAATACCGCTTATCTAGGGATTCGTAGCAACTACAAAAATAGTCGAGCAATTAGCCTCGTCTATAGTTACTCTAAATATCCGTCTCGATCCCATGACATCCCCGCCACTCAAAATATTGAACAAATTGATGTCTCTGGTTATTTTTATTACAAGGAAAATCTCAATTGGGTATCAAAATGGAACTATGACTTCACTAATCATCGAATTCTAGAAGTATACTCTGGTTTAGAATACAAAAATTGCTGTTGGAGTTTTAGTCTTTTAGCACGTCGTGGTCTACAACGAGATGATTTAGTTTTATTTCCCGAAAAAGACTTGAGAGCCGAAAACAGTTTATTATTTCAAATACAATTTAAAGGTCTTGCCGGCGACAACGGTCACATCAATTCTATTTTAAAAGAAGGTATACATGGATATGGTAGTAAAAACAGTTTTTAGGGGATTTCTTTTTACAACTTTAATCCTTTCAAATCATTTTTCAACATCCGCGGATATTACCGTAATAGATAAAATAGTTGCTGTAGTAGATAAAGATGTCGTACTACAAAGTGAACTAGATCAACGTATGGAACGGATTTATTCTCAAATCGCACAGTCGGGGACACAAGCGCCCTCTTTCGAAATCCTTCAGCGACAAGTTCTTGAACAACTTATTTCCGAACGAATACAATTGAACATCGGCTTTAATGCGGGCGTAAGAATAACTGATAGTGAAATCAATGACGCCCTCGCTCGGCTCGCTTCCAATGCAAAAGTCGAACTTCCTGAATATCTAAAGCTAATCAGACTACAGCAACCTGATATTGAAATATTGCGAGAACAGATTCGACGAGAAATAGTCGTCGCACGAGTCCAGCAAAATCAGGTGATGAGAAGAATTAGAATAAGTGAAAGAGAATTAGATAATTTCCTTAGGTCTGAAGATGGACGATTTATGACATCACCCGATGTAAATATCGGGCAAATCTTATTGGGCGTCCAGTCCAACAGCGATGAAACACAATTGGCTGTTATCTACAGCCAAGCAAAAAAATTGTATGAAAGAGTGCAAAAAGGTGAAGATTTTAGGAACTTAGCAATATCATTTTCCGATGACCAAACCGCTCTGGAAGGGGGCAACATAGGTTGGCGCAAATTGGCCCAGTTACCCTATATATTTATTGAGGCTTTAAAAAATATGCAAATAGGGGAGACTTCACCGCCTATAAAAAGTAATGCAGGATACCATTTGATAAAATTATATGACCGTAGAGGCGGAGATAAAAAGCTTATAGAGCAACATTTCGCTAGACATATATTGATGACCCCTAATCAAATTCGAAATGAGGAAAATACAATCGACTCACTAATCAGTTTGCGTGAGCAGATTAATGGTGGTGCAGATTTCGGCATACTTGCCAAGCAAAATTCTGAAGATTCGGGATCATCACTGAGTGGAGGAGAACTAGGTTGGTCAGCTCCCGGTCTGTTCGTTCCAGAATTCGAGCAAGTCATGTACACGATTCCTTTAAATGAGGTGAGTCAGCCATTTCAATCGCCGTTTGGATGGCACATACTCCAAGTTACAGCTCGTCGTAAGCAAGACTTTAGTAACGAAATTTTACGTAACAAAGCGGAAAATATTCTGAGTCAAAGAAAATATGAACAAGAACTAAGAGTGTGGTTGCAACAAATACGAGACGAGGCATTCATTGAAATTAAAGCTTTTACCAGCACATGATTAAAAGACTGGCATTGACACCGGGAGAACCAGCTGGGATCGGCCCGGAGCTGCTTGTTCGCTACATGGAAAATGCTTCAAACCATGAGATAGTGGCGTTCGCTGATCCAGAGCTCCTTAAAAGGCACGCCCATCGACTTGGTTTATCGCTTAATCTTCGAGAAATAGGAGAAACCCCTAAGCCATCGATTCGAAATGAACTAACAATAGTGCCAGTGAAGCTTGCGTTTAAAGAGGATCTAGGCACCGCAAATCCTGATAATTCGGAATATGTACTTGCTTGCTTGGACGCTGCGATAAAAGCGTGTGCCTCAAAAGAGTGTGACGCTATCGTTACAGGCCCCATACAAAAGTCGGCAATTAATGCAGCAGGTATCCCTTTCACAGGCCATACAGAATATTTAGCTGAAAGGACAAACACGTCTTGTGTGGTTATGATGCTGGCAACAAATGAGTTGAGAGTCGCCCTTACTACGACGCATATTCCCTTGAGAAAAGTTGCCGATACGATTACCTTTTGCCATTTAACCAAGGTAATAGAGATCCTCCATAATGGTTTGGAAGATCTTTTTGGGATCTCTTGTCCTCGAATCTTAGTATGTGGACTTAACCCACATGCTGGAGAATCTGGTCATCTCGGTCATGAGGAAGAGAAAATCATAATACCGGCGATTAAAATGATGCGAGAAAGCGGAATTTACGTTTCAGGACCACTTCCTGCTGACACAATTTTTACAGAAACGCACTTAAAAAATGCTGACGCTGTTCTTGCTATGTATCATGATCAGGGGCTTCCCGTACTTAAGTCGCATGGATTCGGACGCTCTGCTAATATAACACTTGGGCTTCCAATTATTAGAACTTCAGTCGATCATGGCACTGCTTTAGACCTCGCCGGAAAAGGCGTTGCTTCTGTCGGAAGCCTCCAAATTGCAATACAAATAGCGGTGCAAATGTCTCTCAATTCCGTGAAGCAATTGTAATTTGTCTCCACATTACCAAACAAAAAAACGTTTCGGTCAAAATTTTTTGGCCGACAAAAATATAATCGAACAAATTGTAGGAATCATTGACCCAAAGGTTTCGGATAATTTAGTCGAAATCGGTCCAGGACAAGGCGCTCTGACTGAGAAGCTACTAACCTTTTGCCCAAGATTATGGTCTGTAGAAATTGATAGAGATTTAGTTAGCATACTCAAACAAAGATTTATTCATTATAAAAATTTCTTTCTGGTAGAAGGCAATGCTCTTGAAATTAACTTCAGTAAAAATTTTGCGCCACTACCGATCAGAGTTATCGGCAATTTGCCCTATAATATTTCGACTCCGTTGATTTTTCATCTAATGCAACACAGACACGCAATCCAAGACATGTTATTCATGTTCCAACGTGAAGTTGTCGAGCGCCTTTACGCAAAGCCTTATAACAAATCCTATGGCCGCTTAACAGTGATGGTGCAATATTTTTGTGAAGTATTTCCAATGCTAGATGTTCCACCGGAAGCTTTTCAACCGACCCCGAAAGTAAACTCTTGCTTCGTGCGACTTCTTCCACGAAAACAAATAAAACTGAGTGCTGAAAATGAGCTAATCTTGGCTAGATTAGTGTCTACATGTTTCCAACAGCGTCGCAAGACTCTTCGTAATAGCTTACGGAAGTTTTGTAGAGAGCCCGATGAGTTTTTTTCCAAAATCAACTTAGATTTAAGACCAGACCAAATATCAGTGCAAGATTATGTTTATTTAAGTAATCAGCTCAGTTCATTAAACTTTGATCCAGATAAAGGCGAAGTTTTTTCCAATTGAGGTTGATTTTTGCTCTGCCAGCATCAATATCGATACAACTCTTTAGGCCAAAGGAGTTTTCTACAAATATCCTGCCATACGATGATGAAAAGTGTTCTGTTAACTAGTTTTCTCCGGCTCGACAAAAAGTTACTTAAAATGCGATTTCACTCATATCTTTTAAAGCATGACATATAATTAAAATAGTGCAATATCTATTGACATTTGGTATTCATGAAAATAACTTCTTCAATCATTGTTACTGTATTCTCAAATCATCTTTGGACGAGTTCAAAATTAAATGACCGACTTCGTTATCGGCGACATCCACGGATGCTTCGAAGCACTTCAAACAGTGCTCAAAAAAGTAGGCTTCAATGCCCACAGCGATCGACTAATCGCAACGGGGGATTTGGTAAACCGTGGGCCGGACTCCCTTGACACGCTTCGCTTTTGTTATGAACTCGGAACCCATTTTGTTACAGTTCTTGGCAATCATGACCTGCACCTTCTTGCGGTAGCAAGGGGCAACCGCATACCAAGCATTACAGATAAATTTGACGCGATAATTCAGGCCCCCGATCGAGAAAAATTGATAAATTGGCTTCAACAACAACCTCTTCTGATCAATATAAAAAATTATACTGTCGTTCATGCTGGAATCCCGCCACAGTGGTCTCTCGCCCAAGCTAAAGATCGTGCCAATGAAATATCAATGCTACTAAAATCAAACCGAGCGAACGCATTCTTTACTGCAATGTATGGGGATAACCCCATTTCATGGAATGACAATTTCGTTGGAATGAAGCGATTTCGAGCAATTACCAATTACCTTACTCGGATGAGACGCTGTAAAGCAGATGGTACACTTGATTTTAGCGAAACCGAGTCTTGGACACCTAACCTAGACAGCATCTCCGGTTTCGCAGCATGGTTCACTCATCGGCGTAATTTATGGGGTGATGAAAATATCATATTTGGGCATTGGGCAGCGCTGAAAGGCAACCACGGGACCTTGAATTTACTGCCCATGGATACTGCTTACGTTTGGGGAGGGAAACTTAGAGTTATCAATCTAGACACTGGTGATGTTCATCACCATCCGGCTGCGGCTGGGCCTTTTTAAATCAGTGGCAAGAACCGTCTTAAAAGTGCGCTATATAGGGTTGGCATTTGATAAACCTTTAAATTAATCATTCCTCAATTGAGGAGGCTGATTTGTTTTCGATCTGACGGCCGACAAGCGACACATACGCCATAGGCGCATTATCCCCCGCTCTTCGACCACATTTAAGAACCCTTAAATAACCTCCTGGCCGAGTCAAAAAATGGGGTCCTAGTTCAGAAAATAGCTTTCCAACTGAAATTTTGCATCTCAAGCGATTAAACACCAATCTTCGGTTTGCAACGCAATCGCATTTCGCTACCGTAATCATTGGCTCAACAAACCCCCGTAATTCTTTAGCTTTTGGCAGTGTGGTTTTAATCTGCTCATGCTCTAACAAGGATATTGCCAAATTGCGGAACGTAGCGCGCCTATGCGCACCGGTCATGTTGAGCTTTCGACCGCTGTTTCTATGGCGCATTCTTATTTCCCCTTTTCTTGACCTTAGGAAGTATTTTCATCATTAAAATTAAACAAACTCACGCTCGCTCTTGAGACTCGCAGGCGGCCAATTCTCAAGTTTCATTCCGAGAGAAAGTCCCCGAGAGGCAAGCACATCTTTAATTTCAGTAAGGGACTTTTTACCTAAATTTGGCGTCTTCAATAACTCCACCTCTGTCCGCTGAATAAGATCACCAATATAATAAATACTTTCAGCCTTTAAACAGTTCGCAGAACGTACGGTTAATTCTAAATCATCAACTGGACGCAGTAATGTCGGATCTATCGTGGTCTCTTCTTCCTCCGGTTCGGCCATGGATTCACCCTCAAGATCAACAAATACTGCTAGTTGCTGCTGGAGAATAGTTGCTGCTCTACGAATGGCCTCTTCTGGATCGATTGTTCCATTGGTCTGTAGTTCTAACACTAATTTATCAAGGTCAGTCCGATTCTCTACCCTAGCATTCTCTACACTGTAAGACACACTAAATACCGGACTAAAAGTAGCATCTATTTTTAAACGCCCAATTGACCGCAACTCCTCATCAAACACGCGTGAGTCTGCAGGTTGATAACCGCGTCCGCGCTCTATTCTCAATTTCATTGACAAACGTGTATTACCCGAGATATTCGCAATCACATGTTCTGGGTTTACGACTTCCACATTATTATCTACTGCAATATCGCCTGCCGTAACTTGCCCGGGGCCTTTAATATCAATTGAGACTACACTCGAATCTCTTTCTGCCATCACTACTGCAACACCCTTGAGATTCAAAATAATTTCCATAACGTCTTCTTGGACGCCTTCGATGGTAGAATACTCGTGCTCAACCCCATCAATGTCGGCCTCTACAATTGCGCTGCCAGACATTGAAGACAGCAAGATTCGGCGCAAAGCATTCCCCAGCGTATGTCCGAAACCACGTTCAAGCGGCTCTAAAACAATTCGTGCATGCGAAGCGTCGTGAGAGGTAACATCAATATTTCGAGGTGTAAGAAATTCAGTCGCAGAATTTTGCATAGTTTTCCCTGTGAGTACCAAGTTAGATTACTTGGAATAAAGTTCAACAATAAGGTTTTCGTTAATCTCAGCTAATATGTCAGAGCGATCGGGGTTTCTGACAAAGGTCCCCTCTGCTTTAACCTCGTCAACGGATAACCAATCTCCAATACCCCTTTGCATGGCCAGCTGCATCGCCGTCTTAATCCGAAGCTGTTTTTTTGATTTTTCCCTAATTCCGACCACATCACCCAGTTTGACTCCGTATGAAGGTATATTAACTTTTTTTCCATTCACTAAAACTGCGTTATGAGCGACTAGTTGACGAGCTTCAGCTCGAGTGCTCCCGAATCCCATACGATATACAACATTATCTAGACGCTGTTCTAACAAATTCAGAAGATTCTCACCCGTATTACCTCTTATTCTTGCAGCCGTCTTGTAATAATTTCGGAATTGTTTTTCTAGTACGCCGTACATGCGTCGTACTTTTTGTTTCTCTCGCAGTTGCACGCCATAATCAGATAATCGTCCGCGACGCTGTCCGTGTTGGCCTGGAGCGCTCTCAGAGCGGCACTTGGACTCGAGGGGCCTCACACCACTCTTTAAAAACAGATCAGTCCCCTCGCGTCTCGATAACTTACAAGTTGGTCCCAAATATCTAGCCATTTCTTTGTCTCTTAAACTCGCCGTTTTTTAGGTGGGCGACATCCGTTATGAGGAACAGGCGTCACGTCAGTAATATTAGTTATTTTGTACCCTGCGCTATTCAAGGCACGCACAGCAGACTCTCGCCCAGGGCCGGGACCCTTAACTTGAACGTCAAGGTTTTTAAGACCATATTCTTTCGCTGCTTCACCGGCTCGCTCTGCGGCTACTTGAGCCGCGAAAGGTGTGCTCTTGCGAGATCCGCGAAATCCCGATCCGCCTGCAGTAGCCCAGGACAATGCGTTACCTTGCCGATCAGTAATAGTCACAATAGTGTTGTTAAACGATGCATAGATATGTGCGACCCCGTCTATCACCGTCTTGGTTACTTTTTTACGCGTCGATTTAGTTAATGTTTTCGCCATCCTCCACCCTTCATATTATCTTTTAATAGGTCGCCTAGGCCCTTTTCGAGTCCGTGCATTAGTTTTTGTCCGTTGACCACGTACTGGAAGGTTTCGTCGATGTCTGAGACCCCTATAGCAGCCAAGATCCATTAACCGCTTTACGCAAATACTTACATTTCTGCGAAGATCACCTTCAACTTCATACTCTCCAACCGCGGCGCGGAGTTTATCAAGTTCGCTATCATCTAATTCTCCGATTTTGGTAGTCTCATTGACCGCTGTTTGAGCGCAGATACTCTTAGCAGTCTGCCGACCTATTCCAAAGACATAAGTCAAAGCAACTACTGCGTGCTTTTTATCAGGTATATTAACTCCTGCGATTCGAGCCATTAACATTACTCCGCTATCTTTATAAGTTACCGTGCGAAGGCAAACTCAATTAATAAATTCAGAAAACTCGGTTTACACCCGCTAAAACGGCGGTGAAGTCTACCGAGGGAAACCACAAAAATCAACCCTGTCTCTGCTTGTGTCTCGGCTCTACACTACAAATAACTCTTACAACTCCCTTTCGACGCACTACTTTACAGTTACGACATATCTTTTTAACTGATGCTCGCACTTTCAATGCTTGGTTCTCCTATTTGCGGCCGATATTTTTTAAATTCGCCTTTTTCATCAGCGAATCATATTGCTGAGACATGAGATGAGACTGCACTTGCGCCATGAAGTCCATAGTCACCACTACAGCAATCAGGAGTGACGTACCGCCAAGGTAAAATGGAACGTTAAAGTAAACATTCAAAAATTGAGGCATCAAACATATAGAAGTTATATAGATACCCCCGATCAAGGTTAATCGGGTGGTTACACTATCAATATATCGAGCGGTTTGTTCTCCTGGACGAATACCAGGCAAGAATGCTCCTCCTTTCTTCAAATTATCTGCCACCTCTCTTGGGTTGTACATCAAAGCAGTGTAAAAGAAACTGAAAAAAATGATCAGAGCCGAGAACAAAATTATATAGAGTGGCTGCCCGGGCCCCAGAAGAAGCGCTATGTCCTGTAACCATTCAGGAGCATTCACTCCTTGGCCGAACCAAGTGCTTATCGAAGTTGGAAACAGAAGCAAACTACTTGCAAAGATCGCGGGTATTACTCCTGACATATTCACTTTTAAAGGCAAGTGCGAGGTTTGAGCATTATAAGCTTTACGACCTTGACGCTGAGCATAGTTTACTGTCAATCTCCGCTGCCCTCGCTCTATAAACACAACGAAATATACCACCGCTACCGCAATGACAAGAATAAAAATCAGCAAAATTGGGTTCAAATCGCCTTGCCTAGCAGATTCAAGGGCTTGTCCTATAGCACCCGGAATCCCAGCAACAATGCCCGCGAAGATTAACATCGAAATTCCGTTACCGATACCTCTTTCGGTTATCTGCTCCCCCAACCACATTAAAAACACTGCTCCCGCTACCAGCGAAGAGATAGCCACTAAATAAAATAATAAGTTCACTTCATAAGCAAGGCCCTGCGATGCAAAGCTAACGGCCATGCCAGTTCCCTGAATCAAGGCTAAAAAAACTGTACCGTATCGCGTATACTGGTTTATTGTTCTACGCCCGCTATCTCCCTCTTTTTTTAACTGCTCAAGACTTGGAACTGTCGCAGCCAACAATTGCATAATAATAGATGCCGAGATATAGGGCATAACTCCGAGGGCTAAAATACTCATACGTTCTAATGCGCCCCCCGAAAACATGTTGAAAAGTCCCAAAAACGTTCCTTGATTTTGGTTAAACAACTCAGATAGCCTATCAGGATCAAATCCTGGAACCGGTATATGGGTTCCAATACGATAAATGATAATAGCCAAAAAAAGAAAACGTAAACGAGTCCAGAGTTCCTCTAAGCCCTTTTGGTTACCCAGTATCCCACCTGCCTCGGCCATAAAAATTTACTCTTCCACCGAACCATTTGCGGCCAAGATTGCCGCTAATGCGCCCCTAGTGACCCCGATTCCGCGTAAAGTTACCGCCCTGTTAATACTGCCAGACGCGAATACTTTAGCTCGACGGATGTTTTTGTTAATCAAACCAGCTGCCTTTAAGGCAGGAATATCTACTACATCTCCTTCTACTAGCGCTAGCTCCGAGAGCCTTAACTCCGATGTCACGGCCGCTAGTCGAGAGGTAAACCCATACTTAGGCAATCGTTTCTGCAATGGCATTTGTCCCCCTTCGAATCCGGGCCGAATGGAGCCTCCATTTCGCGATTTTTGTCCTTTGTGCCCCCTGCCCGCAGTTTTTCCCGAACCACTCCCGATGCCTCGGGCAACTCTTTTTCCCCTTTTTACACGGCCGTCCGATGGACTAAGTGTATTCATACGCATGCTATACTTCCTCAATATTTATGAGATACCTTATTTTATTCAACATACCCCTCACTGATGGAGTATCCTGTACCTCAATCGAGTGCCCCACCCGCCTCAATCCCACACCTGTAAGGCATGCTTTATGATTTTTGAGGCGGCCGATTGAACTTTTAACCTGCGTAACTTTTAACTTTTTTTCCGTTTTCATGAGTAATTCCATGTTTCCTGTCTTAACAAGACTAATTCAAAATTTGCTCGACCGTTTTATTTCGCTTTGCCGCCACTCTTTCTGGCGATTTCATGCGGCCTAGTGCATTAAAGGTAGCGCGAACCACATTAACAGGATTCGTTGACCCATAGCATTTTGCTAAAACATTTTGAACCCCTGCCAATTCTAGCACTGCCCGCATTGCCCCGCCCGCGATCACACCGGTACCGTCAGATGCTGGTTGCATGTATATTTTTGAGGCAGCATGAGCGCCTTTTACAGGGTACTGAATCGTAGTTCCGTCCAAGGCGACCTCTATCATATTTCTTCTTGCCGCTTCCATAGCTTTTTGGATAGCCTGAGGCACTTCTCTAGCTTTTCCTCGGCCAAAGCCTACCTTTCCATTACCGTCACCGACAACCGTCAACGCCGTGAATGCAAAAATCCTGCCACCTTTTACTGTCTTAGCTACTCGATTTACTTGAACCAACTTTTCCATCAGCCCTTCGGTGGAGGAGTCTTTTTGATCAACTAATGCCATCTATAGTACCTTTTAAAATTCGAGACCAGCTCTACGTGCAGCCTCGGCCAGAGCCTTAACACGACCATGATATTTATAACCACTGCGATCAAAAGCAACCATTTTAACCCCTGCGGCGATTCCCCTTTCCGCAACTCGCTGGCCCACTAATGCAGCTGCCTCAGCATTCCCAGTCCCAGTTTTTCTAAGATCCCCCTCTAGCGTTGACGCACTTGCTAGCACCTTCGACCCATCTGGCGCTGTTATCTGCGCATAGATATGTCGAGGTGTGCGATTCACACTAAGCCTAGTTGCACCAAGCTCGCGTAGTTTCAGCCTTAACTTTCGAGATCTTCTCAATCGCGCTGCTTTTTTTAAATTCATCCTTTTTACCTACTATTTTTTCTTCGCTTCTTTTCTTCTTATGCGCTCTCCGTCCACGCGAATACCTTTACCTTTGTATGGTTCAGGGGGACGGAAGGAACGAATCTCGGCGGCGACTTGCCCAATTTTTTGTTTGCTCGAAGACCTCAAGACCAACTCAGTTTGACTAGGAGTCTCAGCAGTTACACCTTCGGGCAACTGATATAATACTGGATGAGAAAACCCCAATGACAAATTAATGGTTTGTCCCTGAATTTGCGCTCGGTAGCCGACGCCAACTAATTCAATTTTTTTCTCGAATCCAACAGTCACGCCGACTACCATATTGTTAATTAAAGCTCTAGTTGTCCCGGACATCGCGTTAGAGAACTTAGTTTTTGTGCGAGCCACAAATGTCAATAGTCCATCGATCTGCCGCACTTCAACTTGAGGACTAATATCCATTTTTAATGTTCCTCTAACTCCAGAGACCGAAACTGCTTGACCACTAAGATCTATTCTCACTCCACTAGGAACCTCAATAGGATTTTTGGCAATTCTAGACATCTTTATAACCCACTAAAAAACTGTACAAATTACTTCGCCACCGATACCTGCAGCGCGCGCAGCGCGATCAGTCATCACCCCTTGGCTAGTTGAAATTATCGCTACTCCCAATCCGTTTCGAACACGAGGTAGGTCTCCGCAACTACTATATCGCCTGAGGCTTGGCTTACTATAACGCTCAATCTCCGATATTACCGGCTGTCCATCGAAGTACTTCAAATGTAAAGTAAGGGTTGCTTTGTTGGCTTCATTAACATCGAAAGACTCAATGTACCCCTCCGTCTTGAGAACGCTTGCCAAAGATGCCTTTAATTTAGACGAAGGCATGCTGACTCGAGGCTTTGATCTATGATGCGCGTTTCGAATACGCGTTAACATATCAGAAACTGGGTCTTGCATACTCATATTTTTACTCCACTATAACCTACCAACTCGACTTCACTAGTCCTGGAACCTCTCCACACATCGCCGCTTCTCTCAGTTTGTTTCTACATAATCCAAATTTACGATACACCCCATGTGGCCGTCCAGTAATCCGACATCGATTTTGGCCCCTTATCGGACTCGAGTCGCGAGGTAATTTTTGTAATTTAATTTGCGCTTTAAAACGTTCATCGTCAGCCAAACTAATGTCCGAGATAATTGCTTTCAATTTTGCCCGTCTCACGGCAAATTTTATCACCGCTCGCGCGCGTTTCCTCTCGCGCTCTATCATCGCCACTTTTGCCATACTGAGTTAACCCTTTAATGGAAAGTTAAATGCCCGCAATAAAGCACGTCCCTCATCATCCGTTCGTGCGGTTGTCGTTATGGTAATGTCCATACCACGTAATTTATCTATTTTTTCATAATCTATTTCAGGAAATATAATTTGTTCGCTCACACCCATGGCAAAATTTCCTCTCCCATCAAATTGCTTCGGAGAAAACCCCCTAAAATCTCTAATTCTTGGAATGGCAATTGAAACAAGTCGTTCTAAAAACTGGTACATGCGCTCACTACGCAAAGTTACCTTAGTTCCGATTGGCCACCCTTGCCTGACTTTAAATCCCGCAATGGACTTACGTGCCTTATTGACAACAGGCTTCTGTCCTGAAATCAACTTAAGCTCTTCTACCGCATGTTCCAAAGATTTCTTATCTCCGATCGCCTCACCAACACCCATGTTTAGAGTGATCTTAGTGATTCTAGGTACTTCCATTACATTACCGAGCGCTAAGTCAGTCTGAAGCTTTCCCACTAACTCATTTTTATAAAGCTTTCTTAGCCTTGACATCACCCTCTCCCATCACTTCGAGAAGTTACAGGTTCACCACTTGATTTAAAAATCCTAATTTTTTTATTTTTTCCAGACACCTTAAACCCAACGCGATCAGCTTTCTCGGTCGATGGATTAAAAATAGCCACATTGGAAACTTGTATGGGCGCTTCCATATCAATGATACCTCCAGAGACACCTGCTTGTGGGTTAGGTTTTTGGTGTTTCTTAACCATTTGTATACCCGCAACAATTAAGCGGTTGTTTTCAAGGACTTTTAATACCTTCCCCCGCTTGCCTTTGTCTCTGCCAGCAATCACGATAATTTCATCATCTCGAGTTATTTTTAACACCTTAAATACCTCATGCTACAAAACCTCCGGGGCCAACGAAATTATACGCATAAATTTCTCTGTTCGAAGCTCGCGAGTCACTGGACCGAAAATTCTGGTACCCACCGGTGCCAAATTGGGATTAAGAAGAACTGCGGCATTATCATCGAACTTTATCAGACTACCATCTGATCGTCTTAACCCCTTTTTGGTGCGGACCACAACAGCACTCATTACTTGTCCTTTCTTCACTTTGCCTCTCGGGATAGCCTCTTTCACAGTCACCTTAATAATGTCACCGACGTGAGCATAACGACGATGTGATCCCCCCAGAACCTTTATGCACATCACCTTCCGAGCACCACTGTTGTCGGCCACGTCAAGATAACTTTCCGTTTGTATCATAATACTCCCTTGTCTCGATCCAACCGCGAAATCATAGGATTCGGCGGAAAAAGTTTAGTCTGTATTAACTAACGTCCACGCCTTTCTTTTGGAAATTGGACGGCTTTCTTCAATTGTTACAAAGTCACCCATCCTCGATTTATTACTCTCATCATGTGCGGCAATCTTGGAGGACTTAGTTAAAATCTTTCCGTAAACCGGATGTTTAACCCGTCTTTCGACCAATACGGTCACAGTCTTGTCCATTTTATCACTAACTACTTTGCCGGAAAGAACACGTTTCTTAGCTGTCTTCTTTACCATATTATTCTCCCAACTTTTCGTTTAAAAGAGTCTTTATCCTTGCTGTATTTCTTCGAGAGCGTTGTAATTCATGAGTTTCTGTTAGCTGCCCTGATGCTAACTGCATCCTCAGCTTAAAGCTTTTTTTTACCTCTATCATCAAGAACTCACGGAGCTCTACTAAACTCTTGTTTCGCAATTCATGTGCTTTCATAGCTACATCACCGATCTCTTAACAAATGTCGTGGATATTGGTAATTTTGCAGAAGCCAAAGCGAACGCTTCCCTAGCAATATTCTCATCTACCCCCTCCATTTCATATAGAACTCTCCCGGGCTGTATGAGTGCCACCCAGTATTCAACATTTCCTTTTCCCTTTCCCATCCTAACCTCTAGAGGTTTTTGGGTAATTGGCTTATCTGGGAAAACACGTATCCAAATTTTTCCGCCGCGCTTTATATGCCGAGATATAGCTCGCCGAGCCGCCTCAATTTGACGAGCGGTAAGTCTACCCCTGCCGGTTGCTTTCAAACCAAATTCTCCAAAGCTTACTTTACTTCCTCGCGATGCGAGCCCCCGATTGCGACCTTTATGCATCTTGCGAAATTTAGTTCGTTTTGGCTGTAACATGCAATTTGAATCCTATAGATTATTTACGTATTGTCCTGTCTTGATTCAATGGATTTTCCGAGGCCTCGCCACCGAGAACTTCGCCTTTGAAAATCCAAACTTTAACTCCTATTACGCCGTAGGTGGTATTACCTTCGGCTGACGCGTAATCTATATTCGCTCTCAGGGTATGAAGTGGTACGCGGCCCTCCCTGTACCATTCAGAACGCGCGATTTCTGCACCTCCGAGGCGACCACCTACTTTAATTTTAACCCCAAGAGCTCCTCCTCTCATCGCATTTTGTACCGCCCGCTTCATGGCTCTTCGAAACATAACCCTCCTCTCCAACTGCTGAGCAACATTTTGGGCTGTAAGTGATGCATCAAGATCTGGCTTTCTAATTTCTTCTATATTTATATGTACAGGACAATTCATTTTATTTGAAACATCGTTGCGTAAACGCTCTACATCCTCACCCTTCTTACCTATAACAATTCCTGGACGCGCAGTGAATATTGTTACTCTTGCACTGTCAGAGGGCCGTTCTATATCCACCCTGCTTACAGAAGCATGCGCTAATCTCTCTCGAATAAAGTTTCTAACCGTTAAATCTTGAAAAAGTTTATCCGGATAGTCTTTGGTACTCGCAAACCACGTTGAACTGTGCTTTTTTACAATTCCGAGGCGGATGCCGATCGGGTGAACTTTTTGCCCCATTAGTATGCTCCCAAATATTTCATCTAACGCTCTCCAACTTCCACAGTAATGTGACAGCTCCGTTTTAGAATACGATCAGCACGCCCTTTTGCTCTGGGTTTAATCCGTTTCATAGTGGCTCCTTCATCAATAAACACTCTCGATATGATCAATTCATCCACATCTGCTCCATCGTTGTGCTCAGCGTTGGCTATAGCTGATTCAAGCACCTTTCTCAGTATAGTAGCGCCTTTCTTTTCACTAAATTGCAAAATATCAAGAGCTTCTTCGGCTTTTTTTCCTCTGACTTGGTTGGCGACTAGCCGCACCTTTTGAGCCGAAATTCTTGCTCCTTTCAACACAGCCGTTACCACTCCCATAATAATTCCCCAATTCCGTCCTAATTAGCGCTTAGCTTTTCTGTCTGCTGCATGGCCGCGATATGTTCGGGTCGGCGAAAATTCTCCAAGTTTATGTCCAACCATTTCTTCGTTAATCATTACTGGAATATGCTGTCTACCATTGTGAATAGCAATTGTTAGGCCCACCATATCCGGTAATATCATTGACCTTCTGGACCAGGTTTTTATTGGTCTTCGATCTTGGGCTTCAACAGCCGTCTCAACTTTCTTTAGCAAGTGATGGTCGACAAAAGGTCCTTTTTTTAATGATCGGGGCACTTCTACTCTCCTTCTCAACTTTTCTGAAAATTTTTACTTCCGTCGACGCACAATGTATTTGTCAGTTCGCTTATTTTTGCGAGTTTTATATCCTTTGGTGGGTACGCCCCAAGGGGTTACAGGATGCCGACCCCCAGATGTTCTCCCTTCTCCCCCTCCGTGAGGATGATCCACAGGATTCATGGCAACTCCTCTAACCGTAGGTCTAACCCCACGCCACCGTGATGCTCCTGCTTTTCCCAGAGAACGAAGGCTATGCTCACTGTTAGAAACTTCACCGATGGTGGCTCGACAATCAGATAATAATTTGCGCATTTCACCACTTTTAAGTCGAAGTGTTGCATAACTTCCTTCCCGAGCAACTAGCTGTGCGGACGCACCCGCGCTGCGAGCAATCTGAGCTCCTTTTCCAGTCCTCATTTCAATGCAATGCACTATCGACCCTAGAGGAATAGAGCTAATTGGCAAGCAGTTACCAACCTTTATGGCGGCATCAACGCCAGACATAACACCATCACCTTTACTAAGACCCTTGGGAGCAATAATATAACGCCGAGCCCCGTCCATGTAACATATGAGGGCGATATTAGCGCTTCTATTCGGGTCATACTCTAATCTTTCAACGATCGCAGGGACACCATCTTTGTCCCTTTTGAAGTCGATTACTCTGTAGTGCTGTTTGTGTCCGCCACCAATGTGGCGAACGGTGATTTTTCCCGAGGAGTTACGTCCCCCTGAACGATTTTTTTTCTCTAAAAGTGGTCCATATGGACTGCCTTTATAAAGCTCTGGATCAACTACACTGACCACGAACCTCCGCCCGGGGGAAGTGGGCTTTCTTTTGGCTACTGGCATACAAATCTCCTATTCGATAACCGCCAAGTCAAAGTTACTATCGGCAGACAAACGCACATATGCCTTTTTCCAATCACTACGCTTACCAAAACCATACTTCGTTCGGCGCGTTTTGCCTTTGACGCCAACCACCCGAACATCCTCTACATCGACAAGAAACAATTTCTGCACAGCATTCCTTATCTCTGGTTTACTGGAATCCCGAGCAACCTTGAAAACCACAAGGTTCGACTCACCCCCAGTACTCGCCGACTTTTCCGTAATGTGCTGACCTAAAATAACTTTGTAAACTCGTTCCTCGCTCAAGACAGCACCTCTTCAATTTTTCTTAATGCTGGAACAGTCATAATTATTTTTGGAGAATTAATCAGACTCACTGGATTTACTCCCGCCACATTACACACTGCTACCCCTTTTACGTTGCGCGCCGATAAATACAAATTTTCATCCAGTGGATCATTAATAATAAGAGCATCCAGAAGTCTAAACTCAGCAAGCTTTTCCAATAATGCCTTCGTCCTAGGAGTTTCAATCTCGAAGTTGTCAACTACTAAAAGTCTATCTTGGCGCGCAAGCTCAGAGAGTATGGAACTCAGTGCAGCGCGATACATCTTACGATTCAGTTTCTTCGAAAAATTCCGCGGCTGACCCGCAAATGTGACCCCTCCAGATCGCCAAAGTGGACTTCGAGTAGTCCCTGCACGTGCTCGCCCTGTACCCTTCTGCCTAAATGGTTTTCTTCCTCCCCCAGATACTGATGATCGATTCTTTTGGGCGCTTGTACCTTGCCGCCGTCCCGCTAAATACGCTACTACCGTCTGATGGACTAAGTCTCGATTATATTCCCGACCAAAAGCTGAATCAGAAACTTCTATAATTCTCTCCTTACCCTCTGATGTGGCCACGGCTAATTCCATAGGAAATTCCTTTATCTCTTTACCGAGGGGCGTATGAGCACATCGCCCCCGGGTGCTCCAGCAACAGCGCCCTTCACGAGGATCAAATGTCTGTCTGGATCAACTCTCACAATCTTTAAATTTTGAGTAGTGACTCGTTGAGCTCCCATTTGTCCGGACATCTTTTTACCCTTGAAAACTTTTCCGGGTGTTTGATTCTGTCCAATTGAACCCGGCGCCCTATGCGAGATGGAGTTTCCATGAGTCGCATCCTGCATTGCAAAATTCCAGCGTTTAACACCACCCTGAAACCCCTTACCTTTAGACGTTGCTACGACATCTATGTGTTGCCCGTCGACAAATCGATCAACAGTCAGGGAAGCTCCCAACTGGAACGATTCTGATAATCCGTCCGTTCGAAACTCCCAGTATCCCAGTCCAGTTTCCACTCCAGCCTTCATCATATGTCCGATTTGCGACTTATTTAACCTTGAAGTTTTCTGCTGACCTTTCGTTACTTGAATTGCATCATAACCATCTGATGCCACTGTTTTAATCTGTGTAATCTTGTTGGGCCGAACTTCGATAACCGTTACAGGAATTGAAAGGCCGTCGTCAGTAAACACTCTTGTCATACCGCATTTGCGGCCAACTAGTCCCAAACTCATTACTATCCTTCTCCCAGTTACGCGCCTTTTTACAACTACGACCTTAGACTGCAAGAATTTTACTCAAGACTCCCAGTAAAAAAGATCGGCAAAAATAAATTAACTAAGACTAATCTGCACCTCGACTCCAGCCGCCAAATTCAATTTCATTAAAGCATCTACTGTTTTCTCAGTTGGCTCAACAATATCTAACAGTCTCTTGTGCGTACGAATTTCATATTGGTCTCTGGCATCTTTGTTAACATGCGGCGATATCAGCACGGTGAATTTCTCTCTCCTTGTCGGCAAAGGAATCGGACCCCTAATCTGAGCCCCTGTGCGACGCGCGGTGTCTACTATCTCCTGAGTGGACGTATCGATCAACTTATGATCAAATGCTTTGAGACGTATTCTAATGCTCTGATTTTGCATCTAGTAACCTATTTTATTTAAAGACTATCTCGAGTGTTTGCTGTCTCTGCCCACAAAAAGCGAGCGCGAAGTCTAGAGCCGGAGCCCAGAGATGTCAAGCCTTTTGAGCATTTACATATTCAAAACTAGACTCGAAAGTGGTTGCATTGATATCATTACACAATAGCATATCAACATGATTGCTTTTTTATATCGAAGTCCCAATTTAGGGGAAGAAACGAGCAGTGGCAAAGTAACCCAGCACTAGTGCTTACCCGTTATACCAACAATTTGGGTCCTCAGTAACTACGCTACAATTTTGGCTACCACACCAGCACCCACCGTACGCCCGCCCTC
>PCCK01000092.1 GCA_002731695.1 Porticoccaceae bacterium
GCGTGAGCACTATCAGGTCTTTGCGTCCTCTAGCATTTCGGCTGCAGTTCGAGGGGAAAAATATTTTACATTAGATCTTGGTGATGGGGCTTTTGTTGCCCGCTCTATGAGGAGGCTTGAGAAGGCTCGTCTTCATGTGCAAGATGAGTTACTGCGGGTTGGCGCCGAAAAGTCATCCCTTCGCGACACTGGCGTGTTGTCTTTTTACCTGCAACCAAGCATGTTTGATTGAGGTTCATAGCATTTTTCACGCGGTAACGCACATGCGCGTTTAGCTAGTTGTAGATTGGGCTATGAGGGCTCAGTTAACGCGAGTTTATGCTTCTCATAATAACTCTGCGCAATCTTTTCGATTTCATCAATTACCCTATCACTCTTGCGAAGGATCACTTCGGTAGTGCTAGCTGTGGCAGAGATTGTTTTGATTTGTTTTGCGCTACCTTTAAGTGCCATCTCGTTACCGCTTAAAAGCATACTTGCTATTAGCCTCGGCAGCGCTTGAGCGTCTGTATTCATCTTTAAATCTCTTGCCAGATATTCGGTTAAAAGGTTCTCATAGCCGGAATTTAAGAAGAGCAAAAAGCGGTCATTGAGAAGAGAGTAAGGTGAGTTCCACTGATTGAATTTATGTTGGCTGATTCCCTGCTCAAAAAGGAACGGAATAGTTTTAGATACCCAACCTTGCCATTTCCTAAAGGTGGAGTCGGAAGCGGGAGCAGACTCAAAATGTAATCTACAATCGTACACAACTAAGTTAGCGGCAGCGATTGTAATCTCTTCTTTGTTCTTAAAATGCCGATAAAGGGTCTGTACATGCAGTTCGGCTTTTTCTGCTATATCTGAGAGTGTCGTGTGTTGGTGTCCTACAGTAGAAAAAAGAATACATGCTGAAGTTTCTAGTTTATGACGGTTTTGATCCCTTTTGTGGGCTCGTTTAGGATATTTCGAATCCATGCAAATAACCAGTAAGAGAGTCATCGATATTCGCCCACTATAGGCCTCTCGAATTTAATCACAATTCTTTTTATCAATATAGGCCTTTTATAATCGTCGATTGTAGGCTTTCGTGAATCATAGCCAATATGTTTATGGAAAACCGCTAATCAGTATTCCTTGACGCATTCCAATTTTTTATATGACACAAAGCAGTTGTTAAAAACATGGGATGGTGTTACAAAAGATTCAAGGGAATAGTAAAAAATTACACTGAAAAATCAATAATTCTCCTGTTAAATTCATTGGACTTTAGTTTGCTTGGGGGTTCTTTTTGATTACCAAAGACGAGATAGTAAGGCCTGATGACGTCTCTTTACTGCTGTTTCTGACTTTGCTTAATTTTGTAAATTATGTTGATCGTAATCTGATTGGGAGTTTTGCGAATTGGATAGTGCCTGAACTAGACCTAAGTAACACCGAATTTGCGCTTATCAGTGGTGTCTTATTTATTTTCGTGTACGCAATTGGGGGCGTATTGATGGGGACAATTGCCGATCGCGTAAATCGCATGAAATTCATAGCATTCGGCGTTGCCATTTGGAGCTTTTTGACAGCGGTTTCAGGCGCCGCAAGGGGCTTCTATAGTTTGGCTATCCCAAGGATGCTGGTAGGTGTTGGCGAATCAGTATTGGCACCCTCTGCATTATCAACGATTGGGGATCGCTTTCCAAATGAGTGGCAAGGATTTGCTGTTGGAGTTTTTGGCATGGCGGTGCCTCTAGGTCTGGGTGGAAGTTTATTCATCGTAGCTTACCTTGAGCCGTTATTTGGTTGGAGAGGATGTTTTTATCTAATGGGACTTTTTGGATTGGTTCTCGCGCTAATCGCATATTTTGTCCGCGAAACACCGAGGACAAATAAGAATCATTCTTCAGATCTTCATATCTCAGTTCCAGTAATTGTCGCAACAATTTTCACCTTGTTGAAAGGATCTAAAGTACTTTCTCTAACTCTAGCAGGTTCCATGATATTCGGTCTGCTAATCGGTGCCACTGTGTTTGACCAACTTTGGTTTGTCCAAGAGAGGGGGTTTGACAGGAATGAGATTGCTGGGATCACCGCATGGCTGGCAATTGCGGGAGGATTGGTAGGAAATTTTTTTGGCGGCTTGGGTGGAGATCTCTTCATGCGAAAAACTGGACTAGGAAGACCTTTTTTTCTTGCGTTAGTTATGCTGTGTCTTGCGCCTTTAATTCTCGCTTATCGGCTTGTTGATCCGAACAGTATTTGGTTTTTGACTGGTATTTTTGCCATATTTTTCCAAATGGCTTGCTTTTATGCTCCTGTATTTGCCACGATCCAAGAAATTGTTCCTTCCAATCAACGCGGTTTGATATTCGGGTTTATCGTGTTGATGATTCAGGTTGCGGGCGTTGCTATTGGAATCACTTCTGGAGGCATTTTAATTGATTGGTTTTCGCATCAAGGATACAGTGGGCCATACACGATTGTTCTTGTCATCTACACCTGTATTTCCTTTTTCGCCATACCGATATTTGCTTTGGCAGGATGGTATTTTAGGGATGAGCACTTAAAGTCTAAAAGATAGGTCTATGATCCTAGCTGAAATCGCAGTTGCAATACATGTAGTCCGCTATATATACTTAGACTGCTCACATACATATTTTTTTTATGTGAGATAAATATGTGAGCTTTTAAGCTCACGACAATGAATGAGTCTGGTAAAAACCGGACCTTACGGGGGTAAAAAATCATGAAAAAAAATATATGCGTGCGTTCAGTGGCGCTCTTACTGGGCACTTGGTTGATATCGGCGTTCTCGATTGCCGAGGCGATAGAAGAAATTTTAGTCACTGGGTCGAAGCGTGCAGGTACTGTAATGACTACACCTGCCGCTATCACTGCTGTTTCGGGAGAAATGCTTTCCGCACGCGGGCTGGATGAATTGTCTGAGCTACAGTTCTATGTCCCCAGTGTACACGTTGGAGAGCAACTAGGCTCGAAGAAGCTCGCGATAAGAGGAATAGGGGACTTCCAATTAGCTCCTGGTGTCTTGGTAAGTGTGAATGGTGTTGTTCAATCAAGTGGAACAAGCTCAATGCTATCATCAATGGATCTCGAAAGGGTTGAGGTTATGCGGGGGCCTCAGGGTACTCTATACGGCAGGAACTCGAACGGCGGAGCAATTAATTACATCGCGGCAAAGCCCACAGATGACGTGTTTGGTAAGGTGAAGTTAGGCTTCGCGGAGTATGACCATCTCTCGATTGAGGGCGTCTACAGTGCCCCAATTTCTGATAGCGTAGGGATAAGACTGGCTTTTAATCACCTTAATGCGGGAGAGGGTTGGGTTGACAACTTAATGGAGAATTTTAATGATCAAGAGCAGGGTGAAAAAACCAATTTCCGACTAATTGTTGAGGCTGAGTTGAGTGAAGCATTAAACGCTGAGTTGCTACTCGGTCGGTCTGAAGTTAGTGGCCCTTGGGATCATCACGCTTTTAAGTCAGTTCATCCCGAGTTGGCAAACAGTTCCGTTGGTCTCCCATTGGTATGGCAGGGTTCTCCAGTACTGTTGACCGATGCTCCGTGGAAAATCTACACCGGGAGTAATTCAGATTCAAATCGTGAGTATGACATAGCTAGTGTGACGCTGGATTGGAAAATGGAAAGCGTGAGTGTTAAGTCGATCACTGCTTTTCAGGATTGGTATGATTACTTTGATGGTGCAGCCGATGGTTCCAGCGTGGGGGCGTTTCAGCGGTTCCGATCGATCGATTCTCAAACATTCACTCAAGAGCTTAACGTATCGGGTCAGTCAGGCGACCTAAGCTGGATATCCGGTATATTTTATATGGATGACCAGCGAGCACAAGAGTTAGTGATTTCTCTTCCAGGGGCGATTCTGGCAAACTTTATACCGTTCCCCGCACAATTTCAGTTTTCGCAGCCTACTTATGATACCAAGTCGCTAGGGATTTTTGTCGATGCTACCTATGCATTATCTGACTCGTTACGTGTTGGATTTGGTGTGCGGCAAACAGAGGATGACTTCACTGACGTGCACACAATGTACACCAACGCGTATTCTGTTGAAGAAGACAGGGCTACTGCTGTACTAAACGACGCGTGCGGTGGACTGCTCACAACTGAGTGGGACGAGTCTGCAGTTACGATGCGTGCTTCTGTTGAAGTAGATACCTCAGATAGTAGTATGGTTTACGGATCGTTCTCGCAGGGGTATAAGGGCGGTGGAATGGACACATCGGTCTGCGAGGATCCCTACAGAGCCGAAACAGTCGATGCTTTTGAAATTGGGTATAAAGCAACCTTAGGTGATGGAACAACTACGTTAACAACGGCTCTTTTTCACTACAACTATGCAGATTTTCAGGTGGCGCAGGTTGTTGATATAAGCGCATCCGTAAAAAATGCGGGTGATGCAACAGTCGATGGTGTCGAAGTTGAACTGATGTCTAATATTACTGATGGGCTCTCTATCTCTGGCGGTTACACTTTCCTTGATTCTGCTTACGAAGATTTTTTAAATGTCGATCCTTTAGGCGCGGCGGGAGCTGGTGTCGGGTTCATCCAGAATGCTGGCAATCAGCTAAACAATGCCCCTAAACACAGTCTTAATGTTGGAGTGATGTATGATGTCGAGCTCTCAACTGGGGGAAATTTATCCTTAAGTATGAACACAAGTTACAGATCTCGCATTTTTTATCGTGAGTTCGGTAACTTAGACGATTCACAACCGGGGTATATCGTCGTCAACGCTAATGCTAATTATACAAGTTCAGATGGGACATACGGGGCGAGGTTTTTTATCCACAACGCCACTAACGAGGCCTACTTTACGGATCTTGTGACAAGCAACAGTCAGTACGGTCGTCACGTCCCATGGGGAATGCCTCGTCAGGTTGGATTAGAGGTGACTAGATACTTTGGCTCAAAGTGATTTGAAGAAAGAGTTATTATCAAACAAACTCCTCTAAATTTCATGCACGTCAATAATGAAACGATCGAAAAAAGTTTAAATGCACGGCGTCTTAATTTGGGACGCCGTGCTTTTTTGAGGTTAGCTACATTTAACTGCATCGGAGGTAGTTTACCTACTGCGAATCCGAGTGGTGGGAGCATATCGAAAATGGTGGCACCGAAAATTCAAGATTGCGAATCTGAGTTTGGATTTATACTTCCGGGAAAACTAGGAAATCCTAAACTTACTTTGCTAGAGGACCCCAGACTACATCCGGCAATTCGTAATGAGTTAATGAATAATTCGGGTCCCAAGCCTGGAATTTTTCCTCCGAATGTGACAATGGATTCGCCTTATCATGAATGCGTCGAGCTAGTTGAGTATATGCACAATGTCCTCATGGATAACGACCTAGACGTATCTGCTATAAGGGAGCAGAATCCACAGATTTTGGCTTCGAAAGAGACAATTAGAGGGGAAGATGGAACTGAGATCCCCATTTTCATTGAGCGTCCGAAAGTTGTCGATGGCCTGATACCGTGTGTGGTTCACATACATGGTGGCGGAATGACATTTTCGTCTGCAAATAGCTTTGAGACCGTGTTTTGGCGAACAAAAATAGCACAACAGGGGGTCTTTGTTGTTGGTGTTGAATTTCGTAGCGAAGCTCTAAATGCTGGCCATCATCCTTTTCCTAATGGGCTCAACGATTGTGCTGCTGCGGTGCGGTGGGTCTATGAGAATAAGTCTAAATTGGGAATTTCGTCGTTGATCTTAGCTGGTGAGTCAGGTGGTGGAAATCTGGCTATTGGTCTTGGGATAAAAGCTAATCTAGAGGGCTGGGTTGACGTAATTGATGGCATCTACGCAATGGCGCCAATGATAAATGGCGTATATGACCAGTTTATGCCCGCTCTGAGCTCCTGGCATGAAAATATGGGCTATCAAGGTACGTTACCTTTTGTGAGAGCAATGACCAAGGTGTATGATCCGGAGTCTAGATACAAAAATGATCCAAGAACTTGGCCTTTTTGTGCTAAAAAGTCAGATTTGGTTGGACTTCCCCCACATTATATTGTCAATTATGAGCTCGATCTCATTAGGGACGATGGTGTGGTTTTTGCCCAGCGATTACAGTCGGCGGGCGTTTCTGCAAGTTCGCGAATCGTGAATGGAGCTCATCATGTGCCGGAAATCGCGATGCCTGACGCTATTCCAGATGTAACAACCGATACAATTATGTCACTAAGTGCGTTTGCAAAAGGGCACTAGAGTATTTGTTAGCAAAAGTTAGTAAGCGAATTTGTGTAGACAAGTAAGCTTTGAGTGTCGTCATGAAAAATATTGTAACTAGCACGTAAGTATAGCTAACTATATTTATATGTATTGGCAACAAAAAGCTCTAAAGGAGAAGTTAATGATTAAATTTTTAGACCCAAGAGGAACAGTTTCCAGACAGCTTGAGCCGTACCACAATTTACTTGATATTTGTCAAAAAGAGGGTTCCGGGGTAACTATCGGCCTTTTAGCTAACGGCTTCCCGGATTCTGAGTTGTTTGTGCGTAAAGTAGGTAGTGCGATTCAAAAACGATTACCCAAGATTAAAGCTAAGATCTGGAACAAAGGTAATCCCGGTATTACGGTGCCGGAAGAAATGTTGCAGGCGATCGTTACTGATTGCCAAGTCGTTGTCGCAGCTTATGGTCATTGAGGCAGTTGCACTACCGGCACCGTGCGTGACGGATATTGCATAGCAAAGCGTGGACTTCCTGTTGTTGCTCTTATCACCGATGACTTCTGGGAGCAGGGACAGTTTATGGCCGAATCCATTGGGATGCCCGACCTGCCGAGATTAAAATTACCTCATCCTGTCGCTGGCACTGGTGAGAATCGAATAGAGGCTATAGCAAACACTTTAGTCGATAAGATTTTGGATAGCTTTTCTTATGAATGAGTTGTTAGAGGCAGAAAACGAAGAATCCGCATTGGAGCTACTACATGAGTTGCAGTGCACCGATGGTCTGCCTGTTGTGATTCCCACTCGTGAACGAGTTACGCGGATGGTGTTGGCAAGTGGCCTTGATCCTGAGCTAGTTTTGGGTCAACTCGGTCCCGCAGGCGGTATTGCGTCAGTGGAGAAAGTAGCTGTAGCCGCAGTGATGGCAGGGTGTCTTCCAGATTACATGCCAGTGGTTATTGCCGCTGTAAAGGCTGCTTCGAAGCCAGAATTCGATCTGGCAGAGCTTCAGGCAACAA
>PCCK01000093.1 GCA_002731695.1 Porticoccaceae bacterium
CTATTTAATTGCCCGAGTAAAAATCAAAAGGACGCAATCCCAGCTTCCAGGTGAAAATTGAGGTTTCGACGGATAGAATTTCTTTTCTGACGAGCACATGGAAAAATTTGAAATATCCCCCCTTGCCAACATTTATTGACCTAAAGCGCTGTCATAGGCCTTCTTATAAGATTTACAGGTCTTATTCTGAAAAGGATTGGTTTTTTAAAGTGTGTTAATTTTTCAATAATTGGGTATCATTGTATACTATTAACAATGCTTGATTATGAAGATTGCGATTATCAAATTGTCGAAAGTTCTATCACATCATAAAAGGAGCAGCCTGTGAACAAAAAAGGGACTACCTCAAAACAAGCAGCAAATGATGTTGAGATTATTGAGAGATTCGACGCCGGAGATGAGGCCTCTGGAGATGAAGTGCTCACTCCCGGTGAGATAGCAGACCGTATACTAAGAGATATTGAATGGGAAAAGGCATCAAGACCAGTTAACAGGTGGTGGGCGGGTTATCAAAAATTAAATCTAATAAAACCCAATAAGGCTGATTAAAAAATATATTTGGCTGGAAGCAGTTTTTCCGTCCAACAAAACTATCTGTCTACTTCATCCAGCAGGATTCGAACACAATACAACTATTTTTTTCCCCAATAGACAAAGACTCTATTTGTAAACATCATTGAATTTGACGCTTTATTGCTTTCGCAACTTTAGTTCCAAGCACTGAGGATCCTAGCTTCGAGAAATGTACATTTCTCGGGGCGACGAACATATCTGAGCTGAAAGACTTTGAAAGCGAATAAAGATCATTTGTTATGATTTCGTTATTTTGCATGATTGCACTTGCAACTGCATTGTAGGCTACAACATCCTGTGGAAACCGGCCGGGTTCGTCATCCGGAACCACTGTGGTGGAGGCCCAGATTAATAGTGCGCCTGTTTTTTTAAGGCGATCAACTAGGTTTTTCAGATTTGATCTATAGTTGTCAATTTCAACTTTTTTTTTGCCGTTTAATTTATCTAATTTGTTTTTATGACTAGAATTTTCACTTCTATATGCTATGTCATGGAGCCCCCAGTTAAAGTGGATGATATCGTAGCTCTTTCCGATTAGCCAAGAGTCTATTTTTCTAAGTCCGTTGACCGTAGATGCAGCATTACCATCGATTCTTTCTACATGCGCTATTTCATGAAGCCGCTTTTTTACTTCTGACGTGTAACCTATGCTGATAGAGTCACCGATAAGAAGAACACGAGGGCGTTCCTCATATATTGAGTCTTGTTTTGTATCACAGACGACATGCACAGATAAGAGTGGTAAGGTGAGAAGACAGACGTTAAATGCGATGAATGTTTTGAGCTTTTGAGTGAGTTTATACCGGTTGTAGTTTGGGAACTTCATCGTCGTTTCTATACTTTTTTATTGACTCGGTCTTTCTCAATCAAAAATCTAAATTCTTTGATTGAAAAATGATAGTTATTTTACGCAGCCTGTTTTTTACATATAATAATCTATACTAAATCGGCTTTACACAAAAATTTGAGAAAAAATGTCAAACAGGATTATTTCGCTTCGCACGGTGGATGTTAGGTTTCCAACTTCAAAAAGTTCATATGGATCTGATGCAACTAATAGTGATCCAGATTATTCTGCCGCATATGTCAGCCTAGAAACTGAAAGGGGAAACAAGGGATTTGGATTACTATTTACTATTGGACGTGGGAATGACATATGTTGTGCAGCTATCGAGGCTATGAGAGACCTAGTGATAGGCTCAGATTTAGATGATATTAAGAATGATATATATGGATTTTATGATCGGTTTCGCTGTGACAGCCAGCTTCGATGGCTTGGGCCAGAAAAGGGTGTTGTTCATATGGCTGCGGGAGCAATAGTAAATGCCGTTTGGGATATGTGGGCGAGAGATGAAGGGAAACCAGTTTGGCGACTGCTGACGGATTTTACTCCCGAGCAATTTGTTTCATGTATAGACTTTCGATATTTAGATGATGCCATAAGTGCTGAAGAGGCATTGGACATTGTTCGAATGAATGAAAGCTCGAAGCATGAGAGAATATCAGAGCTTGAAAAATATGGATATCCTGCATACACAACTTCGCCGGGATGGATGGGTTATAGCGATGACAAACTCAAGATTCTCTGCCAAGAGGCACTTGATCAAGGTTTCAAACATATCAAACTTAAAGTGGGGGAATCATTAGAGCGGGACAAAAAACGGTTAATGTTAGCTCGTTCTGTCATTGGTGATGACGTCAAGCTCATGATTGATGCAAATCAGATATGGGAGGTCGATCAGGCGATTGACTGGGTAAATGAACTAGCATCTTTTGATCTATGGTTTGTCGAGGAGCCGACTTGCCCTGATGACGTTTTCGGGCACAAAAAGATTAGAGATAAGCTCAAAGGTATACGTGTAGCCACTGGGGAACATTGCCAAAACCGAGTAATGTTTAAACAGTTAATATCAAATGATGCCATTGATGTTGTCCAGATAGATAGTTGTCGACTTTGTAGCATCAATGAAATTTTGTCCGTCTATATGCTTGCCGCAAAATATGGTAAGCCTGTGTGCCCGCATGCTGGAGGGATAGGACTTTGTGAATACGTACAGCATTTGTCGATGATTGACTATGTGAGAATAAGCGCCTCATTAACTAACCGAGTGATTGAGTATGTTGAGTATCTTCATGAGCACTTCGAAGATCCTTGTATCATCCGTAATGGCTCGTATATGCCACCTATGTCTCCGGGGTTTAGCATAAAAATGTTTCCAGAATCTATCGAACATTATCAATTTCCCATAGGTAAAGCGTGGGCTCAAAACTGAGGACAACCAGATGAAATCGAGTTTGATGAGCGACTATTTTGACACGCGTTACCCCTGTATCACCGATCTGGAGAAAAAAGCAAAAAGTCGGATGCCAGCATTTGCATATGATTATCTTACAGAGGGTTGTATGTCAGACGAGTGCGTTAAGAGAAACAAAAAATCTCTTGCACAAGTCCAATTACGGGGAAATGTCTTAGAGCCTTTCGAAGGCGTTAATATGGAAACTGACATATTTGGCCACACTTACTCCGCCCCTTTTGGTGTTGCACCAGTTGGTCTCCAGGGGCTGATGTGGCCCAAAACTCCAGAGTACCTTGCAAGGGCGGCCTTTGAAAAAAACATTCCTTTCGTGCTCAGTACCGTTTCTTCTGCTTCATTGGAGAATATCGCACATATTTCCGAGGGGAAGGCGTGGTTCCAATTATATAACCCCTCTTCAAGAGAGGTGCAGGAGGATCTTATAGCTCGCGTCCAGTCAGCAGGCTATCCAGTTTTAGTTGTGACGGTCGATGTTTCCACATTTGGTTACCGACCCCGAGACATCCGAAATGGTCTCGCGATGCCACCAGAAATGAGCGTGAGAAATGTTTTTCAAATGTTGAGCCGTCCGCAATGGTTAATTAAGACCGCCTTAGCAGGTAAGCCTGAAATGAAAGTTCTTAAACGTTACATGATGCATAGCGAGAAGAATGAACAGTTAATGGAATTTATGAATCGAGCTGTAATGGGACCTGTAGATCATGAAAATCTTAAATCAATTCGAGATTTGTGGCAGGGACCGCTTGTCATAAAAGGTATCCTTACAGAAGAGGATGTTAAGTTGGCAGTATCTTTGGGGGCTGACGCCGTGGTGGTATCCAATCATGGAGGACGTCAACTGGACGCTGCTGAATCTCCTATAGAACCATTACAGAGGCTGTCTAAAAAATATCATAAATCGATAATGTTCTTCATGGACAGCGGTATTCAAAATGGCGTAAACATAGCCTCAGCGCTCGCAGCAGGAGCACGACTGGCTTTCATGGGCAGGGCATTCGCATTTGGAGTAGCAGCGCTCGGAGAGCGAGGTGCTTACCATACGATTAACCTCTTCAATCAGCAACTTGAGCAAGTAATGAATCAGCTTCGTTGCGATTCTGCAGAAAAAATGACAAACCATTTGGTGAAATAGAGCGTGATAATTTATGAGAGTTTACCAAAAAGAAGGGTAGGTAGGACCGCACTCGCCGTAACGACTTTGGGCTTCGGAGGTGCGCCGATTGGGAATATGTACAGACGGTTTAGTGAACAAACTGCGCTCAAAACGCTCTCTACCGCGATCAAATCGGGCATAAGTTTTTTTGATACAGCCCCAAGGTATGGAGCCGGTTTGAGTGAGCGTCGTATTGGGGATCTTTTGAGATCACTAGCTCCAGATCAGTATATTCTTTCAACCAAGGTAGGACGAATATTTAAAGCAAAACGCGACGCAAAAATCGATGAGCTTCGCTATGGATTTTTATCGCCGATGCCTTTTGAGCCGGAGTATAACTATACATACGACGGTATTATGAGATCTTGGGAAGATAGTTTGCAGCGACTTGGTATAGCGCATGTCGATATCCTACTCGTTCATGATTTGGGAAAATTTAATCATGGGAAACTTGACACTGTATATTTTCGACAGTTTGAATCTAGCGGTTATAGAGCATTAGAAGAGCTGCGAGGTAGTGGCGACGTCACGGCTGTGGGTCTAGGCGTGAACGAGACTGAAGTGTGTGAGCGCGCTATGGAGGTGGGACGTTTCGATTGCTTTTTACTCGCCGGTAGATATACGCTTTTGGAACAGAGAGCACTTTCAACATTTTTTCCGAAATGTGAGTCTCATGGTGCATCTATAATTCTGGGAGGACCATACAATTCCGGTATTTTGGCATCAGGGGTTAGGGGTGGAAATACTCCTTATTATAATTACGAACCGGCAAGAGAGGATGTTATTAGACGAGTAGCCTCCATTGAGGATGTATGTGGTGAGTTTGAGGTGCCATTACCGGCAGCTGCACTCCAATTTCCTCTGGCGAATCCTCTGGTGAGTAGCATAATTCCGGGGCTGGACAGTGACCGGCAAGTCCAACAAGCAGTCGCTTATCTAAACTTAAAGATCCCTCTCAAATTCTGGGAAACGCTAAAAAGTAAAGGACTCATTGAGTGTAACGCACCTGTGCCAACAGGGAGCTGTTAAGATGTCTAGCGATCACATCGAAAAAAGCCATGAAAATAACGCACTTGAAAATGTCATAGTTACTGGAGGAGGGAGCGGCATTGGAGAAGCTATTTGTTTGAGACTCGCCTCGAGACAACGCCACATATATGTAATAGACATCGATTTGAAACAAGCAACAAAAGTGGCAACGCTGATCAATGAGCAAAAGTTTTTGGCGACACCAATACTATTAGATGTCTCCGACCATCTTGCGGTGTCGGATGTTCTGAATAATCTACCAAATCCTCCCAATATTCTTATTAATAACGCTGGAGTTTCTGCGATCGGTAATGTGGAGAATACAACAGAAGCGACTCTGGATCGTATTTATTCAGTCAATGTAAAGAGCATTTATAATTGTGCATATGCGGTAATACCGATTATGCGTAGAAGTGGCAGGGGAGGACTTATTATTAATTTAGCGTCTGTTGCGTCGAGTGTTGGGGTATCTGAACGATTTGCATATTCGATGAGTAAAGGTGCGGTTCTGAGCATGACAATGAGTATAGCCAAAGATTATGTGAATTCAGGGATCAGGTGTAACTGTGTCTCCCCAGGTAGGGTACATACACCATTTGTAGACAACTATTTGAGCAAACATTACAGCGACAAATCATCTGAAATGTTTGCTGAGCTCTCCAACAGTCAACCAATTGGGCGGATGGGTCAACCAGGAGAGGTGGCCGCTTTGGTTGAATACTTATGTGGACCTCATTCAACATTCATTACAGGCTCAAATTTTCCAATAGATGGCGGCTTCGTCACTTTGAATTCTTAGAGGAGATATTGTTATGAAACTGTTAAGGTACGGAGCCGTAGGATTGGAAAAGCCTGCCGCGATAGATTTAGAGGGTAATATTCGATGCCTCTCGGACGTCGTTGATGATATTGACGGTGCGTCTATTCAAAGAACGTCGATCGAAAGATTAAAAAAATTAGATTTGTCAAAACTACCATTGGTCTCCAATGTAGTTCGAATCGGTCCTTGTGTGGCGGGAGTCGGTAAGTTTCTGTGTATTGGCTTAAATTACTCTGACCATGCTAAAGAATCAGGTATGGCCGTCCCCCCTGAGCCGGTGGTGTTTTCAAAATTCGTTTCTGCGATTTGTGGGCCTAATGACGATATCGTAAAGCCGAGAGGAAGCACCAAACTCGACTGGGAGGTTGAGCTTGGTTTAGTTATTGGGGAGCAAACTTCTTATGTTAGTGAATCTGAAGCTATGGCTAGTGTGGCTGGATTTTGTGTTTGCAATGATATTTCTGAGAGAGAGTTTCAGCTTGAGAGATCTGGTCAGTGGGATCTTGGTAAGGGTTGTGATACGTTCGGCCCCATCGGCCCTTGGTTGGTAACTCCCGATGAGATTGATGATGTGATGGATCTAAAAATGTGGCTTGAGGTGAACGGTCGCAGATTTCAAGATGGTAATTCTAAAACTATGATCTTTTCCCCGGCTAAAATCGTCAGTTTTTTGAGCCAATACATGACTTTGATGCCAGGTGATGTCATATCAACTGGCACCCCGCCCGGAGTTGGATTTGGTCAGAATCCCCAAGTATATCTGGATGTGGGAGATTCAATGACACTTGGTATACAAGGATTGGGGCTTCAAACGCAGCGTGTAATTGCTGATTATTAATAGATCCTGAAAAGGCTTGTAACAGAATATTCAGATCGATAAGTTTGCTTGGGTATTCCCCTTGTGAGTAACCTATATTTTGGGTAGCGATGAAAAGTTCGGGACAATTTTTTCACTTTAAATTGTTGCAAACGTTTCCGCTTTTGAATAATATCATTTTTGATTTCTATTAATAAAAAACTATTTTTATAAATATCATTTGTAAAGAGGGGTGAGATGATGAATTACGAGTTCAAACTTGTAAAACCTGCAAGTATTTTTCTAATGTTTAGTTCCGTCGTTATGGTCCTTTCTCCAGCCGTTTCAGCTCAAGGGGAGCAGTCGGCTGATATTGAGGAAATTATTGTTGAGGGGATTAAAGGAAGTGCAAAGTCTCAAAGGGAGGCCAAACGAAACGCTAAAAATATAACTGATTCTATCTTCGCTGAGGAATTCGGGACAATGCCTGATTCTAACGTTGCTGAAGCTCTCCAGCGAGTCACTGGAATTGGCATTGACCGCAGAGACGGTGAGGGCACATTTGTTACCGTTCGTGGTGTAGATCCAAATTTGAACCAAGTTACGCTTAATGGTCAAACCGCTACAACCGGCCAAGACGGCAGCGACTTTGATTTTTCGATGCTCTCTGCAGACATGTTGAAAGCTATCGAGGTTGTGAAAACCCCAAGTGCCAATCACATAGAGGGCAGCCTTGGCGGCACGGTTAATCTTCTCACAAACAGACCATTGGATATGAGATACTCCATCAGAAGTCTCGAAGTTCAAATGCAAAAAAGCGTTTTGGCAGATGAAACTGATCCTGTAATCAAAGCAAATTTTGCGGACAAGTTTGATAACGGTCGCTTAGGAATATCGGCCTCATTATTTTCTGACACCAAAAATACGAGGACTGACATGTTTCAGTCGTTTGATCAGTTTCAGGTGAGAAACGTCCCAGGTATTAGCTATCAGACCGGTGAGGACTTAGGAGATGTTTGGGCAAATATTCCAAATTTTCTCGAGCAAGTAATTAATTTTGATGAACGTACTAGAACTGGCGGAAATTTAATGGTTCAGTTCAGACCAAACGAAAATTCGGAGTATTGGATAGATCACAGTTTTACCAGGCATGAGATCGATAAAGATCGGTTTGCAATCAGGGTAAATCGTCTTCATAGGAATAGTGCTACTAATCAAAACCCATCATTGCCAGTGGCCGGAACTTGGATCGTTGATGAGACGAGAGATATTGCGGTTGCGGGTCAAGCGGGCAAATCAGCGGGAAATCAGATTTCGATGCACTGGGTAACTCCCACCGATACTTCAATTACAGAGTTGGGAACAATACAGGACATTGGCGATTTTACCGTTACTGCAAAATTAGGACTGTCAAGGAGTGAGCAGACGTGGCCAGATTATAAGTCGTTAAATTTTTTAGCTTTTGGTAATACTACACACCAAAATGGATTTGATTACAGGAATCCAGACGGAGGTTTTTATTTAATTCCTACTTTTATTCTAGATGAGGACCGTAATCCTAGTGCGCCTGTTGGGCTCACTTTTAATCAGACATGGATATATGACCGTCTTGTGACAGATGATCAAGATACGTATACCATCGACATCGAGCGAAATATTGATGTTTCCATTTTTGATAAAATACAATTCGGGGGAAGGTATTTCGACCGAGAAAAAGGCCGGAGTCAGACGAGAGCATTTGCAAATCCCGTTACACCTGATGGTGCTGTTTATTTAACCACAGAAGGGGTTTCACAACCGTTCCCTGTAAACAATTTCTTTGCTGATGCCGCGCCTAATGCGTTAACTTCAGGATGGGTAATACCTGATGTCAATGCAGTTTTTGATCAGTATGTGAACCCAGATTTTGTGGCCAACTATGAGGCTGACCCGCTAAACTCTTGGTATATTTCCATGGATGCAACCGCTTTCTATTTTATGGCCGACTTTACCCTGCTGGATGACAGGCTTACGGGTGATGTGGGAATAAGGTATGTTGATACGAATCAGCGCGGTGTGGGAACTGGTGGAATTAGCTTCCCGCGAAACGAAGGTTCTGCTCAATTTCCTGTGGATGTATCTCACTCTTACTCCAATGTTCTTCCAAGCTTGAACATGACGTATACGCTTAAGGAAGATATGCTCTTGAGATTTGCCATTTCTAAGGTAATTGCGAGGCCGAGCTTCAATGATTTGAGAGCCGGCACGAC
>PCCK01000094.1 GCA_002731695.1 Porticoccaceae bacterium
GAAGGTCAGTGAGGTGTAATTTGGCGGAGAGAGAGGGATTCGAACCCTCGATACGCGATTAACGTATACACACTTTCCAGGCGTGCGCCTTCAGCCACTCGGCCACCTCTCCGAAATCGTCCTTTGCCATATTATTAAGAACGGGAGAGCACTCTAAAGAAAACTTTGTTCAAAAGCAATATGACCTCTCAGGATGAATTGAGCACACGTGGTTATTCAGTTATCACTGCCTAGTCTCTCGAATTCTTGGCGGATATTTTCCAGAATTCGTCCTGTAGGGATTAATGTCTAAGCCACCTCGCCGCAAGAAACGCGCCCAAACTGTAAGCTCAGTCGGGCTGCAGTAATTCAGAATGTCACAAAAAATCCGCTCAACACATTGCTCGTGAAAATCACTATGCTCTCGAAATGAAATTATATATCGGAAAAGAGTATCACGATCAATTGATCGTCCTCGATACATTACATAAACGGAGGCCCAATCGGGCTGAGAGGTAACTGGACACTTTGTGCGAAGCAAATGAGAAAATAATATTTCACTAATTGTTCTACGACCCTTTGTTCTTAATATTTGCGGGGTAGGACCATAATTTATTGGTTCAACTCTGTGATCATCAAGACAATATCCTTTCTGTGTTTCAATAGGATATTCTTTCCTAAATTTATCTAAAGTAAAGAGTTTAACATTAACAGCTCCTCCAGTGGCCGTAGAGAGCTCTGACCGAATTTTCGCGGCCACTGCGTGACCATTCTCAAGTTTTTTATTGTAAAAGCTGTTCAAATATAATTTCAAAGACTTAGATTCAATTATATTTTTGCTCTCACATGCAACACTAATATCGGCAATAGCTAATTTTGGCATACCATCTCGATCCAACCAAGCTAGTTCATATGCTGTCCAAAAATCGGTTCCTGAAAACGGGACATCATTCATTGGGAGTGACCTTCTCGCTTCAGCTCGAGCTATTGGATTTAAGATTGAGGCTCCAACATCATTATCGGAGACAATCTGTTTTCCTAGCTGAGTAACTTGATACATACACACTAGCTTCGAAGCCTTGGACTATCACGCAATAATTTTAAAGAAGTTAAAAACAGTACCAAAGTAAACAAACACACCATTGTAAATGCCCAAGAAATATCAATATCGGTCACCCCTGAAAAACCAAACCTAAATGTATTAACCATATAAAGTATTGGATTAATCAGCGAGACATTGGCCCAAAATTCATTGAGTAGGCTCGTCGAGTAAAAGACGCCTCCTAAGTATATTAAAGGTGTAAGCACAAAATTGGGAATCACAGAGATGTCATCAAAGCTATCCGCGTAAATAGCATTTAAGAATCCGGCAACCGAAAACATCATGGATGTCAGCAGAATAATAGCCAATGCGATCATTGGACTAAAAATAGAGAGATCTGTAAAAAAAAGAGAAACTAAAGATACTATCAGGCCAACTAATAAACCCCTCGCCATTCCACCCACGATATATCCGGTTAAAATGATAAAATTAGGAGTTGGAGAGACCATGAGCTCTTCAATATTACGTTGGAACTTCGACCCATAGAATGATGATACAACGTTACCATATGAGTTTGTAATAACTGATAGCATGATTAATCCGGGCGCAACAAACTGGCTATATGGGAGTCCCTGCATTGAACCGATTCTTGACCCAATTACATTTCCGAAGATCAGAAAAAAAAGTGCCATAGTAACAACTGGCGGAATAATTGTTTGAGGCCAAATTCGCAGAAATCTCCTGACCTCCCTAATCACTATAGTCATAAACGCAATCCATATTTCATATCGGTTCATTACTTAGTTTTCCCCACTTTTCTCAATAATTTTCAAAAACAACTCCTCAAGACGATTAGTTTTGTGGCTCATGCTTACCACCTCTATTGACTGATCATTCAGGCCCACGATTAATGAGTTAATTGTTTGGTGCCTCAACACATCCACTTCGATCACATGATCATCGACTTTACGTATTGGATAATCTGAGACACTGGGTACGAACGATAATTTATCCTTCACATCAACAGTAAAAGTTTGAACCCGTAGTTGTCTTACTAATGACTTGACACTGGTATTTTGGACTATCCGACCATGATCAATAATAGCCACGTTGCGACAAAGATTTTCTGCTTCCTCAAGATAATGTGTTGTAAGGATAATCGTCGTGCCTGCTTCATTTATTTCTTGCAAAAATTCCCACATTGATCGTCGCAATTCAATATCAACACCTGCAGTGGGCTCATCAAGTATTAATAACCTGGGACTATGGATGAGAGCACGTGCAATCATCAAACGTCGTTTCATACCCCCTGAGAGCGTCCGTGAGGACTCACCTCGTTTATCCCATAAACCGAGTAATGTTAGATATTCCCTGGCTTTTTTTAATGCAACCCTCCTTGTTATACCAAAATAACCCGCTTGGGTGACAAGGATATCAATTGGTCTTTCAAACTGATTAAAATTAAATTCCTGAGGGACAATGCCTATCATTTTTTTTGCACTCGAGAAATCAATATCGGTGTCATGGCCAAAAATCTTAACTACTCCGCTAGTCTTGCGTATTAACGAGCATATGATGCCGATGGTGGTCGATTTCCCTGCACCATTTGGCCCCAACAATGCAAAAAAGTCTCCAGATTCCACCTCAAGGTTTATACCACTCAAGGCCTTGAAACCATTCTCATAGAGTTTGCTTAATTCACGAAGTGTTAAAGCTGAATTTTTTTGCTTTATCATATCAAAGATACAATAGACAATATAATATCACTTTATGACTAACCACTGTCTTGATACCTCAGGTAGAATTCAAGATCGTCAAGAAATATATAATCCCGTTAAATGCAGATTAAAATTCTCTCGCCGCTAGGTCCAATATCACTTGCTTCTTTTGAGGGCAAGATAACTCGATTACAATTCATAAGGCAACGAGTTCCTCATCCTAACATCAAAAATAGAGATTCAACCGCAAGAGATTCATTAATTATACAGCAGGCAAGGCTGCAACTGCTCGAGTATTTTAATGGGAAAAGACAAGAATTTAATCTTCCATTGTTCCTGCAAGGAACTGAATTTCAGAATGACGCATGGACCATCATCAAAGAGATTCCCTATGGCGAGACTCGTTCTTACACGTGGCAATGCGACGCTATAAAAAGGCCCAGAGGACAAAGAGCTGTGGGAGCTGCCAATAGTAAAAATCCACTGCCTATTTTTATTCCTTGCCATCGTATAATAGCTAAGAATGGTGCGTTAAAAAGCTATATCGGCGGCGCAAATGTTAAGAAGCGACTTCTATTACACGAAAAATTTTTTAATTCCCAAAAAAACACCGGTTTACCTTTGGATGAATCGTTCTCTAGATAAAGTCTAGAACGATAAAAAACGGTAACAAGGCACAAAAATAATGCCAAGAAAAACTTTGCATAGACTGCTACCAAACATAAACGAGGTCCTAAAAAGATCAAAAGTAAAATGGCTAAAGTCGCTAGCAAGTGATCGAAATCTGTTACAGATAAATCGTCACTCGGTATCTATTGCTGTATTTATTGGTATTTTCACAGCCTTTATACCTATTCCTGGGCAGACGATAGTCGTATTTGCAATGTCCTTTTGGATTCGTGCAAATTTACCTATAGCGGTAGCCATTGTCTGGCTCAGTAATCCGATCACTATACCGCCACTCTTTTACTTAACTTACCAACTAGGTTCGTTTCTAACAGGTGCCGAGCCAATCGATTTTAGAATTACCACAAGTTGGGAATGGTTTTTCACTGTGGGAGAGAAAATATTGGTACCACTTATGATAGGAGGCGCTATTACAGGTCTAATCTGCGGCACCATCGGCTATTTTTTGGTGCTTCAATTCTGGCGTTTTAAAGTAAAAAAAAATTGGCAACACCGCGTCATTCAAAGGAGAACTACTAAAAAAAATAACACAACCATTAATTAATATCGAAGCTCTTCGGCCGGCGCTACACCATTCGCCCTCATTGCCGGATACAAACACGCCGCAGCATTCAATGCTGCCGCTGCAAAACTTATAATTATAATATCCACAACTCTGAGGTCGACCGGAACGTAGTCTATTGGGTACACGCTAGTATCTAAAAAACTCTCTTGAGAGAAATTCGCAAAAAACTTGATCAAATCCGCGAGATATACTGTACTTAAGCCGCCTAGAAAAACACCAACACCAATTCCAAGCAAGCTTATAATAGTGCCTTGGGCCAAAAATATACGGGTAATAGATACTCTGGACAGTCCTAAAGTCTGGAGAATCGCTATTTCTCGGCGCTTATTGATAACCGTCATCATCAGCATTGAAATGATATTAAAGGCAGCAATTGCAACAATCAAAAAAACCAAAAGGCCCACCATATTTCTCGATAATTGGATAGCTTGATAAAGATTTCCGTGGGTCTGAAACCAATCCTGAAATCCATAACCATTTGGGAGTAGCCTTAGCAACTCATATCCGAGATCTCTCGCCATGAAGGGGTCATCAATTTGGATTCTTAATCCAGTTATCATGCCATCCAAACCTAATACCTCCGCCACCTGATCTAAATTTCCGATGGCAAGAACTTGGTCCAATTCAGTATGCGTTAAAAATATTCCAGACACCTTGAAGTAGTTAATAGCCACACCTGTCAGCACATTTCCGGGAAAAATAAATCGTACAAAATCTCCCTCAGAAACGCCCAGACTGTCGGCAATTGGCCGTGACAAAAGTATCTCGTCATTTAACGGAACCGCCAGACTCTCCTCAGAAAATAGTTCAAAAAAACTCAAGGGCATTTGCTTTTCACTAACTCCTAAAAATCTTACCGCTTGCGTACTCCCGCCTGCGAAGAGCAATCCGCTCGATTCAGTATAGGGACTCACTTCTATTACGTTATCGACATCACTTAGTTCGCTAATATGGGCCCTCCAGTTAGTATGGCCCGATTTATTTACCAAAACCAAATGAGGCACGACCTTCAAGATCTTTTGTCTTAATTCACGCTCAAATCCATTCATTACGGATGTAACCAGTATCAACAGTGCTACCCCAATAACCAATCCCGCAATAGCTAAAAATGATATAAATGACACTAAACTATCTTTAGATCGCCCAGGAAAGGTATAACGCAGTCCAATGTAGATTGACAAAGGTTTAAACAATTTTCTCACCATCGCCGAAATTCAGGCAATCGAGTTGAACAATACGATCCATACGATTAGCAACTATTACGTCGTGCGTCACTACCACAAAAGAAATTTTCATATCATCATTGACCTCGGCAAGAAGATCCAGAATAGACTCAGTGTTAGCAGTATCCAAATTTCCAGTAGGCTCATCCATGAGCACTACCGACGGATGAGTAACCAACGCTCTTGCAATCGCCACGCGCTGCCGTTCTCCACCTGACAGAGAAGATGGGGTATGGTCTACCCGACTTCCTAAGCTCACCCTATGCAGGAGATCTAAAGCTCGATTTCTAGCATCAAAAACGGTGGCTTTTCCAATCAACGCTGGTAACGCTACGTTTTCAAGAGCACTGAATTCAGCCAAAAGATGATGAAATTGATAAACAAATCCAACGTGCTTATTACGCCAAGAAGCCTGAGCTGATGGATCTAATTCTCCCCAAGCCACACCGCAGACTCTAACCACACCGCGTGAGGGTTGATCGAGACCTCCGCACAAATTAAGTAATGTCGTTTTACCCGAACCTGACGCGCCCATGATCGCTACTTTCTCTCCCTCCATAATCTCAAAATTAAATTCCTTTAACACTGCGATCTCTTCAGATCCCTGAGAGTAAGATTTAGAGAGCCCTATCGCTTTTAAAACTATATTACAACTCATGTCGCAGAGCCTCAGAGGGAACAATCCTACTTGCCTGCCATGCCGGATAAAGCGAGGCTGATATACAGAGTAAAAACGCTGTAGACGCAACTAATAGTACGTCTGAAATGAGGATCTTTGAGGGTAAAACATTTATTAAGTACACAGAGGGGTCAAATAAATGCATATCCATAAGGGTCTCTAAATTTGTAAGCAACAGCCCTATATTCTTAGAGAGAAGACACCCAAATAAAATTCCCAACAGAATGCCGATTGAACCTACCACAATTCCCTGAACCAAAAAGATTTTCATAATTGTTGCGGGACTTGCACCAAAAGCGCGCAAGACGGCGATATCCGATCTTTTTGTCGACACCATTAAAGTTAAACTGGCAACAATATTAAAGGCCGCGACCGCGACTATAACACTTAATAATAAGCTCATAACCCTCTTCTCCATCTTCATCGCCTCGAAAAAACTTCCCATTTCATCCTGCCATGAGCGCCAAACCGTATCGTCAGAAAATAAAGGTGTCATAGTTTTAATTTGAGAGGCAACAGTAAATGGATCCGCAAGATGTATTTGTAACCCACTGTAACCGTCATTTTGATTGAGCAAAGTAAGTAAATCTTTTCTATGCATGATCGACGAAGACGCATCTACTTGAGCGCCTACTTGATAAATTCCTGCAACAACAGATGATTTAAAGCGAGGAAAAATTCCAATGGGAGTTATATTGATCTGAGGAAGAGTGATCTGAACTTTGTCTCCGACAAACAAACCCAATTTGCGAGCAACTTGACTGCCCACAAGAATATGAAACTTTCCCTCTTTAAAGTTTTCAAGGTCACCAAAGACTATGTTATCCTGAAAATCAAACGAAAATTTTTCTTTTGGATTGACTCCGCGTAACCTTACTCCGAGCTGGCGACCTTTGAATGATAACATCACATCACTCTGCGCTAAAGGAACCACGGTCTCTATGCCATCCATATCAACAAGCCGATGTAAAACAGAGCGGTACTCAATCTCACTGTAGAACGTTGGTGGCTGGACCGTTATATGAGGGATTACTTGAAGCAAACGGCCCTTGATTTCTTGATCAAAACCATTCATAACCGACATTACAGTTATAAGCGCTGTCACACCTAAGATCATTGCAATAATAGAGAAAAAAGAGGTGAACGTTAAGTACCCTTTGCGCCGAATGCTGAGGATGTAACGCAAACCGACGAAAAGATACACAGTCCTAAGCATGGCCAGCTAACCTAACATGTAATATTTATATAGTACATCAAAAATGGATGGTAAATATGTCTGATATTTTTTTTTGAAATATCGAATTGAGTTGACTTAGGTGTTTGAAGGGATCATAAGTTATGCTTTTCCATTGATGATTCACACTTTTTAACATCACCACCACATAGTTCACAGTGATACTCTGGCTCTCCAAGAGCGTTTCCCACACCGCCACATGAACCTGCTATTGGTTTCCCAGAGAATATAAATCCCACTGCCATTCCACAGAACAACAAAAGGAAAACAAATATACTAATAATTATCTCAGTCAAAGTTATATCTCCTACACCCGCTCATTTAGATAAATGGATGTCACCCAGCCAGAGCTAAAATCGATTCCATTTCAATACTTTTAAATGCCTCAAATCCCTTTACACCCCGAGTAATAATGTATAAAGCAATTCCCCTTTGATTCGCGATTGCCATCGCCTCCACTTGACCCATAATTAAAAACGCAGTGGACCAAGCATCCGCCTTTGCACAACTATCCATCACAACTGTCGCTGAAACAGTTGCGTGCTCAACAGGGTGACCATCTCTGGGGTCGATTATGTGCGAATATCGCTTTCCCTCAAACTCAAAAAAGTTTCGATAATCTCCAGATGTGGCGAGTGCGCTATCTTTTAATTCCAACACACGCTCAACACCGCCCGTGATTTGGGGGACTTCGATAGCGACACGCCAGCGTTTCCCCCTCGGATTATCGCCGCTCACGCGAACTTCTCCACCAATCTCAACTAAATAGTCGGTCAAAGCAAGCATTTCTAATTGGTTAGCAACTAAATCAACGGCATAACCTTTTGCTATTCCGGATAAATCAATCCGCACATTACTGCTTTTCGCGAGCGAGTAGCCTTGTTCATCTGCGTTTAGCAAGACTGCGCCAAAACCAATCTTAGAAAGAGCACTCTGAATCTCCTCCGCAGACGGAATATGAGCATTGAGCGATACCTTGGGTCCAAATCCCCAAAGGTCTACCAATGGACCTACTGTGGGGTCAAAAAGTGAATCAGATGCCGTCCAAACCTCGCTACTCAGCGCCATCACCTTTGCGAAATCTGCAGATATTCTTACAGGCTCATTAACGGCCGTTACATTGAAAAGACTAAGCTCAGAATCACTCCGGTAAGTAGACATGGATCGATCGACCGAATCGATCAAAGCGGCGATTTGATCCGGTAGATCAGCTGGCGCGGGTTGATCTGCAACCACGGTGACGCGGAACTGAGTACCAAGCTTTTCACCACTTATTCTAATTATCTCAGGCTTCGAATCACACCCAGATAAAAAAACCAACACTGCTGCGCAGGCTAACCAACGAAAATTCTCGTTAGCTCGAGTAACACAATTTGGTGTCTCAGCACTAACCACCGAAATCATCTAAAAAAATATTCTCATTTTCAACACCCAAATCTTGCAGCAACTTGACAACCGCTGCATTCATCATTGGCGGACCACACATGTAGTACTCACAGTCTTCCGGAGCATCATGATTTTTTAAGTATTGTTCGTATAAAACATTATGAATAAATCCAGTCGAACCCTGCCAAGCGTCTTCAGGTTGGGGATCTGACAGTGCCAAGTGCCACTCAAAATTATCGTTGTCTTGGGCAAGCTTGTCATATTCCCCATCATAAAAACATTCTCTCAGTGACCTCGCCCCATACCAAAAGCTGATTTTTCTCTCTGTCTTTATTCGCTTTAATTGATCAAAAATATGTGAACGCATAGGCGCCATCCCGGCACCTCCACCTATAAAAATCATTTCGGCAGTCGTATCCTTGGCAAAAAATTCCCCAAATGGACCAAAGACAGTGACGATATCTCCAGGTTTCAGGCTAAAAATATAAGATGACATTTGGCCTGGCACTATGCCTTCAGAGCCCGGCGGCGGGGTCGCGATGCGTATGTTAAATTTAACAATACCATGTTCATCGGGATAATTTGCCATTGAGTATGCGCGAATAACAGGCTCGTCCACAATAGATTCGTGCCTGAAAAAATTGAAGCGTTCCCAATCAGCCCGATATTGATCCTCGATATCAAAATCTGAAAATTTTATATGGTGCGGAGGACATTCCAACTGAACGTACCCACCCGCTCTGAAGTTTACTTTTTCTCCCTCTGGCAAGCGCAAGGTAAGTTCCTTAATAAATGTAGCTACATTTGAGTTCGACTCAACGGTACATTGCCACCTTTTAACTCCAAATACTTCATCAGGAACGAGTACCTTCATATCCTGCTTTACAGGAGTTTGACAAGATAACCTCCATCCCTCCACCGCTTGCCTACGATTAAAATGTCCCTCTTCCGTCGGCAGCATAGAGCCTCCACCATCAGTAATGATGCACTTACATTGTGCACAACTACCACCGCCACCACACGCGGAAGGCAAGAACAATCCCGCATTTGATAGGGTCTGTAAAAGCTTATCGCCGGCTTGAACTGTTATTGTCTTCTCTCCGTTGATTTCAATGTTTACACTCCCAGAGGACACCAGCTGGCTTCGAGCAACTAAAATAAACCCCACAAGGGTCATGATAATGGTTGTAAACATCATTACACCTAGAGTAATTTCAAAGCCCATCAAAATACAAATCTCCCTATGCTTAGAGCGCTATTCCGCCAAATGACATAAATCCCATCGATATCAAACCGACCGTTATAAACACGATACCCAATCCTTGGAGACCCTCAGGAATATCGCTATACTTCAGCTTTTCACGGATACCGGCAAGTACAGCGATTGCTAAGGCCCAAGATACTCCTGACCCAAAGCCGTAAACAACGCTCTCTGATAAATTGTAACCTCGCTCCGCCATCAACAAAGACCCCCCCAATATTGCGCAATTCACCGTAATCAAAGGTAAGAAAACTCCTAAGGCCCCATAAAGAACGGGCACATATTTGTCGAGAACCATTTCCAGAACCTGAACCATAGCCGCAATCACACCTATAAAACACAGGTACATCAGAAAACTTAAGTCAACATCAGGAAGTCCGATCCAAGCAAGAGCCCCTTCACCAATAAAATAATTGAGAAGAATATTGTTTGCGGGGACCGTCACTGTCTGCACGACGATAACGGCAAGTCCTAAGCCCAGCGCCGCATTAATCTTTTTTGATAATGCTATAAATGTGCACATTCCCAAGAATAAACTCAGTGCAATATTATCAATAAAGATTGATCTTACTAGCAGGCTGAGGTAATGGTCCATCAGGCTGCCCCCTCCGACCGACTATTGTTAGAAATAGTAAATTCCGCCTTTTCTACTTGTTCTTTTTTCCAAACACGCAGCCCCCAGATTATAAAGCCGATCAAAAAGAAGGCGCTGGGAGGCATTAACATCAAGCCATTCACGACATACCAACCACCCTCCGTAGAGGGAGCAAGCACCTGATACCCCCAGATCGAACCCACGCCAAATAGTTCCCTCAAAAAAGCAACCAACATCAATACCAAACTATAGCCGAGCCCGTTTCCTATGCCATCCAAGAAGCTGGCAACTGGCGGATTCTTCATTGCAAATGCCTCCGCTCGACCCATGACAATGCAATTAGTAATAATTAGGCCCACAAACACCGAGAGCTGCTTACTTATGTCATAGGCAATTGCTTTTAAAACTTGGTCAACTAAAATTACCAGAGAAGCAATAATTGTCATCTGCACGATAATCCGTATGCTATTTGGGATATGATTTCTAATTGTTGAAACAAAAAAATTCGAAAAAGCGCAAACAATAGTTAACGCTATACACATTACAAAGGCGATTCTCATGCTCGACGTAACCGCTAACGCCGAGCATATGCCTAAAATCTGCAATGCTATGGGGTTGTTTGAGGCGAGCGGTTCTAGAAGAGTTTTCTTAGCATTGGACATTTTTAAGCCTTTTGAATCCGCAAGTTTTGAATAAAAGGTGCGAACCCGCTCTCACCCAGCCAATATTTCACCAAATTATCAATTCCTCGAGTCGTGAGGGTAGCACCCGCCAAACCATCTATCTGGTATTCAGCCTCTGGCCGTTGACGATCTACTTTCCCCTTGATGACAGTTATCACCCGCTCGTTTTCAATAAATGCGCGCTTGCCAATCCAGCTTGCCTTCCAAGCAACATTATCGACTTCTCCTCCGAGACCGGGAGTTTCAGCATGTTCATAGAATCCAATTCCTGCCACTGTTTCGAAATCTCCCTCTAGCGCAAGAAATCCATAAAGGGTAGACCAAAGGCCATAGCCCTTTATCGGCAAGACTAACTTTTCTATCCCATTGTTGCCCTCGACAAGGTACACCGTCGCATAGTGCGGTCGCCTTCGTATTTTCGCAGGATCCGAGTCGGATGACAGCGCCGCAGACATAGAAGGGTCTTTTGCCGCTTTTCGCTGGTCATAGGTATCAACATCTAAGTCGTAGCTAAACTCGCCCGTCCTCAAGTCCACCAGTCGAACAGAAATACGCTCGAACTGCTTTTCAATACTCACTCCCGACTCATACAGACCTGCTGACTGAAGAATATTAGCCTTAAGATCTAACGCCTTGTTGAAAGCCTGAGCAGGACGCAGCATGACTGCCGAAGCAGAAACCACAACGGCACAAACAAGGCACAGGCATAGTGCCACAATAAACGTTTTCTTTATGGAATCATTGTCCACGAGACACCCTTCTGGCAATGTTCGACTGAACTACAAAATGGTCTATTAATGGAGCAAAAAGATTTGCAAAAAGGATCGCTAGCATGATCCCTTCGGGAAATGCCGGATTGAGAACGCGGATCATAATAGTCATAATCCCGATCAAAACTCCGTAATAGAACTTTCCAACCTCTGTCATTGAAGCTGATACGGGATCGGTTGCCATGAAAAAGGTGCCAAATGCAAATCCTCCAATCACCCAGTGCCAGTAAAATGGTAGTGACATCATCGGGTTTGTCGAACCAATGTTGTTTAGCAACAGCACAAAGACAGCCGAACCAAGGAGGACACCAGCAACTATCCGCCATGATGCAATACGCATGTACAGCAAGAGGGATCCTCCGATTAAAATGGCAAGTGTTGATGTCTCGCCAATCGATCCATGTATAAACCCAAAAAACGCATTTGACCAACTTGTTACATTAACTAGGCCGCTCATCCCATTAGACGCCGCTGCTGACAACATAGTCGCTCCGGTGTATCCATCAACAGCAGTCCAAACCGCATCACCGCTCATATAAGCCGGATATGCAAAATACAAGAAAGCTCTACCAGTAAGCGCTGGATTGAGAAAGTTTTTGCCCGTTCCCCCAAAAACCTCTTTACCGACCACAATCCCAAAACTTATTCCAAGAGCAACCATCCATAGTGGTAGATCGGGTGGGCAGCATAATGAGAACAAGACTGATGAGACGAAAAATCCCTCATTTACCTCGTGGTTTCTCACACTAGCAAAAAGAACTTCCCAAAAACCACCTGTCACAAACGTAACCATGTAAATGGGTAGGAAATAAGCGGCACCATGGACAAGGTTATCCCATATGCTTGTCGGATCATAACCTGCAAAAAACCCAATCAAAATTCCGCGTAAACCGTCTTGAGCAGGGAGTCCTAGCTCCGTAATTATAGTATTTGCCTGATAACCTACATTCCACATTCCGAAAAACATTGCAGGGAATGTAGCTATCCAAACTGTGATCATCACACGCTTCAAATCGATACCATCACGCACATGAGAGCCATTTTTTGTCACGCTCGCTGGCTTGTAGAGTGCGGTGTCGACGGCTTCATACAGAGCATAAAATCGGGACCACTTTCCTCCTCGCTGGAAATGTGGTTCGTACTTATCAAGTTTTTGCCTTAACAATGTCTAACCCTCGGCTTCAATTCGACTCAAATTTTCTCGTAAAATCTGACCATATTCATATTTCCCTACGCATACATATGTGTAGAGGCCCACATCCTCTTCATCTAATTCCAGACAACCGAGCTTCTGCGCCATTTCCGTATCACCAACGATTAGTGCTCGTAATAATTGTGTTGGGAGAATATCAAGCGGGTTCACCGCCTCATAAGCTCCTATGGGAACCATTGCTCGCTCGCTTCCATTGGTACTCGTGGTCATGGAATATAGCTTCTTTCGCAAGGATGACAAAAATATAGGCAACACGGAGTGACTGTTTGCCCCACCTCTCAAATAGTGGAGCAATTGCCGTTCTCTTCCCTCTCGTATAACCGAGATCTGGATGTGATATCGTCCCAAATATGCGAAATCTTGGTCTGCTCTTCTGCCAGAGAATACCGAGCCCGAAATTAATCTGTTTTCATCATGAAAAAGTTCCTCAGCTACAAGCTGTTTTATGTGCGCACCGAGACGTGTAGCCAACAATCTGGGTCGTTTTACCTGAGGCCCTCCAAGCGCAATTACTCTACTTACATCAATGCGCCCACTTTTAAAGAGGCTGCCGATAGCAATAACATCCTGATACCCAATGTGCCATACAGTTTTTTGCGCACTAACAGGATCGAGAAAATGAATATGAGTCCCGACCAAACCCGCGGGATGGGGCCCGCTAAATGAGACTTCGTTAATGCCCGTAATGCAGGTTCCTTTAATTCCAGAATTCGGTGCAGTGCATAGAGTAATAGCTCCATCAGTGAGTCGTTTCAAGACCCTCAATCCACACTCAAACTGGTCCGACCTTGCGGCAATAATCCCCAGAGGATCCGCGGCCAGAGGATTACTATCAATTGCAGTGACGAATAAAGAAGACGGTTTTGATACTGGATCAGGCACCTTCGAGAAGGGTCGAGTTCTCAACGCAACCCAAGCACCGGATTTGAGGAGATTATTTACAATATCCTCACGAGGCATGACCTCTATTTGATGATCACTAAAAATCTCGAAAGTCACTTCCGACTCCCCCTGAAGTTCTATCACTAAAGACCGAAAAACTCTGCGTTCACCTCGGTTTACTGCCACTACGCGACCCGCTCCCGGAGCCGTATAGCGCACCAGAGGATTCTTTTTGTCAGTAAATAACAATTGTCCTAACTTAACATTGTCACCAACCTTCACCGACATAGTGGGTTTCAAGCCATGATAATCGGCTCCCATCAACGCTACCTGACTAACATTTGGAGCATCCTCAACAACTTGCTCAGGCGCGCCTAAAATTGGAAGATCGATCCCACTACGGATTTTTATCATTTAAACTATGCTCTAAATACAATTAATAAATCAGGAAACAACTCCTGACAAACTCTCGGCGGAAAACTTCAGTGGAAGTACAAAAGGACGATCCAAAACGCGCAATTTTGGCGGAGGTTCGTCTATCATGTCATCGAAACAATATTGTAATAGGGTGTGTCTAATGATTCCAGTCGCGAGGAGGAAAAATTAGAGTTTTTTCGCAGGGACAAGAAACATATCGAAACCAAAACGTAAAAAGATACTACCGATCATCAGTGCGGTCTGCCCGAGAAAATATTTACATATATTTTAAGGCTTGACTCGTACTAAATATGTTATCAATTCAGAACTAGGCTCTATGAGGGTATAATGAAAGAGTGTTACGCAAAATGTCTTTGGGACTGACTTTTAAATATTCACACTAAACATAGGCTAAATTTAGTGGTTCATGCCTGCCACATTTTAAAAAACTAAAATACCAAATCAAACGAATTAGATTTAAATGAGAGGCAACACATATCCGTAACGCAAGGGTTAGATTTAAGGTAAATGACAAAACTAAACTTTTCTTTCGACAAAACAGTAACCGCTAAAACAAATTGGAGCGAGCTATCAATATCAGGAACAGCACTGGCAATTGCTGACTATGCCAAAAGATTTTGTGGCCTAACAGTTGTAATTGCTAGTTCCGCGAACGAGGTAGATGCCTATGTGAGCTCCATTAGCTTTTTTACCCTCGGTGATAGTCTTCCAATCTATCGTCTTCCTGATTGGGAAACACTTCCATATGATATTTTTTCACCTCACCAAGACATCATCTCGGAGCGACTCGCCACCTTGTCTCAATTATGCTCGGTGTCCCATGGTATTCTTGTGATATCAGTTCAAACTATGATGCATCGGTTAATTCCAACCGGTTTTGTTGCTTCACGCACTTTCCTCCACCGAGTAGGAGACATTTGTGAGCGAGCAAAATTTCTGAACCAACTCGAATATGTCGGGTACCAAAGAGCAGACACTGTGTTTAACTGTGGAGAATACGCGGCTCGAGGATCGATCATCGACGTTTTTCCAATGGGTGCCCGAACACCATTTCGTATTGACTTAGTCGATGACGAAATAGAGTCCTTGCGCCTGTTTGATGTAGATTCTCAAAGAACGATAAAAAAAATTAATGACGTAAGTATTTTGCCCGCGAAAGAATTTCCGATGGACCGAGACTCAATTAACCACTTTCTAAATCGATGGTGTGTAATGTTTCCCAAAAGTCCCAGTGACACTCCAATTTATCGAGATATTGCGAATGGTGTCGCGCCACAGGGAATCGAATATTTTTTGAAGTTATTTTTCGAAAATATGTCTACGATTTTTGATTATTTGCCTCCCAAGACAAATATACTTAGCCTCACTGGAGTCGAAACAGCGTCTGAAAAATTTTGGGAAAACATTACGAGTAGATATGATGATTTCAAAATCGACAATCACCGACCATTGATTCCGCCAGATGAAGTTTTTATTTCCGTATGTGAATTATTGCAAAGAGTAAGGGCTTTACGTAGAGTTTTTTTGAAGGGAACTTCAGAATCTAATTCGCATGAGAACCCTAATTTCCGAATTCATAATTTGCCAAATATTAGTGTCGATAAAACAACGAAAGTTTCTTTTTTGGCGCTAAACACACTTCTTAACGAAATTGATAATGACTCGCTCAAAGTTCTTTTTTGTGCTGACTCAACTGGACGAAGAGAAATCTTGATTGATTTGCTTCACCAGTCTGGGATAACGCCGAAGGTTTGTGAAGACTGGAAAAAGTTCATGGTATCCTCATGCAAGTATGCAATAACAATATGTGAGCTAGAGCGGGGTTTTTTTTGGGCAGACAAGAATTTATGCGTAATTGCTGAGGGAGAACTGTTCGGTAAGCAAGTAATGCAACGGCGGCGACGCTCAAAAATCTCGAAAGCTCCTGAACATATTTTTAAATCTTTAGCAGAACTTCAACCAGGCACTCCTGTCGTACACATTGAACATGGAATTGGCAAATACTTTGGCCTGAAAACACTACCCATAGACAATAGCTCTCAAGAATTTCTGGAACTCTCTTACGCTGAGGACGCGAAATTATATGTGCCGGTTACATCGTTACATTTGATTAGTAGATTCGGCGCTAGTAATCATGAAAATGTTATGCTCAGCCGACTGGGAAGTGATAAATGGGAAAAGGCAAAAGAAAAAGCTGCGAAGCAAATTCGAGATACGGCGGTAGAGTTACTAGACATTTATTCTCGTCGTGCATCGAAAACTGGTTATGCATGCAAGGATGACGTCGATGATTACAATAAGTTTTGCAGAGAATTTCCTTTTGAGGAGACCGCAGATCAAAATGAAGCTATTCAGGCGGTGAGGCAAGATTTGTTGAGTTCTCAACCAATGGATAGACTAATCTGCGGTGATGTGGGATTTGGAAAAACTGAAGTCGCAATGAGAGCCGCATTCACTGTAGTCAATAGTGGAAAGCAGGCTATAATCTTAGTTCCCACTACTCTGTTAGCTCACCAGCATACAGAGAATTTTCGAGATCGATTTTCAAACTGGCCAATCCGAGTTGAATCGCTTTCGAGATTTAAGACACAAGCGGAACAGCGATTAATTTCTCTTGCACTGGAATCTGGTTCTGTCGACATCTTAATTACCACTCACAAATTACTACACCAAGACTTTCAGTTTTCCAGACTTGGCTTGCTAGTAATTGATGAGGAACATCGATTCGGCGTTCGCCAAAAAGAAAAAATAAAGTCGTTACGAAGCCGAGTAGATATTCTTACCCTCACAGCAACGCCTATCCCCAGAACGCTCAATATGTCTATGAATAGACTTAGAGATCTATCCATAATTGCAACACCACCCGCTAAAAGGTTGTCAGTAAAAACTTTCGTACGAAAAGATGATTCCCGCGTTGTAAAGGAGGCCATTCTGCGTGAAATAATGCGAGGCGGACAGATTTACTTCCTACACAATGATGTAAAAAGTATCGAAAGAACTGCCCACAATTTATCTGAATTAGTTCCTGAAGCATTCGTAAAAATAGCCCATGGTCAAATGCGAGAACGTGATTTAGAACGTGTTATGTCTGAATTTTACCATAAACGGTTTAACGTGCTAGTGTGTACAACAATCATCGAAACTGGTATTGATGTGCCCAGCGCAAACACAATAATTATTAACCGAGCAGACAAATTTGGACTCGCCCAACTTCACCAGCTACGCGGGAGGGTGGGCCGCTCCCACCATCAAGCTTATGCATATTTGATGATACCTGTGGGTAAAATTATGAATGCCAACGCAAGCAAACGACTTGAAGCGATATCAATGTCAGATTACCTAGGCTCTGGATTCACTCTAGCGACAAATGATCTAGAAATTCGAGGTGCGGGCGAATTGCTGGGTGATGAGCAAAGCGGCCACATAACTAACATTGGATTTACTCTCTACCACGAAATGCTAGACAGCGCAGTAAAAGCAATCCGGCGTGGAAAAGAGCCGTCGTCAATTGAAGTCTTGAAAGAGGTTGTAGAGGTCAACTTAAACCTTCCGGCATTGATCCCTGACTCCTATTTGCCGGACGTGAATATTCGACTAACTTTGTACAAACGAATTGCCAATTGTCAGACCAACCAAGATTTACATGATCTTCAAGTAGAAATGATTGATCGTTTCGGACTGCTCCCAGAATCAGCTAAAATGCTATTTCGAATGGCAGAGCTTCGACAAATTGGGGAACATCTGGGCATAACCAAAATAGAAGCGGGTCCATCTAGCGGAAGACTCTGTTTCGGTAAAAAGACTTCGGTTAATCCGATGAAAATTATAGAGCTGGTTCAAAATAATCCAACTAAGTTCCGCCTGAGAAGTAATGATCAGCTAAGCTTTTCTTTGCCGATGGAGGACGCGGATATGCGAATTTCACAAATCAGAACCATTATGGATCATTTAATGATTGAGACTAACTGATAATGGAATTAGGGCTCAGAGACATTAGACTTAAAAAAATTAGATATATAAGCATGAGATTCAAATCCTCAATTAAGAACGAAAGTGTATTCTTTTTAGGATTTCTTTACCTGTTTCTTAGTGAATTTTCAATTAGTGAAGTTCCGAAAGAAAATGAATGGGAACCAGATAATTGGTATCAAGCAGAGGTCGTAATCTTTAAGCACAACATAAAAGGTGACGATGAACGTCCTCCAACGAACTTTGAGCTATATTATCCCGATAGGTGGCATAAGTTGGCTATGCCAGGGATCGATATTGATGTGATAGATTTGGCAAAGCTAATGGAATTCGGAAGGAACAGAGAAGTCTCTGAATTACGCAAAATTGATATCAAATCAGAGGCAAATAATAAGAGTCCTAATGTTCCAACGAACATTGACTTGTTAGATCATATTACTTCCCCTTTGAGTCAGGTTAATCACATTGAGGAAAACTATCCTAAATTTGAGCTCCCTTACATTAAACTGCAAAAACACTTACGTAACCTAAACGAAACAACCATGGTGTTGCATCGTCTCCCTCAATACAGTGTGTTATTTCACAACGCGTGGCGATTCCCGATTACCCACTATGAAGATGATCCATGGGTAATAATTGAAGCTGGATCAAATATAAATAGTCGCTTCGAACTGGAGGGCAGCCTGAGATTCTATAAATCTAGATTTTTACATTTTGAGAGTAATCTATGGCTCAGTGAAATCGATCCAAATTTTGGTGCGCGATTAACCGTGAACTTCCCAATACTTGAAGGAACAAGAACTTATGAAAATCCTCCTCAACGGAGCTTAAGGGCAGCGGCGAACATTCGAGAATCAAGTTTTACCAATATACAACCTAACTCCGATAATGTTCCAACCCAGACACGTTTGTTGATGTCAATCGCAGAGAACAATGAGGTTCCTCATTCAACGGATGATGGCCTACAAAGCATAGCGAAAAGCGAGAATCAAAATACTACAGCTAATACTCAACTAGTGTCTGCTTTATGGACTATTGATAAGTCCCAAAGATTAAAGCCTTCTGAAGTTCACTACTTAGATCACCCGAAGATTGGGATTATTCTGACGATCCATGAACACCAACCGCTGTTGTTAAATCCTGAAGAAATACCCGTTGCTAACACGGATCTTGATCAGAGCTAATTCCGGTATAACGGCAATGATCTGGCCGCTGTACACCCCAAATTAAATTATCAGTGTTAAACCCTAAGGAAGTCGTTAGTTCGATAAAATGGTCTCTGGTCGATTCAGATATAAAACGATCGCGCGACAACAGCCACAAGTAAGAATGGTTTCCACCTGCAACAAAGGCAGTCTGATAATCTTCGTCGGCGAAAAAAATTATATAACTACTGTAAAAAAATCCAAAAAAAGAAACCTTTAAATGACCCAGTTGTTTTGACCCAATGAAGTAGGCTTTACCAGTGGCCTCTTTCAATGTCCCCGTGGACAGCACACCAAAATTTTTTACTTCAATACCTCCGTCCGCTCTCAACGCATAATTTGCTCTAACATCGTAAAGTCCCCGTTCAAAGGAATGATCAAGTCGAGCAATTTCATACCATTCCCCCAGATATCGATCTAAATCAAAATCATCAATTGGCTTTAAGCCATTTGGCAAATTACTGCACCCTGAGAGAATCGTAAGACACAATAAAAAATACACCAATTGATAACGAAACAGCACTTTTTTTTATACCGTGTTGAAATTATTAGCCCCGCACAGCCCCTACGCCTCCGCTGCTCAAAGTTGAAACAGCATCTGATGATCCCTCTACAGACAGATCAATAGTTGTAGTCGGGAAAGCGACCTCGGCACCCTCAGACATTATGATGTCTGAAATATTGAGTAATATCTCTTGTTTTACTTGATGAAAATCAATCCAGTCGGTGGTCTTAGTAAAAGTGTAGACAAAAAAGTCAATCGAACTAGGTGAAAACTGATTAAAATTGACGATCAAAGTTTCACTTGAATCAATATCTCTGTGACTTTTTAGCATGCAGCGGACATTTGCGACAATTTGATTCATTCTATCAATATCGGAATACCGAATACCGATTGTTTCAAATATGCGTCTGTGACTCATCCTAGACGGATTTTCTACGGAAATATTAGCGAAAACACAATTTGGAATATAAAGTGGTCTTTTATCAAATGTACGAATCCGAGTTAGGCGCCAACCTATATCCTCTACTGTTCCCTCGATTTCTTGATCTGGAGAACGAACCCAGTCACCCACAGAAAAGGGTCGGTCAAGGTATATCATCAAGCCACCGAAAAAGTTTGCTAATAGATCCTTTGCAGCAAAGCCTACCGCTATGCCTCCTATACCTCCAAAAGCTAGCAGTCCAGAAATACTATAACCAAAGAGTTGCATTGCAATCAAAAATGAGGTGATTAAAACTGCACTTCTCAATAATCTAGCAACAGCGCGCACCGTAGTGGTATCCATCGGCTTTGAAGTGAAGTTGGGATCAATCAGGTTACTTTCGGCGCGCTTGATGAAGTTATTTAAAAACAGGGCGCCCAAAAATATCACCGCCAGCCGGTTAGCAGGTTCAATAATCAGTAGCCAGTCAGACTCTATCTTTTCCGCCGCGATACTGGCCGCAAAATTCACCCCAAGAATCCATATCAACCAGACAATTGGCTTTCGGCAAGCCTCAATTAGCGCATCGTCCCAGACGGTCACCGTTTTTTTAGCCTTCAAAGAAAATCCATCCACTAAAAGGTTGACAAAATATCCCGCCAAAAGAACTGAAAATACAATAATGAATAGCTCTAGCACCCAAAAATGGTGCTGTCCCACTAGAGAATTTAGACTTTCATTAAAGTTATTCATTGCAATCTCCAACGTCACATAAGCTTAATATTTTTTCGGGAAAAATGAGACATTATTTAAAAAAGGTTAACCGAACAGCTCCCTAAGAGTTTTAACAATCTCCAAGTATCGCTTCGACTCCTTAAGACTAGACCAAGACGGAAACTTTCTTGCCATCATAGAATTGTGTGGTCGTGATTCGATACTCCCAAGCGACTCAAGATAATCAACAACCTCCAGAGCACCTTTCCGATTATTACACACCAAAACCATATCGCAGCCAGCGATCAAGGCTGAGCGAGCCCTATCCTTATATGTCCCCGCTACATTAGCGGCCATCATTGATAGGTCATCACTAAAGATCAGTCCTTGGAAGCCGTAATTAATGCGCAACACATTATTTAACCAATATGAAGAAAATCCAACAGACTCTGAATCAATCTTCGGAAACGTAATATGCGCAGGCATAACTGCATCAAACTTCGAAGCGAGGCTCTCGTAAGGTTTTAAATCCCGAGATTGAAGCTCCGCTAGTGTTCGTTGGTCTATGGGAGCTTCATGATGGCTATCAGCTTCGACACCGCCGTGACCTGGGAAATGTTTTGCTGTAACTGCCATCCCCGCTTCATGCATTCCATCAATGTAAGCATCTGTCGCCGAAACCACAACATCAGGATCATCAGAAAAGGCCCTATCCCCAATAACTTTACTAAATCTTCTGTCTATATCCACAACCGGTGCGAAGCTTATGTCAATACCACATGCCAAAATCTCGGATGACATTAACCATCCTAAATCATGACACAGAGACATTCCCCGGTTTTTGTCCTCATGAACTAAATCTCCTAGCCTTTGGATAGCAGGTAATCTAGTAAATCCCTGTTTAAATCGCTGCACCCTTCCACCCTCTTGGTCCACCGCGATAAGGAGCTGAGACTTTATATTACGAATCTGTCGCACTAAATCACAAATCTGCGTTTGATCAATGAAATTTCGCGCAAACAAGATTACTCCACCCACATTTGAGTTGGATAATAGTTCGCGCTCCTCGCGTTGCAGATTGGCACCAGCAAGATCAATCATCAGCTGACCTTTTAATGGGAACATATCACCTCACTATTGCACATTACATTTAAAATGACATTTTTTCCTTAATCTCTAAGGATTAAGCATATTTGTGGACACCAAAAAAACTTTTAAACCTAAAACGGGCTATAAGATTATTTGTTCAAAAAACTAAAAGCCCTCTATGAATAAACTATCACTCCAACGTTTAAAACGTGTCCACGGCTGTTACATAAACTAAGGCACACCATTTAAAAAGGTATAAGTTCCAACCATGCCCTGAATTCACTTCTCAAGATTTTGGCTCAACTCAATTGCTTGCAACAATAAAGTATTTTGAGAGTCTAACCAAGTAAAACTGCCCGCGAATCATTACTCCGAGCAGTATTATAAACGAGGTTGACAAGCCAAATTAATACTGTACATAATGACAGCTTATAAGCACAAAAAAGGGTACGAGGAAGCATGCGCAAGCTAACGGCTCGTCAGCAGCAAGTTTTTGATTTGATTCGAGCAAATCTTGAGGAGACGGGATTCCCGCCGACGCGAGCTGAAATAGCGCAAAGATTGGGATTTAAATCAGCAAATGCAGCAGAGGACCATTTAAAAGCCCTTGCAAAGAAAGGGGCTATTAAAATGATACCTGGCGCATCGAGAGGAATTTGTATTGTTGAGAAAAAAATAGGCACTCCTATTATAGGTCGAGTTGCTGCTGGAGAGCCAATTCTGGCGGAACAACACATCGAGGATTACAAAGAAATAGCGATAAGCACTTTCCATCCAAATGCAGATTATTTTTTGCGCGTACAGGGAGACAGTATGACTGACATAGGATTGTTGAATGGTGACTTACTTGCCGTACATCAGCAACCTTCGGCGGAAAACAAGCAAATTGTGGTGGCAAGGGTGGATGGCGACGTAACAGTCAAGCGGCTAGAAAAAAGCAGCAGTCCTCACAACATAAGATTACTACCCGAAAATAAAACTTACAAGCCGATTTGCGTGGACCTTCGTGATCAAGAGTTTACAATAGAGGGTATAGCAGTCGGCATTGTTAGACTCGGCTTACGATAACGCTTTACCATGAATTAAAATATTCAGTAATCGAAGGCGTGCTATAAACTTTAGTGCAAAACTTCACTCTTACGTGCTGCCATTGAAATCGGAATTGCCTGCTTTTCTTGAAGATCTATTACTTTCCTCAAACCTGCGTCCACCATCGACTTCGCAACATCCACATGTCGATCCCCAAGATATGCTAAAACATCTGGGGAAAATTTCATCGTTACAAGCGTTCTCTGATCTGTTGAGTGCTTGAGTGCGATGTCTCCGTTCCCCTGCACAACTAACTCGAATTCTCTCAGTGCCATTAGAGGCTCTCCAATTACAGTGGTAACCGCATTAAATCAAAAACTTTCTCTCACTATACATCGACAAAGGTACTTCGTCACTCCGTTATAAGCTCTCATTCGCGGCACAAAAAACTTTATTTAGCACCTTGTGCTCTCTCTTCCCACCTGCCTCCCGAATAGTAGGCACTCCAGCCGACGGCCTTACCGTCTTTTTCGCTTCTAATGTACTGCTCTTTTGTCTTGCGACTGTAACGAATTACAGTAGGAAAACCATCTGGATCTGCTGTTGGCGCAGTCAACAAAAACTGATGTTTGGGATCAATTACTGCCTGATAAGGTTGAAGTTCGGCAACCGTCGGGGCGCGTGTTTCTCGGTGCCTCGGAAACTGACTAGCCGCCAAAAATAATCCAGACGCACCGTCGCGGAGGACATAATGATCTTCAACCTTTTTGCACCTCAACTCTGGCATCGAGATCGGATCAGTCTTTGGGGGCGCTATTTGCCCACTTCGCAACAATTTTCGCGTATTTTTGCAAGGCTGCCCACCATCTGACGTCCCCGTACAACCGAAATATTTGCCAAAGCGCCCAGTCTTGAGCTGCATTTGACTTTGGCACTTATCACAATCAATCACTGGGCCCTCATAACCTTTAATAACATACTGCCCCACCTCTACTATGAAACCCTCGCAATCCGGGTTGTTACCACAAACGTGAAGCTTCCGAGTTGCGTCAACCAAGTAACTATCCATCGAGGTATTACATAAAATGCATCTTTTACGATTTAATAAACTCTTTGATTCTGCCTCATCGTCCTCTTCAATATTTACCGCTTCATCGCCGGGTATTAAATTCATTGTAGATTTACATCGCTCTTTGGGTGGCAGTCCATAGCCAGAGCATCCCAAAAACACTCCTGTGCCGGCGGTTCTTATCGTCATCGGTTTCCCGCAACCAGCATCGGCACAGACAATATCTGTCATTGAGGCTAAATTGGGACGCATGCCTTCTGCACCGTCTTTCGCAGTATCAAGTTGCTTACAAAAGTCAGTATAAAAATTATCCAACAAATGTTTCCAATCTAACGAACCTGAAGCGACCTGATCTAATCGTTCTTCCATCGTTGCTGTAAAACCATAGTCCATTAAGTCAGCGAAACTTTCTAATAACCTATCCGTTACAATATCTCCGATCTTTTCAGCAAACAGCCGTCGATTTGCAACTCGTACGTAACCCCTGTCTTGGATGGTTGAGATTATCGAAGCATATGTCGAAGGTCTTCCTACTCCCCGTTTTTCTAATTCCTTAACTAACGCAGCCTCGGAATAGCGAGGTGGAGGTTTCGTGAAATGTTGCTTCGGGTTAAGCTTTAGAAGATCAACAATGTCGCCGATTTTCAGGTCTGGCACCTCGACATCTCTTTCACCCCTGCGATAATTTGGAATTACTGCCAAATATCCATCAAATACCGTTATCCTTCCTTTAGCCACCAGCCCAAAATCGTCTGCCGAAAAGTACACGGTTGTCGATAGAAATTCTGCTGATGCCATCTGACACGCAATGAACTGCTGCCAGATAATCTCATAAAGCCTTGCCGCATCAGTCTCCACACCAATAATTGAAGAGGGCTTTATATCGACATTAGATGGTCTTATGCACTCGTGTGCGTCTTGAGCCGATGACCGGCTACTAAATACATTAACTTTTTTTGAAAGATAACGTGTCGGATAATTCTGTTGTATAAACCCTCTGCAAGAACTAATCGCATCTTGGCTGATATTGGTGGAATCCGTTCGCATGTAAGTAATGTACCCTGCCTCATAAAGCCGCTGTGCGAGCGCCATGGTCCGCTTTACCCCGAAACGCAAGCGCGTGCTAGCCGCTTGCTGCATAGTAGAGGTAATAAATGGTGCTCCGGGCTTGGAAGATGTCGGTTTATCATCACGGTTATCAACAACGAATTGTGCTTGCTGCAAGCGAGCGCAAGCTTTATCAGCTTGCGACTTACTTAGAGGACGGAATGCCCGCTCACCCTCTGTCCTGACTTCTATTGATAGTTCGTCACCGTCTCGGCTTAGTACATCCGCATCAACGGTCCAAAACTCCTCTGGCTCAAACGCCCTAATCTCTCTCTCGCGCTCTACAAGCATCCTCACAGCCACAGATTGCACTCGGCCCGCTGACAATCCTCGACCCACTTTTTCCCACAGCAAAGGAGAAACCATGAACCCGACAATTCTGTCCAAGAAACGTCTAGCCTGCTGGGCATCCACTCGGTCAATATTAAGCTCACCTGGGGCCGCGAACGCTTGTTGAATTGCATTTTTAGTAATCTCATTAAACACTACTCGCTTAAACCGAGTGATGTCCCCACCAATTACCTGTGTCAAATGCCAAGCAATTGCTTCCCCTTCACGATCCATATCCGTAGCCAGATATATGAGGTCAACTTTTTTCGCAAGGCTTCTAAGCTCCCCAACTACCTTTTCTTTACCCGGCAGAGTGCAATACTGAGCGTTCCACCCCTTCTCCGGATTAATGCCCATGCTGTTGTAGAGCTGCTGCTTCGCTTTAGTCTCTTTGTGACGCCGCTTTTCTTCTAGACTCATTTTCCGAGTTATCGCAGCTAATCGCGCCCGCTCTTTCGGATCTACGCTTGCACGTGTCGCCCCAGAAGGAAGATCGCGAATGTGTCCAACACTGGACTTTACGACGAACTTTTCTCCCAGATATTTATTAATCGTTTTCGCTTTTGCTGGCGACTCCACGATCACTAAACATTTTCGCATGTTTGCCTGCCTTGATATCAATCCGACTCACACCCAAGCCACGTATTTTTTTGCTTTTTAAGTGTATATTGGTTTTAAGGCTAAGTAGATAAACCTATTTACTAAAATTGTAGGATCGTTATATACGCGTTTGTACTCCCCTTGGTCAAGTTTTAGATTACTTTTTTCTCAAACGCTCTTTGCATTTGAAGTAACATCATATGAATGGAGTCAACAACGCCAATTGTCGCATTCTCTTTCCAAATTATTCCTATACCAATCTGATCACAAAGAATTCCTACAGTTGAGTCTGGTGCTTCAGAAATAACTGACTCAAAAACCGCAGCTAATTCAGGATCTGGCTTGCCATTAAACCAACGCCAACCCGAGACCGAGGAATCTAGACCACGAGCACTACAACAATGCAATACGTAAGTGTCTGTGACGAGATCTTTTTTCCATAAAAGCTTGTAACAAACGAAGTCTAAATCACCGTCATCATCTTCCGCATCTGGGCGACGGTGTAAGATGACTTGCATTCCAAGATCTCGAGCCCTTTGCCTCATCTTTACAATTTTTTTCTGTCGATTTGAGCCGCGTAATCCAATGACAGGTGTCACCGCTATTGTTACGATGACAATGACAATAATCCAATCCATGTTAATCCACTAAACTCGTTCAATCTATGCTTAAAATAAACTTTGATATAAAGACGTCCGTTACCCAAATATTTTCTGTACCCACCGGCACGTGACGAGCAGTTAAAAATAGCAATCGCATCAAATACTGTACAAAACCCAAACCACATGCAAAATTAAAATCTAAAGAAAACCGACATCGCTTGTGAGTCGGTAACGGTTGTTTTAAGCTTCCGCATCTGCCAAATGATCAAAAAGTCACTGTGTATGGAGTATGCAAATACTGTGTTATCGTTCTACTCAAATCATAACTTGAAAAGAAAAATTATAAAGTTCGTCTTGTATACTGTGATTTCTGGTGCCCTTTGGAGCTCAGTATCACTTGCAGAATCATACATCAATCAGTCTGGGACAAAAAATGAAATAGAAAGTTCCCTTATTGCTCTTTCAACGAAGCGTAACATTTATGCTAAGGCGCAAAAGCTCGCAGATCGAGGTGAATGGCGAAAATTAAACGCGATTAAACATGGACTTACAAACTATCCTCTTTATCCATATCTTGAGTACGCAGAGCTTGTAGCACAGATGAGCGTGCCAAGGCGGGGAGAAATTTCTCGTTTTCTCGAAGCTCATGAGCACACCGTCTTAGGGTACCGGTTAAGGTCAAAATGGCTTGAATATCTGGCACAAAAATCTCAATGGACAAATTATATTAAATATTATGCGCCAGAGGAGGCTAGTGTTTCGCGTCAGTGTAAATACTTGGAAGCACTTTACAACCGAAACAACCGAAAGGCGGCTTTTGAGGGAGGCATCACACTCTGGACCGTTGGCCATTCTCAACCACGTCAATGTGATCAGCTCTTTAGGATCCTAATGCGGCATGAGAAAATCACAGATATCCATGCATGGAAACGCTTTAATCTGGCACTTTTGAACCATAATTACTCACTTGCAAGGTATGTAAAGCAATTTATGACAGGCGCCCAGACAAAAGATCTCGCAGAGGCGTTTATGAGAATAAAACGTAATCCAAATTATCTGCTCAATGGTGTTAACGAAGCGATAAATCGTCAGGATGCTGTCCCTTTGATAGCGCATTCACTCAGTCACCTAGCAAATCGTAATCCGACAAAAGCCATTGACTTTTGGTCAAACTGGGAGTATCGAGAATCAGTTAGCCCAACTGGAACTCACGAGTTTATATCAAGAGTTGTTAAATCATTTGTCAAAAGTAATAAAACTCAACATGCTGACCGAGTACTCATTAGATATAAAGATCTAATTAATACTGAATTCGAAGGTATCCTTATCGAATGGCGGATACGTCACGCGTTATCAGAACAGAATTGGACCGATGTCCAAGGTTGGATAGAACAATTATCAATAGAATCCAAGAAAAAAAGCGTTTGGCGTTACTGGCGAATCCGAAGTCTAGAAAACAGTGAGGTTTTTAATAGACAGGAAACCTATCGGCTAAAAAAGGAACTTGCAAAAGAGCGTGATTTTTATGGGTTTATATCCAGTGACTCGTTGAATCAAGACTACAACTTTAATCACATACCGGTTCCTAAAGATGAAATAACTCTAAAAGAAATAAGTTCTAATCTGGCTTTACAACGTGCCAGAGAACTTAATTTCCATGGCAAAAAGGTTGATGCTAACCGCGAATGGAACTCTGGAACGCGTGACTTTACAAAAGAACAATGGATGGCAGTCGCACAACTTGCCCATAACTGGGCGTGGCACAGTCGTGCAATCATAGCCATGGCGTCAGCCAAATACTGGGATGATCTACAAATCCGATTTCCTCTAGCATTTTATGGATCGATCGATACTGCCGCAAAAAAAGCCCAAGTACAATCTCACTTGCTTTACGCCATCGCGCGCCAAGAGAGTGCCTTTGAAATTCATGCAAGATCAAAAGTTGGCGCATTGGGTCTTCTTCAGATCATGCCGAAGACGGCGCGATCCACCGCCAGAAATTCACAAATTCCTTATGAAAACAGTCGGCAACTAACAGATATAAACACAAATTTACTTATAGGATCTAGCTATTTCAGAAGCCTTCTAGAACGATTCGAAGAGAATAGAATACTTGCACTCGCTTCATACAATGCCGGACCTGAACGCGTCAAGCAGTGGCTCTCGAGAACCAAAGGTAAGCTCACTTATGATTTATGGATTGAACTGATTCCCTACCCTGAAACAAGGGGCTATGTTAAGAGCGCCCTTATGTATTCAGCCATTTATTCTAAAAAATTAGGGCTCCAAAAACCAATGCTTGAACCTTACGAAATTGAACTTTTACTCTAATGCCAAGAGAGTTTAAATGCTGACGGATATAGGTGTAAATCTATCGAGTTCTCGTTATAGAAAAGATCGGCGCAATGTACTTCAAAATGCTCTTGAAGCAGGAGTGGGGAAATTAATTCTCACGGGAACATCGCTCTCTGAATCGAAAGCCACTCTAGATATTTGTGATTTTTTTGCGAATGATTTCCCTGAGATGCTTTATGCGACGGTTGGTATCCACCCTCATAATGCCGAACAGTTCAACCACGGCACCTCCGATGCGTTGTATAATCTCTCAGCACATCCATCGGTTGTTGCTATAGGTGAGACAGGACTAGATTTTTTTAGAAATATAGCATCCCCAAAAGCTCAACAAATATCATTTGAAGCTCATTTAGAGTTAGCTACAAAAACAGGTTTGCCAATGTTTCTCCACGAGAGAGAGGCGGAGAGCCTACAATTAGAAATTCTAAAGGAGCATCGAAACTACTTTAAAGATGCAGTAGTCCACTGCTTTACAGGAAATCGGGACACTCTGCTAAAATATTTAGAGCTAGGCCTATATATTGGAATTACTGGGTGGGTATGCGATCAAAAAAGGGGGTCTGAACTGAGAAATATTGTGTCCGATATTCCGATAGATCGGCTAATGATCGAGACAGACGCGCCCTATCTTCTACCTCAAAATATGATCTTCAAACCGAAAAACAAAAGAAACGAACCATCATTTCTACCTTGGGTCGCAAAAGAAATTGCTGCCTGCCGAATTGAATGTGTCGAGGAGATTATTGAGCAAACAAGTATAAATGCTAAAAAATTTTTTAATATTTAATTACAGTGACTACATTAAAATTGTTAATCGCACTGTAACAACGCATTTTTTGGCAAGTCCGAAGTCACCCTTAAATCTTTAATGGTTATCGAGAACTTTTTCTCAGTCTTCAAAACAAAGGGCGCTCGTATCTGACTTAGATCTGCTCCAGCTTTGGCGAGACATCTCAGCGGTACCGCACTTCGCACCCACTGCCCTTTGGGAACAGCCTTAAAGGTTGGACCCATCTCAAACGTCCCGGAACATGAGATACCGCAATCAATCTCCTGCTGCACAGAGCCCTCAGGATGCTTCTCGATCATAAAAGTTACCGACAAGGCAGCATCTTGATCCAAATAATCCCTCCAATCTAATATTGAGGAGGCTTGCCAAAAAAACCGGCTCTCTCCTACGCCACTCCAACTAACTCTTCTAGAGTCCTCCTGAAGTTCACCATCGACAATTTTCACCGACACAGACCCTGATGACAGAGTAGTCTCAGATCCAGATATTGCTAAGACATTATCGACTGATTCTGCGATATACGCCGCGAACGGATTACGTGTTATTCCGTTAAAAATTATAAGCGGTTTTAATTCTTTTCTCTCACACGCAACGGTACTTAAATTGCGACTCACCTCACTATCGTCGCCATAGTCCCTTCCGAAACCTCTCTCAAATAATATTGAAGAAACTGGAAGATCAGGATTTTCTGAATTTTTTTCAGTATTAGGCCACGGGAAAGGCAACTTACCCGTGAAGTCAAAACGTGGCTTCCCTGTTTCATCAGCAACCAAAACATCAGCCACACCGCCGCCCTCACTGCCCGGCAACCAAGCCACGACAAATGCATCTGATCGATTTATATGAGAATTAACCATCAGTGGTCTGCCCGTCAACATGATTGATACAATTGGAATATTCTGTTCGCGAAGCTGTGATACAAGTCTTCGGTTTTCAGAGTTTTGATCACAGAATAACAAATCTTCCCTATCTCCGACTCCCTCGGCATAAGGATCCTCACCAAAGACGACCACCGCAATGTCCGGCGTGAAATCACTCTGCCAACTATCCCCTTCCGCATGTGCAACAAAACCTCCAACCTCCTCTATCGCTTGCTTTAGCCCCTGAAAAATTGATGTTGCTCCCGGAAAGTCCTCATTTGAATTTTTATTTCCCTGCCAGCTTAGTGTCCAACCACCCGACTGTTTTGCGATATTGTCAGACCCATCACCACCGATCAAGATATTCTGTTTTCCACGAAGCGGTAAGATCCGTCCATTATTTTTAAGCAGCACGATGGAATCTCTAACCGCAGTCCGCGCTATGGCACGGTGGTCTTCAGAGCCTAACAGACTCGAATTTCCTGCTAATAATCTTTCTGATGGCGGCCCTTTAGAAAATAAACCAGCTTTTATTTTGACGCGCAAAATCCTCCTGACAGCATCATCGATACGCGGCATTGGCACCTCGCCAGCACGAACTTGCCTTATTGTGTTAGATAGAAACTTTTTCCATTGTTTCGGAACCATGAACATGTCAATCCCAGCTATGATTGCTTTGGGACAACTGGCATTAGTACATCCAGCGACCTGACCATGGCCATCCCAGTCTCCCACTATAAAGCCATCGAATTCCATATCCTGCTTGAGCACCTCAGTAAGGAGCTGCCTATTTCCATGGATCTTTTCCCCGTTCCAGCTATTAAAAGACGCCATGATCGTTTGTGTACCCGCCTCAATCGCACTTCTATAACCGGCACCATGGATCTCCAATAAATCGGCTAAATTAAGCTGAGTGTCACCCTGATCAACACCCTTCAAAGTACCGCCGTCTCCAATAAAGTGCTTTGCCGTAGCAATCACTCTATCAGGGTCTTTCAGTGCACCCGGCAAGCCTTGCAGACCTCTAATCATAGCCGATGAGTATTCTCCTACAAGGCGAGGATTATCACTGTAGCTTTCATAGGCCCGACCCCATCGGAGGTCCTTTGCAATTGCAATTGTGGGAGCAAAAACCCAATCTAATCCAGTAACCGCAACCTCCCTAGCAGTAGCCTCAGCAATTGACTCGACCAAATCGGAATCCCGCATCGCCCCGAGGCCAACATTATGAGGAAAGATGGTAGCGCCTTTTACATTATTATGCCCATGCACAGCATCGGTACCCCAAATAATGGGAATACCGGCACCGCCGGCACTGGTATCAATTGACGCCTTATAATATTCATCCGCCAAATCAAGCCAATCATAGATTGAGGAATCTTTACGCTTGTTGGGCCATGATCCGCCGCCGTTTAACACAGATCCTAAATAATAGCGAGCGACGTCATCTGCGGTGACATGCGTGATGTTCCCTTGCACCATTTGACCAATCTTCTGTTCTAGCGTCATCGAAGACATAAGTTCATCGATGCTTCGTTCTATTTCCTCTGCACCACTGGAAACACTCGCCGACGTTAAAAATGACGTCACAATGAAGATTACAAAAGATAATTTTTTAAGTAGCTGACATTGACAAAATGTAGGCTGATTCATATATGATCTTCACTCGCGAAAATTAAGCACGCATCTAGTTAGTCGTCATGTTTTGTAGTTTTTTAAAGAAGCGCGGAGATGATAATTCCTGAAATTGCGCTTTTCCAGTAAAATATCGCCCAAGCTCCAAACAAACAGTAAAATCTTTACGTACATCCAGAAAAATTTACTGCTTGATAAGGCTCAGAGCATTTTAGTTGATATAAATATAAATAGGTGTGATTTATGGAAAATTTAAAGCGAAACATTAATCGTTTGATGCGCAGACAATTCATAAAGCGTACTCACTTCTTTGTATAGGTGAGTTTTTGAACATAAAAAACGAATACGTAGTACACGGTGTAAAACTCCTGCGCCCTTCGGATCGGCGTATTCGTCAAATAAAAAGGCATCAACAACGCAATACTGCCCATGGAAACAAGATTTGGCTTTCAAGCCTCGTGCTCATGGATTTTCTCGCTGAGGAACCGCCCGCCCCCGACACCAGGGTAATCGAGATCGGCTGCGGTTGGGGAGCTCCCTCGGTAATGCTTGCAAAGCAGTTCAGAAGCAAGATAATCGCCCTCGATATCGACGATGCTGTAGAGCCACTTTTACGATTACATTGTGAGCTCAATGGCTGCAAAGTCGATTTTCTACGGAGAGACTTTGGAAGTTTAACTAGAGAGGATCTTGCACCATGCAAACTCTTAATCGGATCGGACATCTGCTTTTGGGATCACTTAATCGACCCCGCCTACAATTTAATTATAACCGCTCAAGCCATGGGTACCCTTAAGATTGCAATTGCCGACCCTGGCCGACCACCATTCTGGGACCTCGTAAACCGACTTGTAAAAACCACAAATGTTGAAGTTATCACTAGGACTATATACGAGCCAAGAAAAACCAGAAAATTTATTCTCCGTCTCTAGCAAAGGGTCAATTCGACACTGCGCTGCCTCTACTATAAAAAATGTAGCTTCAACGAAGCAAACGCAGCTCACTGTGCCTCAAAAACGCGTATGTAATCGACAAGCATTCGTTGAGGAAACTGAGTAGTCTGGTCGGGAGCACCGGGAAAGTTACCGCCGACTGCAACATTCATAATAAAGAAGAAGCCGCCCCGAAAGGGAGATAGATCTGCGCTGTTATCAATAGCCATCTCATTAAACTGAAATCCGTCGATCAACCATTTAATCGAATCTCTCGTCCAAACTAGGCTAAACACATGAAATGAGGCCGCTAAAGACTCCCCGCCAGGGAGTCGATACTCGTTTGTTCGACCACCATTATTGGATGCGTTGCTTGTCGGCGAGTACGCGGCGGCACCACCACCTCGGTTCCAATGCGCCGTGCCCACAACAATACTCTCGCCTCCAGAACCACCCGTCATTTCCATAATGTCAATTTCTCCTGACTTTGGCCATCCCACTGAGCTGAAGCTATCACCCAGCATCCAGAGTGCTGGCCATAATCCTTTTCCAAATGGAGTCGCCGCCCTAATGTCAATGCGCCCGTAACGGAAACTTTTTTTATTTTGTGTGGTAATTCGAGATGAAGTGTACTGACTTCCAAAAACGTTTTCTTCTCTAGCCTCTATTATTAATAGACCATCTTGCAAAGATGTGTTTTCTCTACGATAGTACTGCAACTCGTTGTTTCCCCAACCGTTGTTTCCGGTTCCAATCTCATAATTCCAATCAACCTCATTTAATTCGGTGCCCGAGAATTCGTCAGACCAGACAAGCGAGTAACCCGGATATGAATCACTACTAAAAGCACCTCCAAGGTTTGGGTTTTCCCACGTAATTGTTGGGGAGGGCAATCCGGTTTCTGTAGTAGCGCCGGTAGGACTTTCCTCCCAGTAAACATTATCTAGAAGAAAAGTAGTATCTTGCGTGTTGGTAGCCCATATCACAATCCCTGTATCTATCCGACTAAGATCAAGTCGTCCATTGCCAACTAGACTGTTAACTCCAACCTCGATTGTTTCCCATTCACCAACACCAGACCTCCCAATACGTTGGTCACCAGAAGTACAAGGAAACACGCAATCTACCTTCATTGTTATGTCAGCGTTTCCAGATACCACCTTTACGTCGAACTTGAGCTTTCCACCGGCATAATCAGACATATCTAAAGGTGTATCAGTCTTCAAGAAAAAACCAGCCATATCTCCTGAAGAACCATGGCGGATTTCAAGGATATCTCCTCGCTCGGTATCTGAGGCCATCTGCCAACTTATACTTGGACAACTCGCACCGCCATCATCGCTGCAGGTCTGCCAGTTATTGGCCTGATCAAAAGCATTGAACACTGGATTCCAAGACTCGCCAATGTTCCCATTTTGGAATACGGAGAGCACTGCAGGTTGGACATTTATCGAACGAACTACCTCCCTCGCCTTATTTCCTGAATCATCAGCAGCGTTGTAGGTGGCAATATATGAACCAACCGTCGAGGTATCGACTGAGGAAGCGTCAATAATAACCGCCTCTCCAGTATCCGACGTAGCACCTTGGTCGGTGAAGGGGCTGCCGCGAACAACAAAGACTTGTGAATCGCCTATAAGGCTGATCACCGGCGCGATTGTGTCAACCACATTAACTGTACGAGTTACTTCAGCGGCCTCATTTCCTGCTGCATCCACAGCGTTGAAAGTAACAGTGTATGTACCAACCACTGAGGTATCTACTGAAGACGCATCCACAACAACCGTCTCCCCTGTATCTGACGAAGCACCCTGATCGTTGTATACACGACCACGCTCAACCGAAATCGCTGTATCTCCAAGCAAGGTGATAAGGGGGGGGTTGGAGTCCGTCGACGTCAACTCACTGTAGGATGATGTAGCATCAGTACCTCCGCCTCCACACGAGAGAAGCGTGCAGCAGACCGCACCCTGAGACACTCTTTTAAGAATTAAACTCCACAATCGGATACCCTCACAGAAACCTAATCTCACCAATCTTGCAATAAAAGTTCTCAGAAGTCTTTTCTGAATCCAACCTTGTAAATGGGTCCATGATCTTGAGCTAAGAACAACATCTCATCGTGTCGAGCAAAGA